>CAYPUQ010000007.1:9540-42720 GCA_964413655.1 uncultured Solibacteraceae bacterium | reverse complement strand
CGAGGCCGAGGGGTACCGCCTCGGCCGCCAAAGCCGCGCCGAAGGCGACGCGGCGCGCTTCACCCAGGCGGAGTCCGCGTTCCGCGCCGCCCCGGCGGCCACGGAGTCGCGGCTGTACCTGGAAACCATGGAGGAAGTCCTCCCTGGTAAGAACAAGATGATCCTCGATTCCTCGAAGGACCGGCGCCAGCTTTGGCTGTTCGAAGACGCCGGAACGGGGATTTTCAACCCACGGCAGATGGTCCCATAGGAGTTTGCGTTATGCACATGCACCCTCATCATCACGACGATGACCACGACCATCACGATCATTCCCATCCTCATCCTCACCCCGCCGCGCCGGTGGAGTGGCGCCGGTATTCCCCGGTCCTCGCCGTCCTGTTCGGCGCGCTGTTCCTCTGGCAGACGTTCTACACGGTGCGCGAAACCGAGTTCGTGCTGGTCACCCAATTCGGCCGGCCCCTGTACACGGTGACGGAGGCCGGCCTGCACGCGAAGTGGTTCTTCCAATCGGCGAGCTACTTCGACCGCCGCCTCCGGGTCTACAATCCGCGGCCGTCGGAGTTCCTGACGCGAGACAAGAAGAACCTTGTCGTCGAAACCTACGTCGCCTGGCGGATCGAGGACCCGCAACGCTTCGTCGAGACGGTCGGCGATCCGGTGGCGGCCGAGATGCGCCTCCACGACATCGTCTGGTCCGGGCTGTCGGCGTCGCTCGGCACGCACGACCTGGAATCGCTGGTGGCTCCGGCGCCGGAAGCGGTCAAAACATCGGCGATGCTCGACGGTCTCGCCGAGGCGACCGGGCGCGCCGCGCTCGGCCAGTACGGCATCCGCGTCGTCGACGTGCGGATCAAGCGCCTGAACCTGCCCGAGCAGAACAAGCAGAGCGTCTACGCCCGGATGCGCGCCGAACGGGAGCGGATCGCGCGCCAGTATCGCGCCGAGGGCGAAGAGCAGGCGCTCGGCATTCGCGCGGACGCCGACCGCCAGCGCGAGGAGATCCTCTCGGTGGCGTACAAGGAGGCCGAGACGATAAAGGGCCAGGGCGACGCCGAATCGACGCGGATCTACAGCCAGGCGTACTCGCGCAATCCGCGGTTCTACAAGCTGCTACGCACGCTGGAGTCGTACAAGAAGATCTTCGACGACAAGACGACCGCCATTCTGAGTTCGGACTCCGAACTGCTAAAGGTGCTGATGCGCGGAGAGAACGCCCAGTGAGTTTGCTGCACCAGCCCGCACCGCCTCCGTCCGCTTCGGCGCCGGAACCCGTTTCTCCGGCGCGGCGGCCCGTGGCGACGCGGCGCTGGTCGGCCCGGCGCGTATTGCTCGGGCTGGCGGGGCTGTGGATCGTGTCGGGCGTCTACATCGTGCCTGCCGATCAGCAGGCGGTGGTGACGCGATTCGGCCGCGTGGTGGAACCGCGGATGCTGCCCGGCATCCACTACGCGCTGCCGTGGCCGGTGGACAGTGTGACGAAGCTGAAGGTCCAGCAGCGCCAACGGTTGGTAGTTGGCGGCGACGTGACCGATGCGGTCCTGGGGCGCCTCGATCCGCTCGTCTCGCAGTTCCTGACCGGAGACCAGAACATTATCCATATCCGGACGGTGGTGCAGTATTCGGTCGGCGTTCCGGCCGAGTACTTGTTCCGGGCTCAGGACGTGCCGCGGATTCTCACTTCGGCGGTGGAGTCGGAGATGGCGCGGCGGGTGGCGCATCGCGACGTCGACTCGGTGCTGACGACCGAAAGGCCGGCCATTCAGGAGGAGGTTCGCTCGTCTGCCCAACGGCTGGTGAACGAGTACGGCCTGGGCGTGCAGATCGCTTCGGTGAACATCGAGAGCGTGGCGCCGCCGCCGGAGGCGGCCGACGCCTTTCGCGACGTGGCGGGCGCGCGTTCGGACGCGGCACGGATCGTGAACGAGGCCCACGGGTACGCTAACGACCTCGTCCCGAAGGCGCGCGGCGAGGCGCGGCGACTCCTGGAAGAGGCGCAGGCCTACCGGGAGTCGAACGTGAACCAGGCGAGCGGCGATGCCGCCCGGTTCAGCCAGGTGGCCGCCGAGTACGCGCGGGCCGCCGAAGTGAACGGGCGGCGGCTGTACTTGGAAACGATGGAAGAGATCCTGCCGCGGATCAAGAAACTGGTGGTGGATTCACGCGGCAACCTGGACCTGACGATCATCCGGCAGGGTGCTCCCGCGGGGCCGGCGGCGCCGAGGAGGTGACGGCCTGCCGGAGGCACGGTGTTGCTAACACAGGAAGCGTTCCCGGACTGTGTCGTCTGGACCACCATTGGCAGTGAACCCAAGATGTAGAGCCCGTCGTTGCCGAGTCCCCGTGCTCGCGGCTTATCTTTACGACCCGCGACGCCTCCATCGCCGCCGCAGTCGGAGCCACTGCATAGACGGCGGACCTCATGACCCCGGAGCAATCCCACGCCCTGGTGGGTCGCTGGGCCGGCCGGAAAGCCGAAGACCTGCCCGCCGAAACCGCGGCTTCTCGCCGGATTTCACAGCCCTACCGCCATCTCCGCTTCGACGCACGAAAGCGCCACAGCCACGCTTGCCCCGCGGTGCACCGCACTTCAGAAGAGGGTGGTTTGGGCGGCTTCGTGGCGGAGGAGCCATTGCTTGCGGTGCATGCCGCCGCCGTAGCCGGTGAGCGAGCCGTTGGCGCCGATGACGCGGTGGCAGGGGATGACGACCGCGACGGGGTTTTGCGCGTTGGCGAGGCCGACCGCGCGGGAGGCGCCGGGCTTCGCCAGCATCGCGGCGATCTCGCCGTAAGATCGGGTCTCGCCCGGCGGGATGGTTCGCAGCACGCGCCAAACGGATTGCTGAAATTCCGTGCCGCCGGTTTCGACCGGTATGCCGTCGAGGGCGGCCCAATCGCCGCCGAAGTACGCTCGAAGACACGAGGTGAAGCCGTTGGCGTCGGGTGTGGGGACCAGGTCAACCTCGCCGAAACGGTCGTGGAGCCGGCCGGCCAGCGTATCCGGAACGCTGTCGAACTCGACGGCGCACAGCCGCCCGTCGCGGCTGACGAGAACCATCGGCCCGATGGGCGAATCGAACGTGTCGGTCTGGAGCGTAACGGCGGACATCACTTTGTGGCTACCACGACCACCTCTCCACAATAGCGCCGGAGCGGCGGACAAGCACGGAGTAGAATCCGATCTGTAAGTTCCAGATCGAAGAGTACGGCGCGAACGAGCGGATTGGTGTAGCGGCCGCGGAAGAGCCGCTTCGCCATGGCGAACAGGTTCAGCGGTTCGACGCGAACCTCGCGAAAGTGGCGGCGGAGCGCGTCCAGTTCCGTGCGGCCGAATAAAATGTCCTCGCCCGCTTCGTCCGGCTGCGCGCGGAGCTTCCAGCCGAGCCGGCGTAGCCCGTTGAGGATCGGGTTATTGCCGTAGGTCTCAGCCAGCACGAGGCGGCCGCCGGGTTTCAGAACGCGGACGAGTTCGGCCATGGCGTTCGGGTACTTCAGCGTGTGGTGGATGGCGGCGCTGGCGAAAACGAGATCGAACTCGGCGTCGGGGAAGCAGGAGAGGTCCGAGGCATCGCGGGCGACGCCGTTTACGCGAGCGGCCACGCCGCTGGCGCGAGCCCGCCGCAAGCCGATTTCGATGGCGACGGGCGACAGGTCGAGCAGCGTGACCTCGGCGCCCTCGGTGGCGAGCATGAGTCCCCAATCGCCGGTACCGCAACCGTAGTCGAGCACGCGGAGACCGTTGACAGGGTGGGCGAGCAGCACGGCCAGAGTCCGCTCGAACAGACGGCGGCGCTCGTAGACCGGTTTGGCGGGGTTGCGCAGGTCGGCTTCGAGCGAGGCGCGTGTGATGGCGAGGTCGGCTTCGGGCGTCGAGAGGAAGCGGCTGTACTGCCGGTCATAGAAGCGCTGCTCGTCCTCGGCGCGGATGACCATTTCTCTATTCTGCTTCAGCGGCAAGCCGGTAGAGTTTGACGCCGGCGGCCTCCGCGACGAACTCGACGCCCCAGATGCCGGGCCGGGCGTAGAGGTCCTGTGCGCCGTAGACGAAACCGGCGACGGCAATGTGCGTGATGCCGTCGCGGCGTAGCGCCTCGATGGCGTAGCGGCGAAGGTGCGACGGCGGCGGGACGAGGGCTGCCGACGCAGCGGCGGGTTCGGCGAGGCCCTCGATCCGGAGCTCGAGGCCGGGATTGCGAAGCGGGGCGTCGATCTCGACGCGGTCGAGCATTTCCTCGCGGCCGAGATCGATTGCGAGGAAATCGCCGGGCCGCGCATGCTGCCAGGTCTTCCAGAAGGTGATGGGGTTTGCGTCGAACGCAAGAGGCGCGTCCCAGGGATACGGCGATGCCGTGATGCGCCAGCCGGCGTCGCGCGGCAGTTCCCGATCGCCGTCGAACAGACGAACTTCGGCAAACTCACATTGTTCGGCGGCCCGCGCGGCTGTGACTGCCACCCGAAGATTCCGGGCGGATTGGCGCCGGAACGAGGAGGTGTAGCGTTTCACCGGCGGCGACTGCGGCACAAGCGGCGCGAAAAGGGTTTCGGCCAGGCGCTCACCGCGAGCGGACAGATGATAGGTGACGATGCGGCGCGACGTATACGCTTCGGGCAGCGAGCCGATCAAGAGCACCACGGCATCGGCGGGTGTTTGCCGCTCGACCATTTGTGCCGCAGCGTACAACGGCTCGCGGCGGAGGAGCGATTGTTCCTCGGGTTCCAGACGCAGACCGTCGCGAACAGGGAAGCTATCGAGTTGCGTGATTCCGGACACCGTGTAGAGGCGAGCGACCGAGGGCCACGAGGTTATCGCGTGGGCCAGGACCACGCCGGCAAGGAACCACGGAGCGCGGCTGAATGGCAGCATCATCGCGAAGCCGAGCGGGAGCAGCGCCGGCAGCAGGAATCGCGCGCCCACATTGCCCGCGAACGGCAGCGCAAACACGATAGCCGCGGCAAGGGTGCGGCGGCCGAGCGGAGATCGCAGGGCCAGCACGGCCACCGGCGCGAGCAGGAAGAGCGGCCCGATGTGACCTTCAAGGACCGCGCCGCGGAGCGCGAGTTCAGCGGGAATCTCGCGGCGGCTCGCCAATCCGGGGTAGTTGCGCATGCGCTCGCGGGCGGCCACTTCGGCCGAAACGTGCATGTGGGGATTGGGGAACCAGCGGTTGAGGAACGGCGCGACCGGATTGCCGGTGACGATCCAGTTCTTAGCCGGGTAGGGAAGCGCGGGAACGAGCGCGGCGGCGGCGAACAGCGCGAGAGCGACCCAGGCCTGGCGGCGGGTGTGCCAAACGACGTACAGGACCGCGAAGAGAGCGCCAACGATACCGGTGTATTTGATGGCGAAGGCGAAGCCCGCGAGGAATCCGGAGGCGGCGAGCAGCGCCGGACGCCGGTCCGTGCGCCAGATTTCGAGCAGGTAGAAAACGCCGAAGAGCGTGCCCGCGAGCGCGACGTCGTTGTAGGCAGTGGTCCCGTCGAGGGCCACCAGCGGGCTGAGGAAGAAGCAGAGGCTTGCTGCCATGCCCGCCACGGGTTGGCCGATACGGCGGCCGAAGTTCAGCACGGCAAGAGAGGTTGCGATCAGGAAGGCGAAGTGGACCAGGGCCGCGGCGGAGTGACGGCCAAAGGCGTACGCGACCACGAACAGCATTTCGAGGCCCTTCGGCAGACTGTCGTACAGGTTGTCCGTGATCGCGGGGATGCGATGCTCCCGGAGGTAGCGGGCCACGAGTCCGAGATGATAGACGCTGCCATCGGGGCTGATTTCCGGTCGCAGCGCGTTGAGAAAATAGTTCGCGCCGAAGAACAGGAAGACAGCCAGGAAGGCGTAGCCCCAGGGTTGGGGCAGCGAGGGCAGCGGACTCCAGCGAGGAATTCGCAGACGCACTGCCGCCAGGATGAGAGCCGCGGCCAATGCGAGGAGGACAGCGGGGTAAAAGAGGCGGGCGATGCCGAGGAAGAAGACGATTAGGCTCACTGCACTGCTGCCGAGCAGGAAGGCGAAGATGGGCTGTTCCTCGCGATGCAGGGGAAGCTGAAGGCGGCGCAACAAGAGAGCACCCGCGGACCAGCAGGCCGCGATCGTAAGCGCCGCGCCAAACAAAATGGCGGCGACGGTCATGGCACCACGAATCCGGCGCGGAACAGGAGGATACCTCGCGACGTGCCGGTGGCGGGCTCGCGCCAAGGCGGGTCGCACTCAATCTCGACTTGATTGATATCGAGGGCGCGAAGCCATTCGGCCGGCACGCGGCGGCGGAATTCGTGGCGCCCGTGCGGGCCGTAGCGAGGCCGGTCGAGGAGGTGGCCGTTGATCGCCACCGTGAGTTGAACCGGACCCGTCTCGCGGAAGGACTGTTCGGCGATGGCAAAATCCAATAGGAAGTCCCTCCCAGCCGGAGTTTCGAGTGCGAACCATAGCTCCGCGCCAGGGCCCGTCCATCGCCAACCTTCGGGCGCCGGCGTTCGTTCGACCCCGCGGACGAGATGGAACTCGGCGGCGGGATCTGCCATGTCGATGAGGTTGCGAAGAACTGGAGCGTCGGGGCCGGACGGCGCGCGGAATTGGGCTGGCGGAGTAAAGACAGCGGGCGGGCGGGAGCAGGCGGCGAGGAGAGCGATGCCGAGGACAGCGGCGCCGGCGCGGATCATGGCTCGGGCGACAGAACGTGTTTGGCCATGGCGAACTTCAGGGCTTCAAGTCCTTCACCGGTCACGGCCGAGATCGCGAAGAACGGCAGGCCACGGCGTTTGGCCACGCGCTTCACGCTCTCGACGCGTTTGGGATCCTGAGCGACATCGATCTTGCTGGCGACAACGATCATGGGCTTGGCGGCCAAGTCCGGACTGAAAGCGTCCAGCTCTTTCATAATCACCTTGAAGTCGTCGCTTGGTTTGCGCCCGGTGACCTCCGAAACGTCGACGAGGTGGACCAGCAGGCGAGTCCGCTCGATGTGGCGAAGAAAACGGTCGCCGATGCCCGCGCCCTCGTGGGCGCCTTCGATCAGGCCGGGGATGTCGGCGACGACGAACGAGCGGAGGTCGGGCATCTGAACGACGCCGAGGTTGGGTTCGAGGGTGGTAAACGGATAGTCGGCGATCTTGGGGCGCGCGGCGGAGATCCGCGAGATCAGGGTGGACTTGCCGGCGTTGGGGAATCCGACCAGGCCGGCGTCGGCGAGCAGTTTCAGTTCGAGACGGAGACGGCGTTCATCGCCGGGCTTGCCGGGTTCGTGTTCGGTGGGGGCCTGGTGCCACGGCGTGGCGAAGCGGGCATTGCCGCGTCCGCCTTTACCGCCATGGGCGATGACGAGGCGCTCGTTGGGCTGGGTAAAGTCGTGAAGCTGTTCGCCGGTGTCTTCGTCGTAGACAATGGTTCCGACGGGAACGGGCACTTCGATGGTCTTGCCGTCGGCGCCGGTTCTGTTGCTTCCCTCGCCATGCCGGCCGCGTTGGGCCCTGTGCTCGGGGTTGAAGCGGAAGTGGAGCAGCGTGTTATAGTGCCCGCTCGAAACGAGGACAACGTCGCCACCGCGGCCGCCGTCGCCGCCGCTGGGACCACCGCGCGGGACGAACTTCTCCCGCCGGAACGCCAGACAGCCATTGCCGCCGTTGCCGGCCTTGACGTAGATGCGGACTTCGTCGATAAACATAAAAAAAGGCCGCCGGTGGGATAGCCCGGCGGCCGTTACGATGCAGGTTGCTCGATGCTGTTACGATCCGGTTCTGATGCTGATGAACTTGCCATGACGGCCGCGGTCGCGGAATTCGACGATGCCGGGCACCTTCGCAAAGAGCGTATCATCCTTGCCGATGCCAACGTTGTCGCCCGGATTGTAGCGGGTGCCGCGCTGGCGGACGAGGATCGAGCCGCCGGAGACCGTTTGGCCGGCGAAGGCCTTGATGCCGAGCCGCTGGGCGTTTGAATCGCGGCCATTCTTCGAACTTCCGAGTCCTTTTTTATGCGCCATACTTCACCTCCGCGTTACTTCACCACTTCGGTTACCTTCAGGCGGGTGAACGCCTGGCGATGGCCGATGGTCCGCTTATACTGCTTCTTGCGCTTAAACTTGAATACGATGAGTTTGTCGCCGCGCCCCTGCTCGACGATCTCGCCCATCACCTTCACGCCTTCGGCGTCGGCGCCCGTCAGGACCGGTCCGCCGTCCTCGACGTAGGCGAGAACGCGGCCCAGTTCGACGCTGTTGCCGACATCGCCGGGCAGCTTTTCCACTCGAATGGAGTCACCGGGTGCAACCTTGTACTGCTTGCCGCCGGTTTCAATGACTGCGTACATAATTCAACCTCGACGTATCGTGAGAGTTCCTGGGAGGCCCGAAACGCGCTACCGCACGGCACACGTGCGGACATAAAGCCAGAATTTTTAGTGTACTAGGAATCGGGGCCAGCCGCAAACCGGCTGCAAAGGGCAGAAAAGAAAGCATGATCTCGTGGGTAGCGATCGAGAGAATCACGGCAGAGGCGATGGCGTCGGACGAAAAGCTCCGCAAGGAGGCCGGGGCGAGGCCGTTACGTTCGAGCGCGAGGCTTCTCACGGACGAAGATTTGCTCGACAAACTGCTGTCCTTCGGCATCGCCCTCGACCGGCCGTTGTTGGAGCTGCTCTCGTGGGACGCCGGACATAGGGTGGTCGACCACGTTGACTCGTGAGGTGGCTGGAGGGGGAGTCGGCCGTTACGATGGAATGGGTTGGTTTAAGGTCGTTATGGCGAAGCAGATTCCACTCGAGTTCGAGCGTCTTTCCGCCGATGAGCAGGTTCGCCGGTCGCGGGAGTTTCTCGACAGGGTTCGGGCGCGGCGCACGGTCCGGTCGTTCTCGCCGGAACCGGTACCAATCGAGGTGATCGAAAACGCTATCCGGGCGGCGGCGCTGGCGCCGTCGGGTGCGAACCAACAGCCGTGGCGATTCGTGGTGGTCGGCGACCCGGCGGTGAAACGGCGCATTCGGCTGGCGGCGGAGGCGGAAGAGCGGGAGAACTACGAGCACCGGTTCCCGCGATCGTGGCTCGACGCGCTGGAGCCGTTCGGCACGGACTGGCACAAAGAATTCCTGGAGGCCGCGCCCTACCTGATCGTGATGTTCCGCATCGACTACGGCATTGAGGAGGAGGGTGGCGAGACGCGGAAGGTCAAGCATTATTACGTTCAGGAGTCGGTGGGCATCGCGGCCGGTGTCCTTCTGACGGCACTGCACTGGGCCGGTCTCGCGACGCTGACTCACACACCCAGTCCGATGGGGTTCCTGGCGGAGATTCTCGAACGGCCCGCCAACGAGCGCCCTTTCCTACTGATCCCGGCCGGCTATCCGGCGCCGGACGCCACGGTGCCGGCAATCGCGAAAAAGAGACTCGATGAGGTCATGACGTTACTATGAAGTAATCTGCATGGATCCGAACTTCATCGCGCTCGGACTGATCTGGTACGTGGCGTTTCTGTTGTCGTTGACGTGTCACGAAGCTTCTCACGCGCTCGCCGCCAAGTGGGGCGGCGATCTGACCGCGTTCCACGCCGGCCAGGTGACGCTGAGCCCGGCGCCGCACATGCGGCGGGAGCCGTTTGGCACGATGCTGGTGCCACTGCTGAGTTACGCGCTGGGCGGCTGGATGATCGGGTGGGCCAGCGCGCCGTACGACCCCTACTGGGCGCAGCGGCACCCGAAGCGGGCGGCGTGGATGTCGCTGGCGGGACCGGTAGCGAACTACCTGCTGGTGATCCTGACCGGCATCGTGATCCACCTCGGCATCCTGGCCGACTACCTGAAGCATCCGATGTCGGCGAACTTTACGCGGGTGGTGGAAGCGGCCCAACCGGGCACCGCCGAAGGCGCCGCAACATTCCTGAGCATCCTGTTCTCGCTCAACCTGTTGCTCGGAACGTTCAACCTGATCCCGGTTCCGCCGCTGGACGGGTACAGCGTGTTGGGCCTGTTTCTTCCGGAGGATACAGCGCGGAGGCTGGAGCAGTGGCGCGGGCAGATCGGGATGTGGGGCTTCCTGTTGATCATGCTCGGGTGGAGGGCGTTCGGGCAGATCTTCTGGCCGGTATTCTCGTTCGCGTTGAATCTTCTGTACCCGTTCTCGCGTTATGGATAGAGGAATCCCTAATTCTTGACAGAGAACTAGGGATTCCCGATAGAATTACAATAGTCCCACACGCTCTGTTCTCATGGCGCTTGCCGTTTCCAGTCTGCTCTCCGTGCCGGCTCACAGCCTATTGGCCCAGATCGGCAACACCCCGATGCTGCGCCTGGAGCGGGTAACGGCCGATTTGCCGGGCATCGAGATATACGGGAAGGCGGAGTATTTCAACCCGGGCGGATCGGTCAAGGACCGGCCGGGGCTGAGCATGATCCGCGCCGGCATGGAGACGGGCCGCTTGACGCCGGGCAAAACTATTATCGACGCGACCAGCGGGAACACGGGCATCGCCTACGCCATGATCGCGTCGGCGCTGGGTTATGCGGTGAAGCTCTGCCTGCCGCGCAACGCATCGATCGAACGGAAGCGGATTCTGCGGGCTTACGGCGCGCACCTGATTCTGACCGATCCGGCCGAGGGAACGGACGGCGCCATCCGGCGGTGCCGCGAACTGGTGGCGGAAGATCCCGACAAGTACTTCTATCCCGACCAATACAATAACGACGCGAACTGGAAAGCGCATTTCGAGACGACGGGACCGGAGATCATCCGCCAGACTGGTGGGCGTCTCACGCACTTCGTCGCCGGCTTGGGCACCAGTGGAACTTTCGTGGGCGTGACGCGGCGGCTGCGGAAAGAGATGCCGGGCGTAGTGTGCATTTCGATGCAGCCGTCGACGGGATTCCACGGGCTGGAGGGATTGAAGCACATGCCGACGGCGCTGGTTCCGGGAATCTACGATGCCAAACTCGCCGACGAAAACCTTTGGATCGACACCGAGGACGCCTACGCGATGGTTCGGCGAGTGGCGCGGGAGGAAGGGTTGCTGGTCGGGATTTCGTCGGGAGCGAATATTGTCGCCGCGCGCAAGGTAGCCAGGCGAATCGTGGAAGCGGGCCACACGGCGACGATCGTGACGATCCTGTGCGACGGGGCCGACAAGTATCTGAGCGAAGAGTTTTGGAATGATCCGGATTGAAGACGACGCCTGGCGGGTGATGATCGGGCACGCCGAGGCGGCCTATCCGCGCGAGTGTTGCGGCGTGATGCTTGGGCAGAGCGGAGACGGGGAACGGAGCGTCACCATCGCGGTTCCCTGCCGCAACGTGTACGAGGGCGACCAGAAGGACCGGTTCACGATTCACGCTGGCGACCTGAACGACGCCGACAAGAAAGCCCGCGAGTTGGGCCTGGATGTAGTGGGGATGTTTCACTCGCATCCGGACTGCGACGCGTATTTTTCGGCGACCGATCTGGCCAATTCGTGGCCGGTTTATTCCAACGTGGTGTTGTCGGTTCAGGGAGGCCGCTTCGACCACGCCAAGAGTTTCATTACCCGGGACTGGGAACTGACCCAGGCGGACCCGGAAGATATCTCATATCCCAACTAAGGAATTGTTATGGCCAAGATTCTGATACCAACGCCGTTGCGGCAGTATGTCGACAAGCAGGACAGCGTTGAAGTGAGCGGCGCGACGGTCGGCGACGCGTTGAACGCACTGACAAGCCAGTATCCCGATTTACGGAAGAACCTTTTCAACGACGAGGGGAAGCTACGGAGCTTCGTCAACGTGTATGTTAACGACGAAGACATCCGTTATCTGAAGAAGGACGCGACCGAACTGGCGGCCGGCGACACAATTTCCATTGTGCCGAGTATCGCGGGAGGCAGTTATGCCGGTTGAGACCATCGCGCCGGAAGTCACTCTCTCGAAGGAAGAGATTCTCCGCTACAGCCGCCATCTCATCATGCCCGAGGTGGGTATGGATGGACAGCTCAAGCTGAAGTCGGCCAAGGTGCTGCTGGTGGGCACGGGCGGGCTCGGCTCGCCGATGGCGCTGTACCTCGCGGCGGCCGGCGTGGGCACCATCGGCCTGGTGGACTTCGACGTGGTGGATGAGACCAACCTCCAGCGGCAGGTGATTCACGGCACGAAGGACGTGGGGAAGAAGAAGATCGACTCGGCCATTGAAACGATGACCGACATCAACCCGAACGTCAACGTGGTGCGGCACGAGGTCCCACTGTCGAGCGAGAACGCGCTGGAGATCCTGAAGGACTACGACATTGTCGCCGACGGCACGGACAATTTCCCGACGCGGTACTTGGTGAACGACGCGTGCGTGCTGCTGGGCAAGCCGAACGTGTACGGGTCGATTTTCCGTTTCGAAGGACAGGCGACGGTGTTCGCGACGAAGGACGGGCCGTGCTATCGCTGCCTGTATCCGGAGCCGCCTCCGCCGGGGCTGGTACCGAGCTGCGCCGAGGGTGGCGTGTTGGGCATCCTCCCGGGCGTCGTGGGACTGATCCAGGCGACCGAGGTGGTGAAACTGATTCTCGGCGCGGGCGAACCGCTGGTGGGCCGCCTGATGCTGTACGACGCGCTTGGGATGCGGTTCCGCGAACTCAGGTTGCGGCGCAATCCGGAGTGCCCGGCGTGCGGCGACCATCCGACGGTGACGAAGCTGATCGACTACCAGCAGTTCTGCGGGATCCCGCAGCACGCGCCCGAGCCGCCGGCGGCCGGGCTGAAGGACGGCGAGATCGACGCGACGGGGTTGAAGCAGAAGTTCGACCGCCGCGATTCGTTCGTACTGCTGGATGTGCGGGAGCCGCACGAATTCCAGATCGCGCGGATTCCAGGGTCGATTCTGATTCCGCTGGGCGAGTTGCCGAAGCGGGCGAACGAGTTGGATCCGGCAGCGGACATGGTGGTCCACTGCAAGAGCGGGATGCGGTCGGCCAAGGCGATCGATTTCCTGAAACAGGCAGGGTTCCGGAAGTTGAAGAACTTAAAGGGTGGGATTCTGGCCTGGTCGGATAAGGTGGATCCGAGCGTTCCGAAGTATTGATTGCGGGGTGGAGCGGGCGCGCGGCGGTTCGTTACGAGTTGAGCTTGCGCCCGGGGCTTTCCTCCAGATGCGCATTATGTTCTTCCGGGCCGTCGTTCTGTGCCTGCCGTGCCGCGGCTGCACGTCCGTTCGACCTCCCATTGGGGCTTGCCGTTGCGGAGGCGCGGCGGAACGACGGCCTCAATGGCTTCTTGCTTTTCGCCGGGGCCGGCCCGGCCGCTAACCCTGTCTCCAACGATCCAACCCGAGCAACCATTAGCCCGCCAGCGTGCTGGCGACTCTTTCCAGCGAGAATGAAGAAGTAGGACTCATCCATCCGCATGACTGCTAATCCGCAATACGTTATTGGTATCGATCTGGGAACCACCAATTGCGCGCTCGCCTTCGCCGCCCCATCCGGCGACCCGCGCGAGCTTCCGCCGGTCCAACCGTTCCCCATCCTGCAGTTGGTGAAGCCGGGCGAGACCCGCGACGAGCCGCTGCTGCCCTCTTATCTGTACTTGCACGGCGAGAACGACTTCCCGGAAGGCGCCACCGCCCTGCCTTGGGCAGAAGCCCCGGCGTTCATCACGGGGCAGTTGGCGAAGACGCGGGGCACGGAGGCGCCCAACCGGCTGGTGGCGTCGGCCAAATCGTGGCTCTGCCACTCCGCGGTGGATCGCACGGCTCCGATTCTACCGGTGACCGCGCCGGACGGGGTGGCGCGCGTATCGCCGGTCGAAGCGGCGCGACGGTTCCTGGAGCACTTGAAGTCGGCCTGGGCGGCTAAGAACCCGGACGTCCCCTTCAACGAGCAGTTGGTTCTGGTGACCGTGCCCGCTTCCTTCGACGCGGTGGCCCGCGAACTAACCACGCGCGCCGCGCAAGAAGCGGGTTACCCGGACGTGGTCCTGCTCGAAGAGCCGCAGGCGGCCTTCTACGCGTGGATCGAGCGCTACCCGGACTGGCGCCAGCGGGTGCGCGTCGGCGACCTTATCCTCGTCGTCGATATCGGCGGCGGCACCACCGACTTCAGCTTGATCGCAGTGACCGAAAGCGAAGGCGAACTGAGTCTGGAACGGCTGGCGGTGGGCGAGCACATCCTGCTGGGTGGCGACAATATGGACCTCGCCCTGGCGCGCTTCATCGAACAGGAACTGGCGGGGCAGGGAAAGCGGCTGAGTCCGGCGCAACTCAATGCCCTTTGGCAGAACTGCCGCACGGCGAAGGAAAAGCTTTTCGAGGACGCGCAGGCACAGGACTGTCCAGTAACCGTTCTCGGCGCGGGCTCCAAACTCGTCGGCGGCAGCATCAAAGCGAAGCTGCGCCGGGCCGACCTCGAACGTATCGTCCTGGAGGGGTTCTTCCCCGAGGTGTCGAGCCAGGAGAAACCGGTCCGGCAACCGCGCGTCGGGTTGCATGAGATCGGTCTTCCTTATGCCGCCGACGCCGCGGTGTCGCGGCACGTAGCGCGGTTCCTGCGCCAGGCTGCCGCTTCCGAACACGCGGCCTTGCGCCGCGGACCCGGCGGACTGGCGGCGCCAACGCACGTCCTGTTCAACGGCGGAGTCTTCCGCGCGGGCCTCGTCCGCGACCGGATGATGACGATCCTGAACGGGTGGTTGGAGGCGGAGGGTGCCCCAGCGGCGGTTGCCATGGAGGGAGAGGACTTAATGCATGCGGTGTCGCGCGGGGCCGCCTATTACGGCTTGGCGCGGCTCGGGAACGGCGTGCGAATTCGCGGCGGTATCCCGCGCACATACTACATCGGCTTCCAGCCGGCGATGCCCGCCGTCCCGGGGATGCGTCCGCCGCTGCGGGCGCTGACGGTCGCTCAGTCCGGCATGGAAGAGGGCACGCGGGCGCGTGTCACCGGCCGGGAGTTCAACCTGCTTGTCGGCGAGCCGGCCGATTTTCGCTTCTTCGCGTCGGCGCAGCGCAAGGACGACGCGCCGGGCTCGATCCTGGACGATATCGGCGGCGAACTGGAGGAACTCGCGCCCATCGAGGTGACCCTGCCCAGCGCCGGCAACGGCGCCGAGGTGGTGACGGTGACGGTGGAGACCGAAATCACCGAGACCGGCCAACTACAGTTCTGGTGCGTGGCTCGCGACGGCCGCCGCTGGAAACTGGAGTTCAATGTGCGCGAGTGTATCGAGCCCTCCGCCTGACTAAACCTCGATCCCGCTTCCAAGCTCGCCACCGCGCGCACCCTGTAGACCGACACCCTCCACACCAGCCTCGGTGAGCTTTTGAACGTGCAGTCCGCCGACGAGACCGAACTCTACCAGGCGATGGACTGGCTGCTGGCCTGCCAGCCACGCATCGGGCAACAACTCGCGCACCGCCATTAATTAACAGGCCTGCGGTCTCGTCCTCGACGACTTAACTCTAGAGTAGCTCTGTCTCAGATAGTCTCACCGCTTGCCGCCCGCCCCGGCGGCCGTGGCACTCGGCGCCGAGACATCTGAAACCGGTGCCGTCCGGCTCGCGGTGGCGCCGAAGTCTTCGTAGGTGATTTTCCGGTGCAGCGAGAAGTAGACAGCCATCAGCGTAGTTGCCGCCAGTCCCGAGATCACCATGAACCACAGCAATCGCAACACGCCAGTGACCGGGGCGAACGCCGCTCGCGTCTCCTGCGCCACCAGCACCATCCACCCGAGGTTCCGATAGTCGCCGCGCAGCCCGGTATCGGCGTAGCCGATCAACAGATCGGACGAGTCGCCAGCCCGGGCCAGAGCGTAGCCGCGCTGGACCGCCACGGGATCGGTCAGGAACTCGCGGATAGCGTCAAACTCCGGCGACCTCATGTTCATCCCGAGGGTCACGCCCGGGGCGGTGATCACGGTTCCGTCGTCTTTCACCAACTGGATCCGCATCGCGTTCGGCGATTGAGCGGCCAGCGATTGCGGGAATATGCTTGTCAGATCCATCAGAACGTCCAGCGCCCCAAGGAACTGCCCAGTCGTTTCGTCCACAATTGGCATGCCGATGCCGATGTACTTCGACTTGGTCACTTCGTCGTAGAGGATGTCGGTCAGGCTGATGGCGCCACGGCCGCCCTCGTAGATCGCCTGCCAGAAGTCCTCGTCGGCCTGGTAGTAATCCATGGTCTTGTGGGACGCGGCGATCGTGGCCCCGTGATCGTCGGTCAACGTAATCCGGAGAAATCGCCCATCCAGCCTCAACTGTTCCTGTAGCGCCCGGGCGGCCGGCGACGAAAGAATCTGACGGACGATCGGGTCGGCCTCCAGTGTGTTCCATATCCGCTCGGTCCGCTCCACCTTCTGCTGAAACGCCGCCTCGGACATGCCGACATAGCCGCGGTTGGCCGCCCTCACCGCGTCCACCACTACCGGCATCCTCGCCAGCATTCCGACCTGTACGACACGGTCGTGAACGTAGGAAGAGGCTTCCCGTGCGCTCATGGTGGCGATGGTGGAAAAGTTCTGACCGACAGCGCTCCGCAAAGATGTCTGGGCCCTTGTCACCGCGTAGAGCCCGAGCAGGCTCAGCGGGAGAATGGTCAGGCACATAGCGATCAACAGCCTTCGCAAAGAGAATCGAACTTCCAGATCACCCGAGATCATCTTGCTGCCTCCTGTTCGTGGGGATTGGCGCCGGAGTAATGGAACGGGCGTAGCGGAACGGGAAGGGGAGTGCCGGCGTGGACGGTAGATAGTGCGTAACCCATTCCTTAAGGCCAGAATATGCCTCATTTCCGTGATGTTCAATGGGAATCGGTAGCGGCAACGGCGGAATCCGGCTACACTCGTGTGTATTCGTCACGGACTCCGAATGAAGTTTCCCGCCATCGCCCTTGCTTTTGCGGCCCTCGCCGCCGCCCAGGAAACGCCCATTGCCTTCACCGGCGGGCGGGTACTACCCATTAGCGGACCCGAGATCGCGGACGGCATCCTCGTCGTCCACCGCGGCCGGATCACCGCTGTCGGCGCGGCCGGCACAGCCGTGCCCGCGAACTCTACCCGCGTCGACGCGCGGGGCAAGGTGCTCATGCCCGGTCTGGTGGATACGCACAGCCACGTCGGCGGTATCGAGGGCGCGGATTCGAGCGCGCCCATCCAGGCCGATGTTCGCATCCTGGATTCCATCAACGTCCGCGACGCCCGCATTCAGAAGGCCCAGGCTGGCGGCATCACCGTCGCGAATGTCATGCCCGGCTCCGGCCACCTCCTGAGCGGCCAGACCCTCTACTTGAAGCTGCGCGACGGCAAGACAGTGGACGACCTCGTCATTCGCCTCGAGGACGGCTCGATCGCCGGCGGCATCAAGATGGCCAACGGCACCAATTCCCGCCGCGCCTCCCCGTTTCCGGGCACCCGGTCGAAGTCCGCCGCGCTTGTCCGCGAGCAGTTCATCCGCGCTCAGGAGTACCGGCGCAAGGCACGTGAGGCCGCGGGCGACGCTTCCAAGCTTCCCCCTCGCGATTTGGCGATGGAGGCGCTCAGCGAGGTGCTCGATGGGAAACGGATCGTCCACTTTCACACGCACCGCCACGACGACATCCTGACCGTGCTTCGCCTGCGCCAGGAATTTGGCTTCCGGGTAGTGCTCCAG
Source organism: uncultured Solibacteraceae bacterium (assembly GCA_964413655.1). Taxonomy (GTDB): domain Bacteria; phylum Acidobacteriota; class Terriglobia; order Bryobacterales; family Bryobacteraceae; genus CAYPUQ01. The sequence continues at coordinate 25,150 of CAYPUQ010000007.1, read as the reverse complement.
CATGTCTCCGACGCCTGGGTGGTGGCCGAGGAGATCGCCAAGGGCGGTGTGATAGGGTCGTCGATCATCAATATCGACAGCCCGGGCGGCAAGCTCGAAACGAAGGATATCACTTTTGCCAACGGGTTTGCGCTGGACCGGGCCGGCGCACTGTTCGGGTTTCACACCGACGATGGCGTGACGGATTCACGCTGGTTTCTCCGGTCGGCCGGGCTCGCGGTACGGGCCGGGTTGTCCCGCGAAAGGGCACTTCACGCGATGACCTTGGCCGGCGCCGTCATGCTGGATCTCGATAAACGCATCGGCTCGCTCGAACCGGGCAAGGACGCCGATATCGTCATCCTGTCCGGCGATCCGCTCAGCGTCTACACCAAAGTTGAACAGACCTGGGTTGACGGCGTGAAAGTGTTCGACCGGTCGGAGGCGAGGGATCGTCTCTATGCCGTTGGCGGTTTCGGGGCGTCCCATGACCAGGGCGGTGCGATATTCGATCACCACGAATTCGGAGAGGAACAATGAAACACGCCGCCGTCCTGGCTGTCTTGTGCTCCATGCCTGCCGCCGCTCAGATCGCCGTCCGCGGAGAAACCATCTACACGATGGCCGGCGCTCCCATCCAAAACGGCGTCGTTCTGATCGCGGAAGGCAAGATTGCGCGGGTCGGCCCGGCCGCTTCCACGCCGGTGCCCGCGGGGTATCGCGTCGTGACCGGCAAGGTAGTGACGCCCGGACTGATCGACGCCCACACGGTTGTCGGCCTGTCCGGCTATCTGAACCAGACGCACGATCAGGATCAACTGGAACGGTCGGCGGCCATCCAGCCGGAACTCCGTGCTGTTGACGCCTACGACCCCCGCGAGCGGCTCGTCGAATACCTTCGCGGCTACGGCATCACCACGATTCACACCGGCCACGGACCCGGCGCTCTTATCTCCGGTCAAACGATGATCGTCAAGACGGCCGGGCGGACCGTTGACGAAGCCATGGTAAAACCCGCCGCCATGGTGGCCGCCACGCTCGGGACGGGCGGCCGCGCCGAACAGGGCAAGTCGCCGGGAACCCGTTCCAAGATGGCCGCCATGCTTCGCGCTGAACTGATCAAGGCGCGGGAGTATGCGGCAAAAAGCGAGACGGCGGAGCCCGGCAAGGAACCCGCACCCGATCTCCGCCTGGACGTTCTGGCCCGCGTGCTGAACGGCGAGTTGCCGCTACTGGTGACCGTTCACCGCATGCACGACGTGATGACCGCCATCCGGCTTGGCAAGGAATTCAATCTGAAGCTCGTTCTGGACGGCGTGGCGGATGCCCACGGTCTGGTGGACGAGATCAAGGCGTCGGGCTACCCGGTGATTCTTCATCCCACGATGGCGCGGGCGTTCGGCGATACGGAGAACCTGAGTCTCGAGACGGCGTCGAAGCTGCGCGCGGCCGGCATCCCGTTCGCCCTTCAGAGTGGATACGAGAGCTACGTGCCGAAGACGCGCGTGGTGCTGTTCGAGGCCGGGTTGGCCGCCGCCAACGGATTGTCGTTCGAACAGGCGCTCGCGTCCATCACGATCGACGCCGCCCGCTTGCTTGGCATAGCGGATAGGGCTGGTTCGCTAGAGGCGGGCAAGGACGCCGACGTCGCCGTTTACGACGGTGATCCGTTCGAATATACGACGCACTGCATCGCCGTGGTCCTCAATGGCGGCGTGGTGAGCGAGACGGCGCAGTAAATCGGAGTTTTTGGTCCGGATTGTGTAGAATGGAAGGGAAAGTCGTGGCCGCCTGATGAACAACAAGCTCTTTCCGATGCGGTGGCCCGCCGCGTGGAAATCCCCTCCGGCGGGCGAGTGGCTGTCAGCCTCTTCCATCACCACCTTCCTTGTCGACCGCCCGGTTTCGTGGTCCGTTCCGGGAAAGGAGGTCCAGGTTCTTGCCAAGGACGCTGGGCCGCCGGGCATCTTCCTTTTGCCTGGCATCTGGCCGCGGGTCAAAGGCGAGTCCGGCGAGAGCCGCCGCGGCGCCGAAGCCGGGCCGACCGGAAAGCCCTGGATCGATTCCAATGGCTGGAAACTGGCGCCGTCGCTCCTGCGCGAGAAGGGCGCGCCGCACTGGCTCACATTCATACCGCCCACCGGGCAGGTGATCTCGCCGCACGCCTATGTGCTGTCGGTCGCCGACACTGAGGTTTACCGCGGCCGGTGGATCGTTGCCCTCGACGACGACCTGGCGAAGGGGCTGGCTTCGGGCAACGATCGCGCCATTTCCACCTGGAAGCGGCTCGACGAGTCGATGCGGTTCTTCCAGAAGCAAGCCGCGTGGCGGAGTTACACGCCCGTGGCGAATCTGGCCGTCGTGTCGAGTTTCACCGGCCCGGTGAAGTTCCTCTCCGAGGAGTTCCTCAACTTGGCCGATCGCCGCCCACTACCGTACCGGATCTTCGATCCCGCCGGCGCCGCGCAGGCCAATCTCAGGGATTTCCGCGCCGTCGTCTACATCGAACCGAAGCCACCGCTCGAACCCTTGCGGGATAAACTGCTGGCGTTCGTGGATGGCGGCGGCTTGCTGCTCACGTCGCATGAGATAGGCGATGGCCAACAGGCGGCCGTTGAGCAGAACCACAACGTCGTCCGCCGCGGTAAGGGCCGGATCGCGATGCCGCTGAAACGGTGGGGCGATCCCTATCTGCTGGCGCTCGACGCGCACATGTTGCTGGGCCGGGAACACGATGTTCTGCGGCTGTACAATGCAATGACGATGAATGCTCTCTATTCGGCGCGCCAGGATGGCCGGGCGGCAGTGGTGGAGGTGCTGAACTTCTCGATGCGGTCCCCCGCGCGCGAGACCACCGTGGCCGTGTCCAAGCCGTACCGGACCGCTCGCATGCATACGCCGGATGGCGCGGTGAAGCCGCTGACGCCGGTGAAGACGCACTTTGGCGTGGAAGTTCCCTTGCTGGAGTTTCCCGTTTATTGCGCGGTTGAATTCGAAGACTTATCCGTTTAACAGGAGCTACTTTATGAACTGCCCCTGGAGCCGTCGAAGGTTTTTGGCCGTCACGGCCGCCACTATTCCGGCGCTGCATGCGCAGGAGTCCGTCTATTTCCGCAATCCCTTTCCCAGCCAGGCGGCCAAAGCGGCCACCGCGCCCGTTTCCGTCGCCCGCTGCCGGGACTATGGTCCCGAGCTTCTGCCAACACTGGAACGGATGTTCGACCAGATCGGCGGACTCGGCCAGCTTGTCGGCGGCAAGACCGTGGTCATCAAGGTGAACCTGACCGGTTCGCCGATGTACCGCCTCGGTTACGCGCCCGCCGAACTGGCTCAATGGACCCATCCGAACGTCATCGGCGCCACGATTCACCTGTTGGGCCGCGCCGGAGCGAAGCGCATCCGCCTGGTGGAGAGCCCCTGGAATACGGCCGAGCCGCTGGAGCAGTACATGCTTGAAGCAGGCTGGCGGACCGGGGACCTCTTGAGCGCCGCCGGCAAAGTGGAGATGGAGAACACCAACTGGCTCGGGAGCGGCAAGAAGTACTCGCGGCTGACGGTCCCGAACGGCGGTCACATGTTCAAGGGTTTCGACCTGAACCACTCCTACGAGGACTGCGACGTTTTCGTCTCGCTGGCCAAGTTGAAGGAACACGCAACGGCCGGGGTCACGATGGCGTTGAAGAACTGCTTCGGCATTACGCCCTGCACGATTTACGGCGCGGGGTCGCCGAAGAACGAGCCCGGCGTGCTGCCGCGCGGCGGACGGGGGCCGTTTCACATGGGCGACCGCCAGCCCGCGGCAAGCGCCCTGCCGGAGAACGATCCAACCACTCCGCGGGAGGGCGGCTATCGCGTGCCGCGTATCGTGGCCGATCTGGTGGCGGCGAGGCCGATTCACCTTTCGATCGTCGACGGCATCGAATCGATGGCCGGCGGCGAAGGTCCGTGGAACCGCGGCGTGCGCCGCGCGAGTCCGGGATTGCTGATCGCCGGCAAGAACCCGGTCACTACCGACGCCGTTTGCACCGCGCTGATGGGCTTCGACCCGATGGCGGACCGTGGCACGGCGCCGTTCGAACGCTGCGACAGCACCCTGCGCCTGGCCGAGGCTCACGGCATCGGCACCCGCGATCTCAAGAAGATCGAAGTTGTCGGCCTGCCGATCGAACAGGGCCGGATCTTCTATCGCAAGGTCTGACTCAGTCGTTCGACTCCACCGGGAGCCAGGCCGAGTCGCTGTCGGTGAGGTAGAGCTTGCGGTCAATGTCGAAGGGCGAGACGGGCACGCCGGCGAAGAGGACGCCTTCTTCGCGTTTGGTCACCAGGAAGCACTGGATCCACTTGTTGGCCCAAGCCTGCCATTCCTTATCGCGGTGGCGGTGACGTTCGGCTTCCATCTTGATGGCGTCGATTAGCGGCTGATCGTCCTTGCGGTTGAAGTCCGGATCCCGCCAGAACAGGTTGGCCAGCACCCCGGAGTACGCGTCCAGCTTGCCGCCGCCGATCAGCGCGGTGGGCATCAGCCGCGGCCATACCGACTTCGGCACGATGTGGTCGGCTTCCCCGTAGTAGCGGGGCCTGCCGCGTTCCCGGGCCAGCACGCGAAGATACTCCAAAAGCCGCGGGTCCACTTTCTCGGTACAGGCGATCAGGTAGTTCAGGTACCCAGCCGGATTCTTCGCGTAACGGCCCAACAGAACATGCGTGTTGCAGCGGGAGATGAACGCCTCCGGGTCGCTGGGGATGAATCTGGCGAGAATCACGGCGAGTGGTCCTATTCCTTTAGTGCTTCCAGACGAGAAAGCGCTTCATTGCCAAGGCTGGGCTCGCGCAAAGCTCCCTGCCGGCCTTGCAATTCGTTCCGCTGCGTCGGAAACTAGATCGGAGACAGTACCATTACCAACCTAAGTCAGGAGGAGTACGTGGCCGCACCAATTAAACGATTTCAACAATTCGCCAACGTCGCCGCGATTGGCGGGTTTTTCACCAAGGTGGACGACAAGGGTTTGTCCAAGCCAGTCCTGGTTCACGACGATCAGGGCGGTAGTGTTTGCAGCAGTCTGTCCGCCTCGGGGGGCGAATGCCGCACCGAGGTGTCCCGCTTTCAGTTCAACGTTCCACTGGGCGAGGGAATGGGACTTCCGGTAGTACAGGCCCGCCGCGTCACGACCTCCACCCAGACCAGTTTCGCGGCTGGGGGGCCGGAACCGGTGGGTGCCGTGGCTCGCTGTGAGATTCAGGGCCCGGTGACGCTGCTAAACGGGGGCATTGAGATCGTCGGCAACCTGGAAGCCAAGATGACCTCTCAGTCCCTGGCGAAAGGAGAGCCGGATATCGCGATCGTCGTTACCAGCTTTCCCGACATCGTCATCGGCGACGCGACCATCAAGACGACGATCGACACCTCTCCCTTCGACGGTTTCCAGAAGAAGGGGGACCTGAAACGCGAGTATTACAAGAACAAGCAGTTCCGGGAAAAGTTCGGCAAGCGGTTCAACGCCTCCTCGGGCAAAGGACCGGACATTCCCGAATTTGAAGACGATATTATCGGCTCGATCGCGCAGGTCAAGATCGAGAACCAGCCGAGGGACGTCGTCATTGAGGAGAACGGCTATTCGATCATTTGGCCGGGTATCGGCAAGATTATCGTCGGCGAGGTTTTCGTGAACAAGTACTACCGCCGGTTGACCCTGCTTCGGTTTCTGTTTGGTTCGCCTTTCGAAGGCGACCTCGCCATGGGCGACATGGAGACCGATGGGCACACTTACCCGTAAAGGCGCTAGGTGGATCTGCGCGGCCGTCCTTCTATTGGCGGGCTGCGCCAAAACCGTCGAGCCCGGGCAGGTGTACGAAACCGCGCTGGAACTGCAGCGGCGCGGGGACCTCAAAGAAGCGGCGAACGTGCTCGAAAGATACCTGGGGTCTGCCGGAAAAAGGACCGATAACCTCTCCCAAGCGCGGTTGCAGCTTCTCCACGCCGAAGTTCTGTTGGGGCTCTCGGAGATCGACCGCGCCAGAGAGCTGCTGGAACGGCGCTTTCCGCTGGAAGGGGAATGGCGGGTTCTCGAGGCACGGCGGCAACTGGCGGCCGGTGAGTCGCTGCTACGTTCCGGCGGAACTCGGCAGGCCGGACCTCTACTGGATGCGGCGGGGAAGATGCTCCTGCCTTCCGACGATGCCTACGTTCGCATTCGTCTGCTTCTGTTCAGAGGCCGCTACCATCTTCAGCTTCAGCAATTCGAGGAGGCGGAGCGAATATTCGGAGCTGCCATCGCCGAGGCGGCGGCGGAAGATCTACCCGAGTTCGAGGCAGGCGGGCTCCTCAGTTACTCGACGGTGCTGATCGGGCAGGGACGATTCGACGAGGCTGTTCCTCACTGCGAGCGAGCGGTGGTGGTGGCTCGGCGGGTGTCTGCGGCACGGGCCGAAGCCGCCGCTCTCGGAAACTTGTCGTTGGCGCTCGGCCGGATGGGCCAATTGGAGGCGGCGGTCGAGCATCGCACCGCGGCGAACCGCCTCTTCGCGGGGATTGGCGACCGCGACAACCTCCAGCGCGGTTACGGTTCGCTCGCGGATCTCCAGTGGTTGGCGCGCGAACTCGACGAAGCCATCCAGTCTTGGAGCCAGGCCTACCGGCTGGCAGAAGAGATCGAGGCACGGTATCACTCCTCGATGTGGGCGGGCAATCTTGCCGCCGCCTACATCGAGAAAGCGAATTGGCGCGAGGCGGAACGGTGGAACGGGATCGCGGTCGATTGGAAGAAGAAGACCAGCTCCGAGCACTCCCTCGTTTACAACGCACAGAACGAAGCGTTGATCGCCGCCGGCACAGGTAACCACGAAGGCGCCATCCACTCGCTGCGGAAGATACTGAGCGATCCCTCCGTTCCCGTATCGCTGCGGTGGTTTACCCACGCTGGCTTGGCGCGTTCGCTGGCCGCAACCGGTGACATTCAAGGCGCCGACGGCGAGTTTCGCCGGGCGCTCGCACTCATTGAGGACACCCGCTCCGATCTGGAGCGCGAAGAGTTCAAAATCACCTTCCTGTCGAGCCTCATTCGTTTCTACCGCGTGTACGTCCGTTTTCTGCTCGAACAAAACCAGCCGGAGCGAGCGTTGGAAGTCGCCGACTCCAGCCACTCGCGCCTGCTGATGGAGCGGACCCAGTCGAACGTCGTGGAGCGGGCGGGAACCGCGGCGGCCTTCCGGAGCGTTGCCGCTCAGGCGCGGGCCGTGTTGCTGAGCTATTGGCTGGATCCGGAAGAGTCCCGGCTTTGGATTGTCCGTTCCGGCGGCATCGCTTCGGTCGCGCTGCCGCCGGCCTCCGAGATCGCTTCCCTTGTCGACATCTACCGGCGGTCCGTCGCCGACGGAACGCGCGACCCTCTCCATTCCGGTTCCGCCGCGGGACGGAAGTTGTACGAGATGCTCATCGAACCAGCCCGCGCGTTTCTGCCGGCGGGCTCGCGGGTGGTGATCGTCCCGGATGGCCCGCTGCACTACCTGAACTTCGAGACACTCCCCGTCCCCGGCGATCCCAGCCGCTACTGGATCGAGGATGCAACCGTGTCCATCACGCCCGCTCTCGGCATCCTGGCCGGTGGTCCTCCCACCAGCCGGCTCGATGGCCGGGTCCTTGTGATCGGCGACGCCGCGTCCGCGGATCCACGCTACCCGCCGCTTCGTTTCGCCTCCGAAGAGATCCATGGCATCCAGGCCCGGTGGCGCGGCGCCCGCTGTCGTGCGATCACCGGCGGCGAGGCGACTCCGGCGGCGTGGCAGGCGGCCGAGCCGGGCGCCTGGTCGCTAATCCACTTCGCCGCGCACGCCGAGGCCAATGCCCGCAGCCCGCTGGACTCCGCGATCATCCTCTCACCCGTCGACGGCCGCTACAAACTCTACGCGCGCGATATCGCAAGCCAACGCCTCCGCGCCGATCTGGTGACGATCTCGGCCTGTTCGAGCGCGGGCGTCAAGAGCTACGCGGGGGAAGGACTGGTGGGGCTGGCGTGGGTCTTCCTGCGGGCCGGAGCGAATTCGGTCATTGCCGGATTGTGGGATGTGAACGACCGGTCGACCGCCGTGCTGATGGACCAGCTCTATGGCGCTGTGGCCGATGGACGGCCTCCGCCGGATGCCTTGCGCCAAGCCAAATTGGCTCTCCTTCGCGACAGCGGCGTCTACTCCCGGCCCTATCATTGGGCGCCATTCCAGGTCTACACACGAGTCGCCCGGTAAGTGCATTTCCGCCGGAGAAATCCGCAAAACGATCTGAAACGGTCCGCGGCGACGCATCACGATACAGAGAAGGCTCGCGGCGTACCACCCGTCGCGGGCTTTCCCCGGCGGCCCACCGGCCGCCGGCGTGCCGTGCCGACTTGGAGGGGATGGGCCAAGCCGGCTCATGAGTTGTGGGCCTTGTCCCGTGTCCAGGGCCACGGACAGGGCTCACAGGCACGGTGCTGATCTATTTGCTGTTTTTGTCCCGCGAGCTGATGACGCGATCGATCAGACCGTACTCAACGGCCTGGTTGGCTTCGAGAATGTAGTCGCGATCGACGTCGCGGGAGATTTTTTCGATAGTCTGGCCGGATGCTTCGGCCAACAGTTGATTAGTGATTTCCCGCATGCGCAGGATCTCCTTGGCGTAGATGTCGATATCGGCGGCCTGGCCGGCGATGCCGCTGGCATGGGGTTGGTGGATGAGAATCCGGGCGTGAGGCAGGGCGAAGCGCTTTCCCTTCGTGCCGCAGGTCAGCAGGACGGCGGCCATGGACGCGGCCTGCCCGACACAGTAGGTGACCATATCGGGTTCCACCAGTCGCATGGTGTCGAGAATCGCCAGTCCGGCGGTGATGGAACCGCCCGGTGAATTGATGTAGAGGGAAATGTCCTTCTCCGGGTCTTCGGCGGCCAGAAACAACATCTGGGCGATCACGAGGTTGGCCACCTGGTCGTCGATCGGCGTGCCGATGAAGATGATATTTTCCTTCAGCAGCCGCGAGTAGATGTCGAAGGCTCGCTCGCCGCGCGACGTCTGCTCGACCACCATGGGGACGAGCACGGCGCCCGCTCTGGGTTGCTTGTCGTACATAGGCTCCTTCCGGAGCGTTCAACCTTTTTTCGCGGCTTTTCGCGGTTTGCGGACGATTTTCTCGAGCGCCCGGCGCTTTTGTTCGGCGGCCCGCGAGACATCCGCGATGGATGTCAGCTCCAAGTATTCCAATATACGCGACCGGAGCGCTTTCCAGCTATCGTGGAGGCCGCAGGCGGCTTCGTCGTTGCATTCCGTCATGCCGCCGGGGCATCGCTGGTATTCCTCGATGCCGTCGATGGCCTCCACCAACTCCAGCATCGAAATCTCCTCCGGCGAGCGCCGCAGACAGAAGCCCCCGGTCGGACCCTTGCTCGACCGCAGGAAGCCTTTCCGCGCCAACTGCTGGAGGATCTTCGCCAGGAAATGCGAAGGGGTGCCCGATTGCTCGGCAATCTGTTTCACCATCGCGTATCTGCCCTCCGGCATGTGCGCCAGGTAGGCAAAGGCACGAATCGCGTATTCAGCGGATCGCGAATAAATCATAGTGTAGCTCCCTGCATGGCCTAAGATAAACGACTTTCATATCTTAAACGCCCCGAATCGGTTTGCGCAACTGTGGCCGAAACGGAAATTTTGTGAGACGCTATGAAAGAAGGAGGTCCTATGCTGCCCTCGTTCCTCGCCAAAGAGTCCATCCGCCGCGAGGACGGCTTCTCCTCCCCGATCCCTCTCGACCGGGACAAGGTTTCCAGCCTCGCCGTCACTCTTGGGATAACCCGCATCATCGAACAGGAAAGCCTGGAGGTCGGGTTGTATCTCAGCAACGACGGAGAAAGCTGGGATAAGAAGCCGGCCCTCGGCTACCCGCAGAAGTTCTACTGCGGAACGTATACGGTGATTCTCGATCTGGCGCCGTACCCGGAAGCCCGCTTCCTTCGTGCCGGCTGGAAGATGAACCGCTGGGGACGCGGGGAACCGACGCCGCTTTTCTCGTTCTATCTGTTTGCCGTGCCGTTAAGCGTGCCGGAGTTGGCCGTTACAGCCGGTTAATCAGGCTCGCCACATAGCCGCCGCCGAAACCGTTGTCGATGTTGACGACGGTAACATTGCTCGCGCAACTGTTCAGCATGCCCAACAGCGCCGCCAGGCCGTGGAAGCTCGCGCCGTATCCGACGCTTGTAGGAACCGCGATGACGGGACACGAGACCAGCCCGCCCACTGCGCTTGGCAGCGCACCCTCCATTCCCGCGCAGACCACAACAACGCGGGCTTTCGCCAGCCGTTCGCGGTTCGACATCAGGCGATGAATGCCCGCGACGCCGATGTCGTGGATGACGTCCACTTCGTTGCCCATTACCTCGGCCGTGAGTTGGGCTTCCTCGGCGACGGGAATATCCGAGGTGCCGGCACAGACGACGGCTAGTGTGCCTTTGCCGAAGATGGTCCGCTCGCGCCAGACGCGGAGCACGGCGGACTGCGGGAAGTATTCGGCATCGTGAAAGCGCTCCCGCACCAGGTTGGCGGCGGCGGGTTCGGTCCGCGTCGCCAGCAGGTTCGGCGATCGTTCGAGCAGCCGGGTGGCGATCTCCAGAATGTGCTCGGGCGATTTGCCCTTGCCGAAGATCACCTCGGGCATGCCGTGCCGCAGCGCGCGATGGTGGTCGATTTTGGCGAAGCCGATGTCTTCGAACGGTAGATGGCGCAGCCGTTCCAACGCGCCGTCGACGTCGACGCTGCCTTCCTTCACCTCTTCGAGCAGCGCTCGCAATCTTGTTTGGTCCATGGTTTAGAATTCGATCCGGTCGCCCAACTTCAGTCCGTGTTTCTCGATGCTGCCCGCCGCGAGTTCCAGCACGGACCGGGAACTCACGCGACCGCCGTAGGACGGGCATTGGTCCGCCGGCTTCGGACAGGGCGGAGTGTCCGGCGACATCTCGACGATACGCCGGCCCTCGTCCATCCATACAATATCGAGCGGAATCCGCACCTGGTGCATCCAATAAGCGTGCGCCCCGTCTTCGCCGTGCAGAAAGAGCATGCCGCGATCGGCCGCGAGCGAGTCACGGTATTTCATCCCGCGTGCCTGGTCCTCGGGCCTGATCATGACCTCGGCGGTGATGGTGACGCCGTTCGGGAGGCGGACCTTGCGCGTGGTCAGCGGATTCGCGCTCTCTCCGCCGCAGGCGGCGAGAGCCACTACAATCAAGAGAAGACCCAAGACCTTCCTCATGCTCTTTGCAAGCTAGCATGACCGCGCTCTTTTTCCAAAAACTCCGGCTGACGCTCGACATGATCCGGTTCGAGCATTCCATCTTCGCGCTGCCGTTCGCGCTGACCGGCGCGGCTCTGGCGCTTCATGCAGGCCAAGCGGCGCCGGGGTCGATCGGGGGAAAGCTGTTCTGGATCGTGGTGGCGATGGTGGGGGCGCGGTCGGCGGCGATGACGTTCAACCGTCTGATCGACGAGCCGATCGACGGCCGGAACCCGCGCACGCGGACACGCCATTTACCGGCGGGGCTGCTCGGACGGACGTTTGCCTGGGGGTTCCTGATCGCCGCCTCGGCGGTGTTTGTGCTTGCTGCGTGGCGGCTGAACCCGCTTTGTCTGCGGCTGGCGCCCCTGGCGCTGGGGATCGTCTTCTTCTATTCCTACACCAAGCGATTCACCAGCTTTTCGCACTTGGTGCTCGGGTTCTGTCTGGGCATCGCGCCCGCCGCGGCGTGGATCGCGATGACGGGGGCGCTGGACCCGCGCATCCTCTGGTTGACCGCGGCGGTGACGCTCTGGACGGCCGGCTTCGACATCATCTATTCCTGCCAGGACATCGACTTCGACCGCGATGCCGGCCTGTTCTCGATTCCAAGCCGTCTCGGCGCGGCCCGGGCGCTGTGGCTGGCACGTCTGCTTCACGCGGCGATGGTGATCTGCCTGGCGGTGCTCGGGTGGACCTTTCAACTCGGGTGGCTGAGCGCAGCCGGCATCGCGGTAATCGCCGGCCTGTTGGTGTACGAGCACAGCCTGGTGAAACCGGACGATTTCAGCCGCGTCAACGCCGCCTTCTTCACCGTGAATGGTTATGTCAGCGTGTTATTCTTCTTGTTTTGGGCCGCCGATATCATCATCGCCGGCCGCGGAAATCCCCTATGACGCTTCAGCTTGAGGACCGCCGTCTCGCCTCCGTTTGGGAAAAGGTGCAGGCTGGAGAACGCCTCGACTACGACGACGGCATTACGCTCTACCGTTCGCCCGACCTGCTGGCCATCGGGTACATGGCCAACCATGTCCGGGAGAAGTTGCACGGCAGCCGGACATACTTCAACGTCAACCGGCACATTAACCCCACCGACGTCTGCGTCGCGAGTTGCAAGCTCTGCGCATTCGGCAAGCGCGCCCGCGACCCGAAGGCGTACACGCTGTCGCTCGAAGAGGTTTGGCACAAAGCCGGCGAGGGGTGGACCGAGTCCGTCAGTGAGTTCCACATTGTCGGCGGGCTGCACCCCGAGCTGACGCTCGACTGGTACTGCGAAATGCTACGCGGGCTGAAGGAACGGTTCCCGCAAGTGCATCTGAAGGCGTTCACCATGGTGGAGATCGCCTACCTGGCGCAGCGATTCAAGGTGGGAATTCGCGAGTGCCTCGTCCGGTTGCGCGATGCCGGGATGGACTCAATGCCGGGCGGCGGGGCCGAGATCTTCAACGAACGGGTCCGCCGGATCATTTGCGACCACAAAATCGACGGCAACCAGTGGTTGGAAGTGGCGCGCATGGCCCATGAGGCCGGCCTGAAGTCCAACTGCACGATGCTCTACGGCCACATCGAAACGGAAGAGGACCGGGTGGATCACCTGCTGCGGCTGCGGGCGTTGCAGGACGACACGCGCGGATTTGTGACGTTTATCCCGCTAGCCTTCCATCCGGACAACACCGCGCTGGGCCACGTGGACACGACTACGGGGTTCATGGACCTCAAGAACATCGCCATTGCGCGGCTGCTGCTCGACAACATCGAGCACATCAAGGCGTACTGGATCATGATGACGCCGCGCATCGCGCAGATCGCGCAACGGTTCGGCGCCGACGATATCGACGGCACGGTGGTGGAGGAGCGGATCTACCACGACGCCGGGGCGACGACGAGCCAATCGCTGCGGCGGGCCGAACTGCTGCGGTTGATCCAGGAAGCCGGCCGCGAGCCGTTCGAGCGCGACACGCTGTACCGGCCGGTTGAGCGGACCGAAGACGCGTTCACGATTCTGGTGTAGCACGCGCGCTGGCGCGCCGCGGCCTATTCGACCGGCAGAAGAATCTCGTTGCTATCCTGATCGCCCACGCGGATGCAAAGGTGCACACTCGCGGCGGCGGGCATTTCCTCGGGTATCCGGAAGCGCACGATATCGGTGCCGGCCATGCCGGCCGCGCCTCCGGCGAACTCGGGTTCGATGACGAACTCACCGTTGGCAACCGCGACCTGGTGGAGGGCCCGGAAGTTCGGCGAAGGCGGCAGAAGGAATCCGAATGGCGGCGGGTTCCCATAACCTCCGAAACCGGTGGCGTAAAGCGAGATCAATTCGCCCTTTCGCGCTGGCGATTCGCGTGTGACGAGGGTGCCATCCTCATGCATCGCGAGCCCCCAGTCCTGTTCGTCGAGCCGGTAGTGAAACACTCCGGGGGCCGACGGAGCCACTTGGAATTTGCCGGTGATGGGACCCTGACCTGAGCGGACGACGCGAACCTCGTGTTCTCCAGGGGCGAGGTCCCAGGGCAATTGGGCGTTGATCTGTTCGGAGGACACGAAGAGCAGCGGCAGGATGCGGTCGCCAACCAGCACCGAGACGCCGGCCAGGGCCTGCGGCAGGGGGTTGGAATCGGCCACAGCCAAGCCGGGCGCCAAGTCGCCTCCGAAGATCGAGACGAGCGAGCCGGGAGCGACGCCCTCGACGGGTGTTTCGCCGGCGGCATTACGCACGCCGGCGGGCGCGACGAAGGGGACCCGGTCGAGCATGACGGAGACCGAGCGCGGCCGCGCCATGGTCAGGGTGGCGATTCTCGATGTGGTGCTGAGGTCGCCGTCGTAGCGGCGGAAGCGGTATCCGGGCCGTTCCTGGACGCTCAATTGCAGGCTGGCTCCTTCGGCGTAGTAGTCGTCCGGCGACGGCGGGGCGACATGGACGCTAGCGCCACCGGCCGGATGAAAGTGGAACTGGAGCAGGAACGAGCGCTGGAAGTCGGCGCGCAGACTCAGCGGGTCGCCGCCCTCGGGCGCAGCGACCTCGCGAACGCGCGGAGCGCCGTCGGACCAGGAAAGAAAATCAAGCCGCTGTGCGGGTCCGAGGGTGTGCGAGGACGGTGCTTCCAGGGTTACCTGCTCGCCGCCGCGGCGGTCGACGTTGCACGGCAGACGGCATGGCTCGCCGTCGACGAGGATCTCCGCTCCGACAGGGTTGACCTGAATGGAGACGCGGCTGAGCATATCGTACTCGGCCACGAGGTGGACACCCTCGCGGCCCGCTTCGAGCGGGACGGTGATCTCCTGGGTGGCTTCGCCGTTATTGGACCAGCGTTTGAAGGCAAACTTGCGCCCATTCGGGCCGTACTGTTCGATGGGGGCGGAAACGGTGTGAGTACTGCCGCCGGCAAAGACAAAGTAGTTGGAGCCCCAATTGTCGCGGCCGTTGATGGCAAGGGTTAGACCTCTCGGTTCGGTGTTGAAACTGACTGGGACGCCCGGCCTAAATCGCGCAACGATTGTTTCCGACGGCATAAGCGACGTAACGGTGTAGATCGAGTTCGCCTCCATGCCGTTGCTGAAGGAATCGAAGACCCAGAGTCTGCCCCAGCGGTCGGTTTGCGGGGATGGCGCGCCGAAGATGTGTTTCGAGTCCATGGCGAAGTCGAACTCACCGGTGCATAACGGCTCTATGCTTCGAGGTGGGAACGGTGCCACCCAGGTGTTGGAGACGCACGGTTCAACGTCGGTAGTTAGCACTTCGGTCCGATCGACCAGGACCCTGAGACCCGGCGGGTCTGTACGGAAGCGGACCCGCTTGCCGGGGGCAAAGCGGGGGGTGATAACCATCGGGAAGGTCACAGTCAGAGTACGCACAAAGCCCGTTGGCGGCATAGGATTCGCCACCCAACCGAGAAAGACGAAACCGGGGTAAGGATGGGCTTCTATCGTATGAACGCCCTCTCGGAGCCAAAGGATCACAGTATTCCAGTAGCACGCGTTGTCAATGTATACGACGCCAGTGCGAAACTCGTCTGGCGGAGGTGCACCTGGGCCCCCACAGTACGGCGGCGAATCGCTGTCGATGTTTGGTGGAGACTTGTCGTGGAACCAGTTCACAATCACCCGGTGCCACGGGACTTCGAGTTCGGCAAAGATCGTCTTCAACTCCGGACCCGCGGTAACCACTACAGATGTCAATGCCGCCGTCGCCCACGCCGTACCGTTGATTGTCCAGCGTTGAAAACGCAGGCGACTCTGGTGCAACGCATCATACTGCCACCCGTCGTCAGCGGTCGGGAACTCAATATAATGCGTCGTCCCCGCCGGCCAATTGAAACTCGCCGCTCCCTGGATCTCCCGGCCAT
>CAYPUQ010000007.1:0-9440 GCA_964413655.1 uncultured Solibacteraceae bacterium | reverse complement strand
TGCGTCGTCCCCGCCGGCCAATTGAAACTCGCCGCTCCCTGGATCTCCCGGCCATCCACACGAATCCGGGCCAGGGGCGACGATGCGGAAATATGAACCGTATTCCCACCCTGAGCCATGATCTGACCAGTCGTCACCAAAATGGCGGTAGCGGTCAGCAGAAACCCAGTCGCGGTCTTGCCGATTAGGAGTCGAAGCGGTTGATGCATGGAACAGTCCCACCATTTCATCGGCGGGAACCCGGAAAGACTTTATCGGCCGCCGTCAGCCCGAATGTTCATACAATGAAAGGAAACGCTTTCAGTCTGGAGACGACGCGATGCCTTGTTGCCCCTGGGTGGGCCGTGTGACGAAGATTGCCCTTTTTGCTGCTCTCGCTGGTGCCCTCTATCTCCTCTACGGCGCTGCCGCCAAGCACGAGCCGAGCCGCTTCGAACTGGCGCCGGCCGAAGCCCGCACCGTAGACTTCAAGGCCGAGGCCGGCAAAACCTATGGGCTCCTCGTCTCGGCGCCGCGTCCTGGCGCTTTCTCCGCCCAAACCCGGGTGACCGTCACGGTGACCGATTCCGCGGGCCAATCCATCGCCAAGAACCTCCACGCGGGCGATCCTGACCTGTACCTCGCCATCCGCCCCGATCAGTCCGGCCCAATCCAGTGCAAGGTGGCGGCGGACACCGCGACGTCGCTGAACCTCGATATCGACTTCCGCGAGATCCCCGGCGCCGTCTCGGACGACGCTCAGATCGCTGCTACCCCGCGCGGTTCCTGGCAAACCGCCGAGGAGATTCAACTCGGCCGCACCGTCTACGCCACCGCCGACGACCGCCCCTATATCCCTGCCTGGCACGACCGGAAGCAGAACCCCAACTACGCCCGCGACGCTTTCGACAACCTGATGGCGGGCGTCCACTGGTACAAAGTTCGCCACGACGGCCCGGGCGACCGCCTGGTCCACTTCCATATCGACCTCCAGGACCGCGACGTTCCGGCCGACCTGGCGATTTTTACGATCAAGGACGGAGAACCGGCCGAATACACCCGAGGCCGCGAGCGTTACGAAACCGAACGGTCCACCATCTTCCACGGCCTCCAAAAGCTCCAGGCTCGCGTGCTGAGTCCGGGCCTGTATTACCTGCGCGTGATGGCCAATCACCCGGCCTATCAGCTTCACACCGATTCTTACCCGGCCCCGCCGTACGCCGATCCGCGCCAGGCGGTTCGCACCGCGATGGACTACATCGTCCGCAAGGGCGACAGTTGGCACGCCAACGTGCCCAGGCGTGGCGCGGTGGTCCTGCGGAATTCGAACCCGCTTCAGGAGACCCGTCTCTGCGTCGCCTGCCACCCGACCCACTTCAGCACGCGGTCGGAGATGATCGCCGTCGAAAACGGCTATCCCGTGCGCGCGCGATCCTCGCTCCAGTTTTTGGTCGAACGCCTCCAGAACAATCCGCGGCCGCTCTACGGCAAGCCCGACGCTTCCTGGGCACGCATGATCCACGCTCCAGCCAACGTCCTCAGCCGCATCGCCTACATCACGGACAAATACAACACGAACCTCGTCGACGAACGGCGCGACGAGCTGTTCCGCGGCATCGCCGCGTATCTGGAGATGTACTGGCCCGGCATGGAGGAGCCGTCGAACGAATCCAATGGCAACCTGCCGCGGATTTCCGGTTACGAGGTGGCGCTCCACAATGCCCTGCTGTTCGAGGACCTCCACCGCCGCACCGGCGAATCTCGCTACGCGCGGTTGCGCGAGCAGGTCGAGAACGTGGTTCGCAACGGCAAAACTGCCGACATGCTAGACCTCTGCTGGAAACTCGACGCGCTGGTCACGCTCGGCCGCGACAAGTATGCCACCGAGATCGCCGCCCTCGTCGATGAGATCTTCGCGCACCAGAAGCCCGACGGCTCGTGGGCGATGCCGTTCGGTATGGAAGAGGTCCAGTACGATTTCCGCGAGCAAAAAATCACCGTAAAGAAGCTGCCCCAATTGCCGGGGCAGGATGGGCCGCGCGCATCGGAGTTCCAAAGCTGGCATGCCGTTTACGCCTTGGCGCGCGCCGGCGTTACGCTGGACGATCCGCGCTTGAAGAAATCTGTCGACTTGATGCTCGCCCGCCAACGTCCGTTCGGCGGCTGGCAGGGCAATCCCGACTACAAGAACTTCGACACGCCGTTTCGCGATACGCAGTACGCCATCATGGCGCTGTCGACGCTGTTCCCCGGTCCGAAGGGCCGTGGCGGCGTGAAGGGGTGGAGCGGCGGCTTCCCGCCCGTGCCCACGCACTTCGATGAAAGTAACGCCGCCGCGACACTGCACGCGCTCGATCAGCACTGGGACCCGCCCGCTGCGGCCACGGCGGCGAAGATCCGCGCGCTCCTGGATTCGCCGCATGTGCTGGTCCGCTACCAAGCCGCGATCACGCTGAGCCGCACGGCTGACCCGGACGCGGTGGATACTTTGGTAGCCCGCCTCGGCGATTCCTCGAAGCTCGTACAACGTGGCGCTGCGTTGGCGCTCCGGCAGATCGCCTCGCGCCGCCCCGAGGCCCGCGCCGCGGCGATTGCCGCGCTCCAGAAGGCTCTCCGCTCCCCCGACGAGCGGACCCGCTGGGGCGCCACTCGCGTATTTAATCAACACTTCAAATACTTGAGCGAAGAATGGACGCTCGGCGAAGAACTCATCCGCCTAACCCGCGACGAGCCAGTTCCCGCCGTCAAGATGGCTGCGATCCAGGCGCTGTACCAGTGGTGGTACTGGGATCGCAGCGACGGCCACAAGGCCGCCATTGAAGACGCCCTGATCGCTGGCTTGGGACGCGACGAACACCCCTGGGTGCGGCGCAACTTTATCGAGGCCTACTACAACACGCTGGACGACAACGTGCGCTATCTGTACGGCTCGTGGATTCCGCGCGTGAAGCGGCCCGAGGACAAGCAGGCCATTACCGAAGGCCACCGCGAGAACGTCCGCCGTCAGGCCGTCCGCTTTCGCGACGCGATGCGCGACGGAAATGCGCTTACCCGCGACGGGCTGCTGCGCGCCCTTTACACGCACTACATCCGCGAGGGGCAGGGCGACATCTCGACGCTGGCGAAGGTCGCGCCGCCTCCCACCGTCCAAGGATCGTGGGTGAATGGCTACCGCTGGGCGTCTGTCTATGATCCGGTTCTCGATGGTTCCGGAGCGTTTTCGTCTATCGGGAATGACGCCGAAGGGCCGCCGTTCTACGAGGACTCGGCCCCGCTGATGAACGAGGCTTTCCTGAAGGCGCTGGAAACGGGCGACGCTAATCTCATCATTGGCACGGTGCGGGCGCTGAAGTTTCTCCGCAACTTCGACATCGGCCCCGCACTGGCCGGACGGCTGGTATCCCTGGTGCGCGAAGCGCCGAAGGAGATCCGCGCGGAGCTGGCCGAGACCACGGTGACGCTGCTGGCCGGCAAGAAAATCCAGCCGCCCGCGCTCGCGCTGCTGATCCGCGAAGGAGACGCCTTGGCAGTGGAGACCGCGCTGCAGCTTCTTCGCGGGCCGGATCCGTCGATCCGTGATGCGGTGGCGGAGCGCCTCGCGGCCGCGCCGGTCGAGCACGCCGTCTTTCCGGCGCTGGTGGAGGCGCTTGAGGCGCTTCCCGAACTCCGCGGCGACGAGAAGGTGATGGCGAAGGCCGCCGCCGGATTCGGCAGCCGGCGTCCGAAGCCGCAGCGCGCGGCGCTCCGCCTGATCCTGGCCGATCCCAAGGTGCTGGATCTCGCGCCCGTCCGGACCGCCTATGAAGGCTATCCCGACAAGCGCGGATCGCTCACCGTCGGCGGCGCGCTCTCCACCCTCGCCGCCCTCGACTACCGCAACAGGCGGTACGAATCCGCGATGCCGGAGATCCGGCGCATCGTGCTGGCGGGCCTAAACGACCCGGTTGACACGATCCGCGCGCAGGCCCTCGACGTTCTCCGCCAGGTCGAAGCACTGCACCACGACGAAGCCGTCACCGCCCGCGCCGCCGATCTCCGCCGCGACCCGGACGCGAAGGTCCGCAACGGCGCGCTGGCCTTCGAGTCGACGCTTGCTCTGCGCGCCCGCAAGAGCGGCCTCAACCCGCGCGAATTCCTGGACTACCAGTTCTTTAAATACAACGTCGAGCCGTTCCTGCTCGTGAAGGGCGACGACGGGTTCTCGTGCGCCAACTGCCACGCCAACCACACCATCATGAAGCTCAACGAGCCCGACGAGTACGGCGTCGTCACGCACGCCCAATCGACCGGCAACTACGGCGCGGTGGTGAACATGGTGGACATTCAGAGCCCGGAACAGAGCATGCTGCTGTTCAAGCCCATCTCACCGATGGACGACGCCGGCATTGGCGACTCGCGCGAGTTCTCCCACGGCGGCGGCATCCGCTGGCCGGAAAAGAAGGACAGCGAGGCCTACCGGGTCATCTTGCGGTGGATCAAGGGCGCCCGCCTCGACGCCTCGACGGCGACGGAGTAGCGGCCCTGTCCCACGTGCCGTGGTACCTCTGGTGCGCGGTACTGGCCGTCACGTCGGCCATGGTGGGCGTGCATTGGGATATCTCCTGGCACCGCACGATCGGGCGCGACACGTTCTGGACGCCGGCGCACGTGGCCATCTATGTGTGCGGCGTGCTGGCCGGGATCTCCTGCGGCTATCTCATCCTATCCACTACCTTCAACCGCCAGTCGCCGCTCCGCGATGTCTCGGTGCGCATCTGGGGGTTTCGCGGCCCGCTGGGCGCTTTCATCGCGGCGTGGGGCGGTATCGCGATGCTGACGTCGGCGCCGTTCGACGACTGGTGGCACAACGCCTACGGCCTGGACGTGAAGATCCTCAGCCCGCCGCACATGGTGCTGGCCTCGGGCATCTTTGCGGTAGGCCTCGGCGCGCTGCTGCTGGTGCTCGGATGGATGAACCGCGCGGAGGGCCGGTCGCGGCGGGTCTACGAGTGGATCTACGTCTACATGGCCGGGATGGCCGTCGTGAACCTGATGACGGTGGCGATGGAGTCCTCCGGACGCAGTTTCATGCACTCGGCGATGTTCTACCGCAACCAGCTTTTCGCGTTGACGTTCATTTATGTCGCCACGGCGCGAGCGGCGCGGCGCCGCTGGGCCGCCACCGAAATCGCGCTGGTCTACATGGGCTTCTGGTGCGCGATGAACTGGATTCTGCCGCTCTTCCCGGCCGAACCCAAGCTGGGTCCGGTTTACTACCCGGTGACGCACTTCGCGCCGTCGAACTTTCCGATGCTGCTCGTGGTTCCGGCCGTTGCGCTCGACCTGTTGTGGCCGCGTATCGAATCGTGGGGCGGCTGGCGTCAGGCCGCCGCGGCGGGATCGGCGCTGCTGGCTATCGTGGTCGCGGCGCAGTGGAACTTCGGCACGTTCCTCCAGTCGCCTTACGCGCGCAACTGGTTCTTCCACGCGAACAACTTCGACTATCGCACCCGGCCCGAGAGCCGCTTCGCGCAATATCTGTTCTACGAGATTGAGCGGACGCCCGCTGAATTTTGGAGCCGCATGGCGCTTACGCTGGCCATGTGCATTTTCCTGACCTGGGTGGGCCTCCACACCGGACGCTGGATGCGGCAGGTGCGGCGATGAGGAGCGCGGCGGCACTGGCGGTCCTGTTGGCCGCACCGCTCGCGGCCCATATCGGTTCACCCGACGTTTTCTTCGAGGGCAACGCCGGACCGTACCGGCTGTTTGTCGCCGTACGCACACCCCCCATGATCCCCGGCGTGGCGGAGATCGAGATCCGTACCGCGGCCGCCGATGTCTCCGAAATCCGCATTACGCCGCTGCCGATGACCGGCGATGCCGTCAAATATCCGCCCACGCCCGACGTGATGCGGCGCGCGAAAGATGATCCCCGGTTCTTCACCGGTTCGCTCTGGATGATGACCAGCGGAAGCTGGCAGGTTCGCGTTCGGGTGTCGGGCGAGCGCGGCGAGGGGCAGATATCGGTTCCGGTCCCGGCAGCCGCGCGGCGAACGCTCGAGATGGACCGCGCACTCGGCGCCGTCCTCTTCGCGTTGATGATCTTTCTAGCGGCGGGACTGGTGGCCATTGCCGGCGCCGCCGCGCGCGAATCCAAGCTGCCGCCGGGCGCCTCACCCGACTACACGGCCCGGCGCAAAGGCCGGGTCGTTATGATGACCGCCTCAGTGGCGGTGCTGGGGCTGTTGTGCTTCGGCCGCCTCTGGTGGGATGCCGAGGCTGCTTCCTACAACCGCATCGTCTACAAGCCACTGGAGACCGCCGCGACCTTCGTTGAGCCCGGCGTCCTTGAATTGCGCGCCCGCGATCCGGGCTGGCTCGGCTTCCGTTCGCTCGACAACCTGCTGCCCGACCACGGCCATCTCATGCACCTGTACGTCATCGCCGATCCGGCGATGGACCATGTCTGGCACCTGCATCCCGAGATGACGGGTCTGGGCGCGTTCCGACACCGGCTACCTGCCATGCCGGCTGGCCGATACCGCATCTTCGGCGATATCGTCCACGGAGACGGCTTCCCGGAGACGCTCACAACGGCTTTCACGCTTCCCACGGACATCGCGGGGGAGCCGCTCCGCGGCGACGATTCCGGCGGCTCGGTTCCGGCGCTGAACCAAGGCTCCCCCATCGCGCCACTCGGCGACGGCCATCGCATGATCTTCGACGCGGAATCGGGCGGTTATCGAGTCCGGCAGCCCTACAGCTTCCGCTTCCGCATCGAGGACGCCGCCGGGAAGCCCGCGAGCGATATGGAGCTCTACATGGGCATGCAGGGCCACGCCGCTTTCCTGAAACACGATTTCTCGGTATTCGCGCACGTTCACCCGACGGGCTCGGTCCCTATGGCGGCGCTGAGCCTCACGCAGGAAGCGGCGGCTGATCCACACGCCGGTCACGCTGTGCCCCCGACGGAAATTCCGCCCGTGGTGAGTTTTCCGTACGGCTTCCCGGAACCGGGCGACTATCGCATCATCGTGCAGGTGAAGCGGGTGGGGACGATCGAAACCGCCGTGTTCGACGTGGTGGTCCAAAAACACTAAACCCCCGTGGTGAGACAATGCTCACCGCGGGGGTCCAGCAATCCAGTCCGAAAAGAGCGTTCAGCTCACAATACACAATGCAGCGACCGGTCCACAGGAACTGCGGCCACGCCACTGATCGCGACCTGAACGTTAGAGCTTCCGACTTAGCAGTCGGTCACCTCCATTGTGTACGCCAGACTAGTGTTACTACTGCCAATTTTCATGCTGCTGGACCACCTCCTTTCTCAGTGATGCCTCCATGTTGCGACAATCGGCGGCAATTGTCAACAGAAAAAGAAACGCTATACCAGGGATTGGATACGGCTCCGGCAGTACTACAACCGGCGGCGTAGGAAGCGGCACATCGCAAGGCCGTCCCACAGATTGAACGGGAACTTTCCGGACGTGTAGTGCCCGCACGGCAGGCAGACGGCGGTGTGCGGCAAACCGCGCTCGCGAAAACCTTCCACCACCTGGCGCGAGTACTCGGGCAGAAACGTCGTGTCATGGGACCCCCAGATCAGCAGGCTGTCCAGATTGCGCCCTTGCAGCCGGTCGAGGAAAGTCGCCGGGCTGATGACAGACCAGTAGCGGCGCAGGTCCTCCTGGGTTGTGACCCCATGCACCGACGCCTGGATGTGGCGGCACGAAATCCCCGTCCAGACTACGTCGGCAAAGTGCATCGACACGTGGTTGAATACGCCCACGCGAGGCCGCGGGTCATGCGCGGCGGCCAGCAGCGTAACGCACGAACCGAGGCTGGTGCCGAGAATGCCGAGCCGCGTGTAGCCCTGCTGTTCGAGCCAGTCGAGGCAGGCGCGGGCGTCGAGTACCGATTGCCGCGTGGCGTGAATCGTCCGGCCCAGGTTAGCCGACACATGGTAGTCGGCCCGTTGCAGTTCGGGCGGCATCCGGCGGTGATGATAGGCCAGGCTCATCCGTAGCGCGGAGATACCGAACCGGTTCAGCAAACGGCAGAGTCCGAGGTGGCTTTCCGCGTCTGAGTTCCACTGCGGCAGCACGAGCACGGCCCGGCCGCGGTGGTTCTCCGCCGGGAAATACTCGGCGCAGACCGTGTTGTTGACCTCGTGTGGCGACTCAACCGGCGACCGGAAGCTGAGCGTCGAACCCTTAAGATGAAACCGGTCCGGCGTCCGGTGAGCGAAGAAGGAGTCCGAGTTGGCGATGGCCGACGCGACGTACTGGTCGAGGTCGCGCCCCGGATTGCCGTTCACCGCGGCGCCATCCAGCCATTCCAGGCCCCACTCGAAAGGCCGCACGACGCGGTTAATGTCGCGATGCGCCAACCGGTTCTCCCAGTTGACCATCCAGCGGGAATACAAAACTCTCATGCGGGGGAAATTTCTAGTGTAACAGCGGCCGCTGCCCGCCTTACCACGCGCACCGGAGGCCGATGTCCGGGTCGCGCCCCCCACACTGCTACTGCTGCAGGCCCATCTTCCACATGACCTCCTGAAATCGCGGTTCCGCCCGCAGGCTGTCGAGTTCGGGATTGACCTTGAGGTACCACATCCAGGCCGACCTGGGCTTCTCGACCGCAATCTCCAACGCGCGCAACGCCTTCTCTCGGTCCCCAATCGCCGCATACACCGCCGGCATCGCCACCGGGCCTCCCCGGGCTTTTCTTTGGTGTTCCTCGATCGCCCTCCGCCCTGCCTCCGGTCCTTCGCATCGTGCCACTGCCAGCGCCAGCACCGTAGTGGGCAATCCCACCAGGCTCGAATGTTTCTTTGCCGATTCGATCGCCTCCCGGCAGTTCCCTTTCTGCACGTGAACACGCGTTGCCGTGTAGTAGGCCCAGGTGAACTCCGGGTCGAGTTGCTGCACTTCCTTGAGCGTTCGCAGTGCATCGTCGTAACGCCGCGCGAAGAACTGAGTCTCTCCGCGATTGTGATTCACGATCAACGAGAGCGGCTCCAGTTCCACGGCCCGCTCCGACTCGCGCAGACTCTCCGCCACTTCTCCGCGGATGATATGGACGGTGGCGCGAAGATCCCGGGCCCACCCGTGATTGGGATCTAACTGGACCGCCTTCTCCGTGCGGGCCTCGGCTTCCTTCCACCGAAACTGCCGCAGCGCCGCGTAACTCAGAACCGTTTGCGCTTCCGCCGAGTCCGGCTCCAGTTCCTCCGCTCTGAGCGCCGCGGTTCTAGCCCGATCGAGCCGGTCCGGCTCGCCGGCGCTCAACCCCATCGTGTCCACACGAAGATGGAAGTGGGCCAACTGCGCATACGCCGCCGCGAATCCCGGTTCCAAATGAATCGTGCGGTCGAGCATGTCGATCGCCTGATCGAGTGCGGGCCGCGTGAGTTTTCGCCCTACATACAACGCGCGCAGGTACAGGTTGTACGCCTCAAGGCTCGACGGCCTCCTTAG
>CAYPUQ010000006.1:39808-42762 GCA_964413655.1 uncultured Solibacteraceae bacterium | reverse complement strand
GCCTAAACCTCTACAGTTTCGTGCGCCAAGCTTCCGATAGGTGAATAGGAGGTTTCGGGAGCTTGG
This sequence comes from uncultured Solibacteraceae bacterium, assembly GCA_964413655.1. Taxonomy (GTDB): domain Bacteria; phylum Acidobacteriota; class Terriglobia; order Bryobacterales; family Bryobacteraceae; genus CAYPUQ01. Next base: position 42,696 of record CAYPUQ010000006.1, on the reverse strand, counting down.
CGCTTTCTCCCTTTTGGACGATTACCGCGGCGTTTGGCTTTCTGCTCGAAGCGTGCGTGATCCACGCCATGCAAAAGACATCGCGGTACCGCACGTATCCTCTCCTATTCGCTTATGTCGTCCTCCTCTTCCTGACCGCTTCGGTGGAAGCGGCCCTTTTGTTCGGGCTCCCTTCCCTGCCTGCTAATCGCAAAGTCTACGCCCTGTATTACTGGTCCAACGACGCGATCCTTCAAATCCTGATTTTCGCGGTGATGCTCAGCCTCATCCACCGTGCAACGGAAGGATTCCAGCGCCGGTGGCGGTGGACGGTGATTCCGGCAGCTATAGTGGCCGGGATCGTCGCCGAGTCCGTTTACGCCATCGGTTCGCAGCCGGGTGTTACGCGGCACATGACGGTCATTAGCCGCAACCTCAGTTTCTGCACGGCGATCCTCAACGCGGTGCTGTGGGCTGCTTTAATGCGAAACCGGCGGCGGTCCACCGAACTCCTGTTGGTGTCCGGTGGAATTGGGTTGCAGACAACCGGCAAGGCGATTGGCCACTCCTTGCGTGCGCTCGGTCCCTCGTCCACGCTGGGGAACCTAGCCCTCGTCCTCAGTCACCTGCTGTGTCTCCTCATCTGGTGGCGGACGTTCCGACGCCCGGCGCCCCGGCCAGCGCTCATCGTGAGCCAGGCCGTGTCGTCGGATGGCTAAATCCCGCGCCGGACGGCCATTTCCCGGCCAATCGCCGCCTTTTCCGCGGCATCGAGTTGAGTGTCGGCCCACGGGAAAATCTCCTCGTCCTCGATCCGGATATGGCGGGCGTAGATCCTGCCAATCTCTTCCACTGCCTGCCGTAACCGCTCCAAGTCCACTGCGGAAAGCAGGCGGGCGCACAGCCACTGTCGGCCCAACTCCTCCACGACCGCGTGCAACTCCTCGGCGCGCCGGTGATCGGACTCCAGCGCCGCGAGACGCTCCAGCGCGCCGCCCTCGCGGCCGCGCAACCGCGGGAACAGCGATTCTTCCTCGTCGGCGGTGTGCCGCGGACCGGCCGTGCGGAAGTACAGGAGCGCGCGTTCGAAGGCCTCTGCGACCTCGCCGGCCAGGATGCCATCGGAACTTCCCTGCACGGTGAACTGAATCGCCTTCAGGAACATCTCAATCCGCCGGTGACAGTCCTTCATCATGCCCACCGGCTCGGAGAAATCGTGGTCCGGTTTGGCGCCGAGTTGAATTGGCATTCCAATCTGCATACACCCAGTTTCCTCCGCCGAGGCACGATCCGCTGTGACCCGCGTCACGCGGACGGGCGCAGATTGCGATATGACTGACTACGATGACTCGCCGCCAACTCTGCCAACTGCTGGCCACGGCGCCGCTGGCCGCCCCGGCCCAGTCCGCCGAAGCCTCCCGCGACTGGCGCAACATTGCCAACGGCTCCGAGATTCCCGATGAAGGCTACTGCGATCAGCCCTACGTCGTGATTACCAACGACGGCAGTTGGCTCTGCACGATGACCACTGGGCAGGGAGTGGAAGGCGAGGCCGGTCAGCACATTGTGGCCACCATCAGTTCGGACCACGGACGAACGTGGTCGCCCCTGATCGACATCGAACCGGCGACGGGTCCGGAAGCGTCCTGGGTCATGCCGCTCAAGACGCCCGGTGGCCGGGTCTACGTGTTCTACACCTACAACAAGGACAACTTGCGGAGCGTTCAAGGCAACAACGAGCGCACCAACCGGCGCGTCGACACCCTGGGCGCGTACATGTTCAAGTACTCCGACGACCACGGCCGCACCTGGTCGAAGGAGCGCTTCGAGATCCCGATGAGAAAGATGCGTATCGACCGTGAAAACGACCACGGCGGCGAGGTCATGTTCTTCTGGGGCGTCGGCAAGCCGATCGCCTTGCGCGACGGATCGGCGATTTTCGGGTTCGCCAAGGTGGGCCGGTGGGGCGCGCCGGGGACGATGCGGGAATCGCAGGGCTGCTTTCTGAAGAGCGGCAACATCCTGCGCGAAAAGAATCCGCGGAAGATCCGCTGGCAACTCTTGCCCGAGGGCGACGACGGACTGCGCGCCCCGAAAGGTCCGGTCTCCGACGAAGCAAACTTGGTGGAGTTGAGCGGCGGTACGCTCTATGCCACCTACCGCACCATAGACGGCTACAACTGCCACGCCTATTCCCGCGACGGCGGGTGCACATGGACTCCGCCAGCTTACGCCACCTACACGCCCGGCGGGCGGCGCATCAAGCACCCCCGCGCCGCGAACTTCGTCCGGAAATTCAGTAACGGGAAGTATCTGCTTTGGTTCCACAATCACGGCGGCGAACCGGCCGTCGGCACAGCCAACTGGCAGTACTATCAGCAACGCAATCCGGCCTGGATCTGTGGCGGCGTCGAGCGGAACGGCCAGATCCACTGGTCGGAACCGGAGATTCTTCTCTACGATCTCGACTCCGCCGTGCGCATCAGCTATCCGGACTTCATCGAACAGGAGGGCCGTTACTTCGTCACCGAGACCCAGAAAACCGTCGCCCGCGTCCACGAGATCGACCGGCGCCTGCTGGAAGCGGTATGGGACCAGGCGGAGAACCGGCCTGTGGCGGACGGCGGCGCCGTGGTCCGGTCGGGCGAGCCGCTCCCGCGCTTGCCTGCCCTCTCCGCCAACGGCGGTTTCTCCCTCGATTTCTGGATTCGATTTCGCGAGCTTTCGCCGAACCAGACGATTCTCGACACCCGCGACGCCAGCGGTCGCGGTCTGGTGATCGAGACGGCGGACCGCTTCAATCTGCGCGTCACGCTGAACGACGGCGCGCGCTCGTCGTCGTGGGAGAGCGATCCCGGAACCCATTCCGGAACCCTTCGGGTCAACGACTGGCAGCATGTTACCGTGAC
>CAYPUQ010000006.1:9635-39708 GCA_964413655.1 uncultured Solibacteraceae bacterium | reverse complement strand
CCGGAACCCATTCCGGAACCCTTCGGGTCAACGACTGGCAGCATGTTACCGTGACCGTCGATGGCGGTCCGAAGATCGTCTCCTGGGTGATCGACGGCGTCTTCAACGACGGCGGTCCGGCGCGCCAGTTCGGTTGGGGCCGGTTCGACCCGGCCATCTCCGCCGTCGACGGCGGACCGGCGCGGGTGGCCCCCTCCCTGATCGGCAAACTGCGCCTATTGCGCTGCTATACCCGTCCCCTGTTGACCTCGGAAGCCGTTGGGAATTCTCGCGCCGGCCTGCCCGGCTCCGTATACTGAAAGTACCTAAGGAGGTGGCGTTGCGGCTCTGCCGGATTGTTCCACTTGGGCTCGTCGCCCTCGCGTCCGTCGCCGATGACGCGCCAACGTACCGCATCTTACGCGGCGAGGTGCTGACTTGGGCGGTAAAGGCCGACGGCGGTGAGTTTACCTGGCGCGGCGTCGATCTGCGGTCGCGGACATGCCACACAACGCCGGCTACGGCTTACATGACCGGTGAGAAACGCGCGGAGGCGGCGGCTATTCAAAAGGGCGCGACCATCGAGTTTGTCGCCGGCGCCACGGGCGAGGAGGATAATTGCACCGCGTTGACGGTTTACCTGCGATTACCCCCATTGCGGCGGTCTGCACTGGCTGGCCGCACCGCGCCACACCGCCCCTCGGTTCTGCTCGATAACCTCTGGCCGCGCGGCAACCTGACCTACACCGGAATCGTGTCTGCGATCGATGCGCGTCAGCTTCGCTTGCGTACGCGGCAGGGAGACGAGCATCTGCTGGTTCTGCGTGACGACACCGCGTTCCGCCATCAGGGCCGGCAAGCGGAACGGGAGGATCTGCCTGAACAGACGCGTGTGTATGTGCGCTGCGGCAAGAACCTGTTCGGCGAGGTGGAGGTCTACCACGTGATTTGGGGCGAAATCCTGCCCACCCCTACCCGTGAGGATGGCCAGCGCTGACCGGTTCGACCGGGTTGCGGCGCTCACGCTTTTGAACGGCTGGGTTCGCTTGATTGGCATAGGCGACGGCCTCCCAGAAGACCTGCTGCATGACAGCCGGAGCCGGACCGCCAGGCTCGCGCGGGCTCCAGACGCCCTCCTCATAGGAAAGAACATGGCGGAGCACGCCGCCCAGTTCACCGTCGTGCGTCAATAGCGCGGTTTGGATATCGTCCGCCAGCGGCAGCGGCGGAACAATCTCTTCCATCGGCATTCTAAGCATTGCGTCCAACAGTGAGAACAGTCCTGTGGTGTAAAACCGGTCCGGCCGGCTGCGGCCGGTCACCTCGGCAAGGAGCTCGCATGCCCGGGCACGCTGGAGGGCGAGGCCCAGATAGGCGGACGGGCAGTCCTTAAAGCCGGCCATCACCAGGAGCGTCGCCCAACGAAGCATGGCTTCGGCCCCGAGCACCGTCACGGCATGCCGGATGGACTGAATCTGAACCCGCAGGCCATACAAGGCTGAGTTTGCTACTTGCAGAAGCTTGTAGCTGAGCGTGAGATCGGTTTGGATGACGCGGGCGATCTTGGCGAGGTCGCTGTCCGGCGAGCGGCATTCGGCGATCAGGCACAGCGTCGACAGGTTGTTCACCGGGGCCCGCCGGCCGTGAACGGTATCGGGATGTCGGAGGAAGTACCCCTGAAACAGTTCGAAGCCGAGGCGCTGACATTGCTTCAGTTGTTCCCCTGATTCGACCTTTTCGGCCAGGAGGATCTTGCCGAACGGGCGCAGTCGAGCCACCTGGCCGGGGAGTTCTTCATCTGAGCAGGCCGCAACGTCGACCTTGACGTACGTCGACAACTCAAGCAGCGGCTCTACCCCGTCGCGGAAGACGAGGTCGTCCAGCGCCAGATGGTAGCCGCGACGGCGCAAACTCGCCGCCGCCTCCAGCAGGCGGTCGTCGACGCGAATGTCTTCCAACACCTCCAGGACGCAGCGTTCCGGGGGTAGGAGAGGAGGTTGCTCAAGGAAGTGCCGGGTACAGTTGATGAAGACCGGTTCGGTCCCAGCGATCCGGTCCAATCCGATTTCGACCAGCGAGTTCCAGATCACTTGGGCCGTCGCCTCGTCACCGTCGCGAAACTCGGCGCGGCCCGCGCCTGGGGTGCGAAAAAGCAGTTCAAACGCCACCACGTTGCGGTTGGCGTCGTAAATCGGCTGCCGGCCGACGCAGATGCTCAGATCCTCTTCAGCGGGCGTCCATCCGACCGCGCCCGCCAGTTTGGACAACGATGCCTTCATAGTCCCGGCCGCCCCCATTGTCTTATCGGACAAATTGAGCGCGACATGAATCTTCTTCTACGAGGTCGAGGAAACCTTGCCGCCGCCAGATGCGTCGCACGGCATTGTTATACTGTGGAATTGGCCGGTTTGGCCGCACGGGGGTTTTGTGTGCGTCGTCCGGCATTTGAATTGGGTTTACAAGTTTGTAGATGAAGTTCCTTATTTCCTTCCTTTTTGCGGCCGCCATCGGCTGGAGCGCCGGCTTCTCGACCGGCCAAGGCGCGCGCTTGGTCATTGGACAAGGCACCTTCACCGCTCAGGAGCCTGGCGTGTCGGCAACCCTTGTCGGCTCCGTCGGCGGGGTGGCCTACGCCAACGACGTGCTCGTTGTGGCCGATTCCAACCGGCTCGGTGCCGAACCATTGAATCGCCGCGTGCTGATCTACAAGGGCGTGTCCGGCAAACTCCCTTCGCCGTTCGCCGAACTGCCCCAGGGAACCCGTTGCCCGGTCTGTACCGGAGAAGCTGATGTCGTGCTCGGCCAGGATACCTTCGATGACGACGATTTACAGCCAGCCTCGCCAACGCGGATGCGGCTGCCGGTTGCCGTGGCCACCGACGGCAACGCCGTGGCGGTCGCCGACACCGACAACAATCGCGTGCTCATTTGGCTTTCTTTGCCGTCGGTGAACGGACAGCCGGCCGATGTGGTGGTCGGCCAGCCGGACTTTAACACCGTGGCCGCGAACGGCGGTCAGGGCATCCGTCCAACGAACTCGACGTTGCGCGGGCCGCAAGGGGTATGGATTCAGAATGGCCGCCTGTTCGTGGCCGATACCGGGAACGACCGTATCCTGATCTGGAACTCCATTCCGCGCGGCAACGGTCAGGCGGCCGACCTGGTGGTCGGCCAGCGCGACTTCACGACCGGCGCCCCGGCGAGGGTCACCTTCGAACCCAGCGCCACGCCCGATAGCCTTTCCACACCCGTCTCCGTTACCAGCGACGGACAACGGATGTATGTGGCCGATCTCGGGCATAACCGCGTGCTGATTTGGAACGCCATCCCCGGCTCGAACGGCCAACCGGCGGACCTGGTCATCGGCCAGCCCGATTTCGAAGCGATTCGCGAGAATAATTCTTCCGCATTGTGCGAGCCAATCGGCGAAGACAGTGAGGGCGAGCCCACATACCCCAGAATCTGCAACCGCACGATGGAGTTCCCCCGATTCGCCCTGTCCGACGGCCGGTATTTATTCATCGCCGACAGCGGCAACGACCGTATCCTGGTCTACAACCAGGTTCCGACGACGAACGCGCCCGCCGCCGACGTAGTGCTGGGCCAGATCAACGACACGCTCAACCTGGTGTCGGACGCCTTCGATCCGGGCGGACGCGCCAGCTCAGGCGCGATCCCAAGTCCGATGTCGTTGGCCTGGGACGGGACCAACCTGTACGCGGCCGATCCTTTCAATCGCCGGATTCTTGTGTTCACCGCCGCCGAGCCGAAGATTCCCGTCACCGGCGTCCGTAATTCTGCGAGCCGCAATGTGTTCGCCGTCGGCGGAATTGAGTTGCAGGGAGCCGTGGACGATGAAGACGAACTGACGATCACAATTCAGGACCGGGACTACACCTACACGGCCAACGAGGGCGATTCGCTGGCCTCCGTAATCCTCAACATGGTGGCGCTCGTCAACAGTGACGCAGGCGATCCGGATGTATTTCTCTCGCCGAACGTGGCACGGAACGTCATTCAACTCACAGCCCGCGTGGGCGGGCCGGATGGTAACAACATCGAATACTCGGCCACCGTGTCGGAGGGTGCGCTGCTGATTGCGACGACGGCCGGCGCCCGCCTGACAGGCGGCCAGGATGCCGCCAAGATCGCGCCTGGAACGATCGTCACGCTGTTTGGCGACGATCTTGCTGAGATCACCCTTGGCGCCGAGTCGGACGCGGAGACCCTGCCAACCGAACTGGGCGGCGTACAGGTCTATTTCGACGGTATCCGCGCACCCATGTTGTTTGTCTCACCGGGCGAGGTGCGCGCCCAAGTGCCTGTGGAGGTGAATGACGCCCAGAGTATCAGCGCCTACGTTCGCACGCTGAAACTCGATGGCGATATCTCGGTGACCAACGCGGTCTCGGTCCCGATTGTCGGCCAGAACCCCGGCATCTTCGCCGTCGAGGGCGTTCCCGATCCGCGGCCCGCCATGGCGTTCCACGGCAGTTCCTTTGCGATTGGCACCGTGTCGGTCGACGGCTCAGTGCGGGCGGACGACGTAGCCACCGTCGTAATCGAAGATCGCGAGTACAGCTACACGGTTCGGGAAGAAGATACGCTGGTCTCGATCCGAGACAACCTGATCGAGTTAATCAAGCTGGATCCGATGGTGGAAGCCTTTCCCGCCGGTTCTTTCACGCGAATCCGTATTCGCGCCCGCATCCCCGGCCCCGAGGGCAACGGGATTCGGATCTCGGCGCGCTCGCGCGAGGACGACCAGGTGATCATGACCGCCACCAACGCGACGTTGTGCTGCGCCAACGTGGAAGGAGCGCCCGTGACGCAGGAGAACCCCGCGCTGCCCGGCGAAACGATCATCGTCTACGCCACCGGGCTGGGCTTGGTGAATCCGATTGAGGCGCGAGAGCGGCAAATCACGGGCCGCGCCTATGATGGCTCGGCGTTCAACGATCCGATCGAATTCGTCTCTTCGCTCGCCGGTGAAAGGACCGCCAACGTCATTTCGGCCGGATTGAGGCCCGGCACCGTTGGGATCTACGAGGTGCAGTTGGAACTGAACTCCGGCCTCCCTACCAATCCCGCCACGCAGTTGACCATCGCCCAGGATATTTTCGTCAGCAACATCGTGACGATTCCGGTGTACAACCCGAATCCCTCCGAGCAGTAATACAATGGGCGGCGATGCTGAGCCGCCGCCACTTCACCGCCGGGCTCACGGCCGCGCCTCTTCTTCGTGGACAGACTGAGCGGCGGCCGAATGTCCTGCTTTTTCTTTCCGACCAGGAATCGGCTATGCTGCCCGGTCCGGCGGACCTGCCGAACCGTCGCCGCCTGGCCGGACACGGCGTACACTTCACCAATGCCTTCTGCAACACGCCGCAGTGCTCTCCGGCGCGGGCCAGCCTGCTGACCGGACTCCATCCGCACGAAGCGGGCGTCCTCACAAACGTCGATGGGTCGTCGCTGGGTAAACCGCTGCCGCCCGCAACCTCGAATATCGGCAGCGCCTTTCGCGCCGCCGGTTACGAAACGGCATACTTCGGGAAATGGCACCTTGGTGACCAGCGGCAGGGGCTGGCCGCCCACGGATTCCAGAGCTTCGCTCCGGGAAGCGACGAAGACGTCAGCCGCGCCGCCGCGCAATGGCTCCGCGGACGAAAGGGCCCGTGGATGACCGTGGTTTCCTTGTTGAACCCGCATGACATCTACCAGATCCCGAAGCGCGTGAAATCCACGTCCATCCGGCCCCGCGTGCGCCCGCCCGGCAGCGGCCTGGAAAACCTGGAAGGGAAGCCGTCCGAACAGCGCTGGTTCGTCGACCACGACCAGGGAGCGCAAACCCGCGAGTTCTCCCGCGAAGACTGGCTCCGCTACCGCAGCTTCTACCTGGAATTGGTCGAGAAGGTCGATGCGCATCTCGGCACGGTGCTTGACGCGGTGGACCTCGACGGTACAACCGTGGCCTACACTTCCGATCACGGAGACACTCTCGGCGAGCATGGCCTGCCGTACAAGGGACCATTCATGTACGAGCCGCTGATCCGTATCCCGCTGGTGATCGCGGCGCCGGGCAAGTTGACTCCGGGCCGCATTCGCGAGGACCTCGTTACCCTCGCCGACATCGCGCCTACTCTGGCGTCAGTTGCCGGGGTCCGCTGGCCCGGCCGAGTCTCCGGCCGCGACCTCACCGCGCCGGCACCCGAACCCGGCGCGGTCCTCCTCGAATACTACGCCAAGCAAAAGCACGTGAATCCGATTCGCGGCATCCGCACGCGGGACTGGAAACTGAGCCTGTACGACCGCGGCAACCGCGAACTCTACGACCTCAGGGAGGATTCATACGAACTCCGCAACCTGGCTGGCGTCCCCGCGTATGCCCGCGTGGAACAAGATCTGGAAGCACGCCTCAACGCCTGGCGCCAACCGTTAACTTGATCTTCGCGGAATGGAGTGACGGCTTAGGCGTGCTGTGACGTGTGCTGAGAACACCGTGGCTTTGTAGCCAAAACTCGCGCGACAAGATATGCTCCGCACTGCACGCCGCTGCATTGTGCGAGCCTCGATCGCCGGGTGGACGTCCACGTGCAACGACCGGCCGGCAGACCCGCCAGCTCTTCGTCTCGATCGGAGCAAATCCGGGGAAGATTTTCCGTCCGCCCATGCGAAAAAGGTATAAAATCGTACCACTGTTGAGAGAATAATCGTGCTCCGCCACGCCGTTTCCCAACTGCGTCAGTCCAGTCTGCGCTTGCAGTCCGCTGCCGTATCTCACTACCTGAGACCAACCGTGGCTGGGAAGCCGTGTGTGGAGTGATTGTCCCGGCAGAATCCGATGATCGAGGTCCAATTCATGACCCGTTGCTTATCTGGAATGTCCCGGCTGCTTCTGACAGCCATCCTCGCGGCGCCCTTGCTGGCGCAGAACTTTGGCGAGATCACAGGCACAGTCGCCGATCCCTCGGGCGCGGTCGCCGGCGGCGCATCGGTCACCGTGACGAACACCGCCACCAACCAGGTCCGCCAGGTCACCACCAACGAATCCGGCAATTACTCCGTCCCGTTCCTGATTCCCGGTAGCTACGATGTGTATGTCGAGTTGCGGGGCTTCAAGGCGGCGACGCGGCGAGGCATTAACTTACAGGTCGGCGCCGTGCAGCGGATCGACTTCATGCTGGAGGTCGGTGCCGTCACTGAAACCGTCGAAGTCGGCGGCGCGGCGCCGTTGCTGGCGACCGAGAACACCGCCGTAGGCACAGTCATTGAGAACCGGCGGGTCGTCGAGCTGCCATTGAACGGCCGCAATTACCTGCAGCTTGTCAAACTCTCGACCAACGTGACCGGGGAGATGGCGGCCGGCGGCGAGGCCAACGCCCGGGTGGGCGGGGAACGGGCCAACCAGTCCATCTCGGTGGCTGGACAGCGCCAGCAGTTCAACAACTACACCCTCGATGGCATCCAGAATACCGACGTCGCCTACAACCTTTTCGTTGTCCGCCCTTCAATCGACGCTCTCCAAGAGTTCAAGGTACAGACCGGCGTCTACTCCGCGGAATATGGGCGCACGACCGCGCAGATTAGCGCCGCCACCAAGTCCGGGGCGAATCAGTTCCACGGAACCGTGTTCGAGTTTGTCCGCAATAACATCTTCGACGCGCGGGAATGGCAGCAGACGGGCGATCGGAACCCATTCCGGCGCAACCAGTTCGGTTTCACCTTTTCCGGCCCGCTCATCCGCAACAGGCTGTTCTTCCTCTCGAACTTCGAAGCGTACCGCGACCGCAAGACCACGCGGGGTGTGGCCAACGTGGCGCCTGACCGCATGCGCAACGGCGATTTCGCCGGCCAGAACCGTCCAATCTTCGATCCCGAGAGCCGCACTTTCACCACCGACGCGCAAGGCAATATCCGAGCTGTCTCCGCGCTGCCCTTCGCGAATAACCTGATTCCCTCCTCGCGCTTCCATCCCATCGCCTCAAAGTTGATCGAGTTCTATCCCAACCAGACCGCGCCCGGCGACAACATCGTCGCGAATTTCGTGCGCGCCGTGCCGGCGCCGAACAGTTGGGAGCAGTTTACCCAGCGAATCGACCTGAACGAGAACACCAACTCGAACTGGTTTGGCCGCTTCAGTTGGGGCGATGAGTTTGTCCGCAACCGCACCACCTTTCCTCTGCAGGCCAGCCGCATCGAAACCAAGGCTTACCAGGTGGCGCTTTCGAACACCCGGACCCTGGGCCCGACCAAGGTCAATGAGTTCCGCTTTGGTTACAACCAGTTCCAGAACGACCAGATTCCATACTTCGCTAACCAGCGGGATGCCACCGGTGAACTCGGAATCCGCGGCTTCGCCCAGTTGCCGCCGATTGGATGGGGTCTGCCGAGCGTCTCTTTCCAGGATGGCTTGAGCGGATTCGGCGATGCCGTCCAGATCCCCTTCTCGCTGCGCAACCATATCTTCCAGTGGCTGGATAATTTCTCCTGGGTGCGCGGCTCGCACACGATAAAGTTCGGCGGCGAGTTCCGCCGCGACCGCTTCAACCAGTTCGGCGACGCGTTCCTGCGCGGCAGCCTCGCCTTCCAGGCGATCGCCACCGCCAATCCCGCGGCTCGCGCCACCACCGGGCACTCCTTCGCCGACTTCATGCTCGGCGAAGTGCAGTTCGCCCAGTCGGCGACCCGGCCAGTGGTGGGCATGCTGCGCGGCTCGGCCGTCTACCTTTACGCGGAGGACACCTGGAAGATCACGCCCCGGCTTAGTCTGAATATCGGGCTGCGCTATGAGTTCACCCAGCCCTGGTACGACAAGTACCGCGGCATCATGAATCTGCAGATGTTCGACTCTGGTGTCACTCCGGACGCGGGGTCCATCCTGCCCGGCACCCGGACGCCCATCCTAACCCGGCCAGGGACCGGCGACTTCTACGAGGGCATCCCCTTCCGCTTCCATGACGGCATCCCCGTTCAGGCGGGTGACCAATTCCTCGGCCGTTCGTTGGTCCGCTCCGACTGGAACGATTTCGCGCCCCGGCTGGGGATCTCCTACAGCCCCTCGGACCGCTGGGTGATACGCACCGGCTTCGGCGTCTTCTACTCGCAGGACACCGGAACCCCGCGCTACGACATGGCGCGCAACACCGGCGGGCGCCGCAGTTTCTCCACTAACCCCGAACGTCCGAATGCCAACCTCTCAGCCCCCTTCGCGTTCGAAGATCAGATCTTCACTTGCGGCAACTGGAGCGGTCCCTGCATCGGGCCGCCTTTCGTGCTCGCCAACACCGGCGACAAGCGCACACCGTATATCTTCCAGTGGCTGTTCAACATCCAGCGCCAGTTGTCGGACGATACGGCGCTCGAGGTGGGCTACCAAGGCAGCGGTGGCCACAAACTCGAGCGGCTCCGCTTCTGGAACCAGGCCGTGCTGCGCACCGGTCCCGAAGATACCCGGACCCCCACACAGCGGCGGCCCTGGAGCGGCGCCTACGCCGAAATCCAGATGCTCGATAACGTCGTCAACTCCAGCTACCACGCGCTCAGCGCCAAGTTGCAGCGCCGCTTCTCGAGAGGGTTCACTTATCTCACCGGCTTCACTTGGTCGAAGGCCATCGACGGCGGCAGCGGCATCCGTCCTTACGGCAACGACATCCTGGTTCCCCGCAACAGCTATAACCTGACTTTCGACAAGGGGCTCTCGCAGTTCCACACCGGCCGGCGCTTCGTGACTTCGCTCCTCTACGAGATACCGTTCCACCCGGGCGGCGCTTCCTCTCTGGCGGACCGGATGTTCGGCGGCTGGCAGCTTGGTACCATCCTGACTCTCTCCGATGGCACTCCGCATAACATCGGCGGGATCGGCGACCGGGCCAATTTGGGGCTCTCGAACTCCGCGAACTTCCCCGATGCCACCGGCCTCAGCCCCATCCCGGATGACCGCACCGCCAGCCGGTTCTGGAATCGTGAGGCGTTCGACACCACCAATCCAGGGCTGGCCTATAGCTTCGGCAATGTGGGCCGGAACACTCTGCTGACGCCAGGCTTGGCGCAATGGGATTTCTCGACGCTCAAGAACTTCGGCATCCGCGAGGGCCATACCCTCGAGTTCCGCTTCGAGGCGTTCAACCTGACCAACCGCGTCAACTGGAACACGCCGGGTAACGATGCCCGCGCCGCCAACTTCGGCATCGTCACCAGCGCCCGCACCATGCGTGAGTTGCAGTTCAGCCTCAAGTACCTGTTCTAATCGTGCGGGAGACGCGCGCCGTCGTCCGCGGCCGGACGAGGGCGTCCAGCGCGGTCCCGGGGACCGCCCCACGAAAGCTACAAATCCGTCGAAATCGGAGTGAACCCCTTCCCGGCGATTACCTCCGCCGCCTGCGCCCGCGAATCTTCCGCGACGTAGATGAACGCCCCGGCTCGCTCGCTCCGGAAGATGATGCCCCCCACATAGTTGTCCACCTCGACGTGATAGTCGATCACCGCTTCCGTCAGCAGCTTCTCAATGGCCAGAGCATGCTTCAGCTTCTTGGCGATATAAAGAAGCACCAATTCCCTGCCATGATCCTCGAAGTAATCGGGCTCGCGCCGCATCGCAATATAATGGTACTTTCCGAGGTTCTTCCAATGCCAATCCCCCCACGTCAACAGGACAAGACCGTCAATCCGGAGATCGAACGGCTCCTCTACCAAGTGAAGGTCATTCTCCAGGAAGCGGAAGGTCTGATTCAGGGCATCGACGACCGGCAGTTCAACTGGCGGCCGCCCGGCGGCGGATGGAGCATGGCTCAGTGCTTCGATCACCTCAACGTGTCTAACCGCCAGTTTCTGGCCGTGCTCCGGCAGCGCGTGGAACACGGGCGGCGCGACGGGAGACTGCACGACGGGCCGTACTCCTACAGCTTCCTGTCGCGGTGGATGTTCCGCTCGATCAGCCCGCCGGTGAAGAGGAAGTTCCGTGCGCCGAAATCGTTCCGGCCGGCGGAGGCCAAGGCGATGCAAGCCGTCCTGGAGGAATGGCGGACTTCGCACGATGAAATCGCCAAGCTCCTAAACGAGGCGAGCGGTCTCGACCTCGCTGGCATCAAGGCGCCGTCGCCCGTCACGAAATTGCTCCGCTACAATCTCGGGATGGCGTTCTGGATCATGACGGCCCATGACCGGCGCCACCTCGCGCAGGCACGAGACGTCCGCAATGCCGCCGGGTTTCCCACGGCATCGACAACGGCCGCCTGACCACCCTGGACCGGCCACTACATGCCCGAATTCGCCCCTTGGCAATGGCTCGTCGGCCTCTTCTGCGCCTTCATGGTGGGGTTCGCCAAGACCGGGGTGCCGGGCATCGGGATCATGGTCATCCCGCTGATGGTCTTGACTGTCGGCGACGCGCGTCTCTCCGCGGGTTGGCTGCTGCCCATCCTCTGCATCGCCGACGTTCTGGCGGTGTACTACTGGCGCCGCCATGCCAACGTGCGGCGTCTGTTCTCGCTGACGCCATGGGTTGTGGCCGGAATGGTGGGCGGCGGTTTTGCTCTGAGCTTGCATGAGCGAACCCTGCGCCCGATCGTTGGCGCGATCATCTTTGCGATGCTCGCTGTTTATCTCTACCGCCGCCTGCGCCTGGACCAGGCGATCGTCTCCAGTCATCCGGCGCCCTATGGCGCGGCGGCCGGATTCGCCACCACGGTCGCCAATGCGGCCGGGCCGGTCATGAGCATCTACCTGCTCAGCATGCGCCTCCCAAAGGAAGAGTTCGTCGGTACCGGAGCATGGTTCTTTTTCGTGGTGAACCTGACAAAGGTCCCCATCTATATGTGGCACGGCTTGTTCAGCCGGCAGTCCTTGATTTTCGACGGCCTGATGATTCCCGCCGTGCTTGCGGGAGCGCTGACCGGCCGCTGGATCATAAGCCACATCTCGCCGCGTGTCTTCGAGATCGTCGTCGTCGGCCTGACTTTCGTCTCCACATTGCTGCTGTTCCGCTGATAAACTCAACGTCAATGAGCCCCTTCCGCATCGCCGCGCTACTCGCCGCCGCGCCCGCTCTCACGCTGGCCCAACCGGCCGGCTTCAACTACGACGAGACGAAGGTCCCGAAGTACACTCTGCCCGACCCGCTTGTCTACACCTCGGGCGAAAAGGTAGCCAGCGCGAAGGCATGGCGTGAACGCCGGCGCCCGGAGATACTGAAGTTATTCGAGTCCCAGATGTACGGGCGCGTTCCCGGTCCGTTGAAGACGACGGTTTTCGAAATTGCCTCCATCGAGACGAACGCGCTCGGCGGCAAAGCGATCCGGAAGGAAGTGCGGGCCCTGTTCACCGGGCGGAAGGACGGTCCGAAGATGGAGATCCTGATCTGGCTACCGGCGGACGCGAAAGGACCAGTTCCCGTCTTCCTTGGCTTGAACTTTCAGGGCAACCATGCCACGCACCCGGACCCGGCGATCCGCGTGACAGACTCGTGGGTCCGAAATAGCGAAGCGGCGGGCATAACGGACAACCGGGCAACGGCGAAGTCGCGCGGAGCCGCGGCATCGCGCTGGTCGGTGGACGCGATCCTGGCGCGCGGCTACGGGCTCGCTACCATCTACTACGGCGATATCGACCCGGACTTCGACGACGGTTTTCAGAACGGCGTACACCCGCTGTTCTACAAGCCGGGGCAGACGCGTCCCGCGGCCGGTGAATGGGGCTCGATCGGAGCGTGGGCGTGGGGCCTGTCGCGCGCGATGGACTACTTCGAGACCGACAAGGCGATCGACCACAAGCGCGTCGGCCTAATGGGACATTCGCGCCTCGGCAAAGCCTCGCTCTGGGCGGGCGCCATCGACGAGCGTTTCTCCATCGTAATTTCGAACGATTCCGGCTGCGGTGGCGCGGCGCTGTCCCGGCGGCGCTTTGGCGAAACCGTCGAACGGATCAACACGAGCTTCCCGCATTGGTTCTGCGACAACTTCAAGCAGTACAACGGGCGCGAAGACGACCTGCCGTTCGATCAGCACATGCTCATCGCCCTGATCGCCCCGCGGCCAGTTTATATTGCTTCGGCCGAAGACGACCAGTGGGCGGACCCCCGCGGCGAATTTCTCGCCGGCCTCCATGCCGACCCCGTGTACCGGTTGCTGGGAACGGAAGGAATGCCGGCCAAGAAGATGCCCGGCATCCACGAACCCGCGATGGGCGCCATCGGCTATCACATCCGCGCCGGCAAGCACGACGTCACCGAGTACGATTGGCAGCGCTACATGGACTTCGCCGGCAAACACTGGAAACGATCGGCCCGCTGACAGTTCTTGAATCCGCCATGCATCGATTGCTTGCTTTCTCCTTGTTTGTACTGGCCGTCACCGCGGCCGATGTCCGCCGCGTGCCTAATAGCGGCTACCGCGACTGGCCGATCTACGGCGGCGGCAACGATAGCATCCGCTATTCCGCCCTCACTCAAATCAACCGGAGCAACGTGCACAAGCTCAAGGAAGCCTGGCGGTACGACACCGGCGACGCCTTCGAGGGCTCCGAAATCCAGTGCAACCCGATAGTAGTGGATGGCGTGCTGTACGCCACTTCGCCCAAACTCCGGGTGTTCGCGCTCGATGCCGCAACGGGTAAACTGCGTTGGAGCTTCGATCCGAACGAAGGCCGCGAGGTGAGAAACAAGCTGCGCAACCGCGGGCTCACCTATGCGCGGATTGGCAAGGAAGGCCGGATCTACTTCGGCTCCGGTCCGTATTACTACTCGCTCGATGCCCAGACCGGAAAACCCGGCCCGGCATTCGGCGAAGGCGGCCGTATCGATCTCCGCGAGGGGCTCGGCCGCGATGCCACCCGGCTGACGGTCACCAACACCACGCCGGGTATCGTCTATCGCGATCTGATGATCCTCGGCTCGCTCGTCAGCGAAGGACTTCCAGCGGCGCCGGGCCATATCCGCGCCTACGATCTTCGGACGGGTAAGTTGCGCTGGCGATTTCACACCATTCCGCAACCGGGCGAGTTCGGCTACGACACCTGGCCGAAGGATGCCTGGCAGTACATTGGCGGCGCCAACAATTGGGCGGGCATGAGCCTGGATGAGAAACGCGGGCTTGTCTTCGTGCCCACCGGCTCGGCTTCGTTCGATTTCTACGGCGCGAATCGCGTCGGCGACAACCTGTTCGCGAATAGCCTCCTAGCGCTGCGGGCCGATACCGGCGAGCGTGTTTGGCACTTCCAGTTCATCCGGCACGATGTCTGGGACCGCGATCTCCCCACTCCGCCGAGCTTGATCACGGTCCTCCGCGACGGCAAGCCGCTGGACGCCGTTGCGCAAAGCACCAAGTCCGGCCACGTCTTCGTGTTCGAGCGCGAGACGGGAAAGCCGCTGTTCCCCATCGAGTACCGCAAAGTGAAAACCGACGGCGTGGACGGCGAGGTTCTCGCCGAAATACAGCCCTTTCCCTTGAAGCCCGAGCCGTTTTCCCGGCAGTTGCTGACCGAAGACCTGCTGACGCGGAGGACGCCCGAGACGCACCGGATCGTGCGCGAGCGGTTCCGCACGCTGCGCAGCGAAGGGCCGTTCACGCCGCCGAGCTTGCAGGGGACGGTGATCTTTCCGGGCTACGATGGCGGCGCCGAGTGGG
Organism: uncultured Solibacteraceae bacterium; assembly: GCA_964413655.1. GTDB lineage: Bacteria > Acidobacteriota > Terriglobia > Bryobacterales > Bryobacteraceae > CAYPUQ01. Next base: position 25,111 of record CAYPUQ010000006.1, on the reverse strand, counting down.
GCGGCCAGGCGTTCGATCCCGAGACGGGTCTTTACTACGTGAACGCCAACGAGATGGCCTGGATTCTGCGGCTGGTGCCCAGGTCGGCCCAGCGCGGCCGCCAGAGCGGCCGGGTTCTGTATAACCGGAACTGCGCTGCCTGCCATCGCGAGGATCTGGGCGGCAGCCCGCCCGAGTTTCCGTCGCTTGTCGAGATCGGCGGCAAGCGCACGAGGACCGAACTCGACACGGTAGTTCGCAAGGGCGCCGGGCGCATGCCGGGTTTCGGACATCTCCAACCGCAAGCGATCGAGGCGATGCTCGACTACATGCTGACCGGCAAGGACGAGGAAGTGGCGCTCGAAGCGCGGAGCGCCTCGCCCATCGACTTGAAGTACGGCACCGATGGCTACAACAAATTCCTCGACCCGGACGGCTACCCTGCCGTCGCGCCGCCGTGGGGCACGCTCAACGCCATCAACCTCGACACGGGCAACTACGCCTGGAAGATCCCGTTCGGCGAATTCCCGGAGTTGGCTGAAAAGGGCATGCGCGACACCGGGACCGAGAACTACGGCGGCCCCGTCGTCACTGCGGGCGGCTTGTTATTCATTGGCGCCACCAACCACGACAAAAAGTTTCGCGCCTATGACAAGCTCACCGGAAAGCTCTTGTGGGAAACGACGTTGACTGCCTCGGGCAATGCGACGCCCGCTGTTTTCGAGGTGAAGGGAAAGCAGTACATCGTCATCGCCGCCGGCGGCGGCAAGTCCGGCGCTCCGTCGGGCGGCGTCTACCACGCCTTCGCGCTGCCGTAGCCAAGAGGAGCTTGCCGTCGTCCGCGGAGGCTTGCTGGGCCCGTTTCTAACGCGGTTCTTTAACCTCAAGCCGGATGACTTGTTTTTGCTGAACCAGCATTCGCTGGAGTTCGGGAATGGAGACGTGGTGAATAGGAACCCCGGTCTTCAGCGCCAGCGCGGCGGCCGCGCCGGCGGCGTGCCCCGCAATCATGAACTGCGGTTCCATTCGGAAGGAAGCATAGGCGACTTGCGACATCGAGACGCAGGCGGGAACGAGAAGATTGGACGCCTCATGCTGGCGTGGGAGCAGCGACCGGTACGGGATCTCCCACGGATCTACCGGAACGCTGACATACCCTTCCATCAGCAATTCCTTTCCGATATTCGGAAAGCGGTATACTGTCCGCGCTACCCATTGCACCTCGCGGATGTCGATGTTGTAGCCGGCCATCCCGACCGTGTCGTACTTGCGGCGGCGCGTCTGCAAATCGTGTTGCGTCACCACATACTCGCCGAGCATGCGCCGCGCCTCGCGAACGTAAAGCTGGTGCGGCCAGTGGCCTGTGTCCACAAATTCGTCCTTCGCAAGGCCCCATTTGCTCATCTCCTCCCGAAGCCGCGCCGGCACCGACTCGTCGTTGGCCAGGAAATACAACAGCCCCTGAGCCCACGTCAGGTGCTCGTCCCAGATCTCCTGGCGGCGCTTGTAACTGGCCTCTGGATACTCCCATGAAGCGCCTGGCAGGTTGGTGGAAACGACCGTGGCGTTAATGTCGGTCTTGGAATGCGGCATCTGCGAGATGCCGAGGAAGTCTCCGAGCCGAGCGGCATCGCCAAGCGCCTTCAGGTAGCTGCGAACCAGCGCAAAACGTTCCGGGGTGTAGCCGTTCGGTTTCGGAAACGGCAGGCGGTTGCGCGGATCCGAGGTGACGCAGAGCCGGAAGCAGTAGGCTTGGAACTTGCCATCGCCCTCCCCCAGGTTCACCAGCTTCTCTTCGGGGACTACATGCGGCAACAACTCGCCGTTTGGCCCATACGGCGACACGGCAACCCGCAACTGGTGATTGCCCGGAAGGAAGTCTTGCCGGCCCGCGTACGATTCGCCGTACAGGCTCCGGCTTTCGCGGCCGAGCGTGTAGGAAACACCGGCGGCCTTCATTAGGTCGCCTTCGTAGGTCGTGTCGACAAAGACCCGCCCCTCGAACGTGTCTCCCTTTTCTGTGCGGAAGCGGACGATGCGGTCGCCGTTCTTATCCACTCCGTTTGCCTCCGCCAGTCGCTGGCCGAAGTAGACCTTGACGCCGGACTCGCGCAGCATCTCGTTCAGAATCCGCTCGGCAGCGGTTGGTTCGAACGTCCACGCGAGATCTCTGCCGTAATGCCGGCCCGCCCGTTGGAAGAACTCAAGAGCGATACCACCGATCACATGCTCCTGGCGGTCCATATCGGTGCGGCCGAGGCCGCCAGACAGCATGCCACCGACATGCACCCCGGGTTCCACCAGCCCGACCGTTGCTCCGCCCCGCGCCGCCGCTACCGCCGCGGCCACGCCGCCCGCCGTTCCGCCATAAATCACTACGTCGTGCCGCGTGACGGCGGCCGACAGAGTTGCTGTGCATACAAGGAAAAGAAACGAACGCATTCCGGCGCCAGTATATACCGTCCGCGGCTGCAGCCGGCGGTTCGGCTGGGGAAGCATCTCGCTGGCTTGTTTACGGGCGCGAAGTCTTGACGCGGCCTGCGCCGGGCCATGGAGCATCGAATGAAAGAGTCGTACAGAGAAGGAATAGCGAACCGCTGTGACCCCGAGCCATGCGAGGGCGGTCGCGAGGCCGCGCCCGATTTAACGCACGGGCTCCAACCGCCGGATGCGGAAAGCCGTACGCCCGGTGGCGTGGGAAGGTGCATGGGCGCAATCCCATGCACTCGACCCGATCCAAGCCGCCAATCCATCCGGGGCTACACTGAAGGTGGAAGGACCACATGGAAGTCGTTTGGGTCGTACTGGCGGTGCTGGCGTGGCTGGTGCTGACTCGTTACTCGGGTGGTTGAGGCACGCGCGGGCCTGGCGGGCGGCCGGGCGGACGTTGCGGGTAAGCGGATTCGCGCGACTCGTTGATGAGCGCGGCCAATTCGTCGGTGGTTCTTCCATACGTCTGGGGGAGGCCGCAACCGACGTCAGCGGAGCGTTTTCGACGCGAAGGGCGCTGACGTGGTCCCAGGCGATCACGGCCCGGCGCCGGAAGAGCGAGCACACCACGAAGCCTTCAGCGGTAAGCCGCAGACAAGACGCCTGCGGCTCGGCCGCTTGCATAAGTCAGCCGCGCCAATCGCGCAAGAACGCGGCGAAACGCTCCATCGCGGGCTCCAGCACGTCGCGGCTGGCGGCGTAGCAAAGCCGCACCGAACCTTCTCCGCCCGCGCCGAACGCTACGCCGGGAGCCAGGCCGGTCCGCGTCGCCAGCAGCATGCGTTTGCAGAAATCGAAGGAGTCGTCGAGGCCCTCTATGCGCGGGAACAGATAGAACGCGCCGTCGGGGCTGGGGACGGTGACGCGGGGCATGGCGCGGAGGGCATCGAGGCAGAAGTCCCGATTCGCTTTCAGTTGTTCGAGCATCCGCAGCAATTCTGGCTCTCCCCCGGCGAGCGCGGTCTCGGCGGCGCGTTGGGCGAAACTCGGCGCGTGGGAGATGATGAACTCGTTCAGCCGCGCCGCGCGGTCGGCCAAATCCGCGCGGGCAATCAGCCAGCCGACGCGCCAGCCGGTCATGCAGCAGCTTTTTGAGAACGACTGGACCACGATCACGGCGTCGTCGCGGGTGGCCAGCCGCAAGATCGACGGCACGGGCGCGCCCAGGTTCGGCCCCGAGTACCAGAGGCGGTCGTAGACCTCGTCGGCCATTAGCCAAAGGCTGTGACGGCGCGCGAAGTTGAGAAGCTGTTGCTGTTCCCCGGCGGTCGCGACCCAGCCGAGCGGGTTCGAGGGCGAGGTGTAAAGTAGCAGGCGCGTGCGGGGCGTGACGGCGGACTCCAACGCATCGAAGTCGATTCCGTAGCGGCCAGCGCAGAGGGGCTGGGCGAGTTGGACGGGCACGGCATTGCACATCTGAACGATGGACGAGCCGTTCGGCCAGGCGGGAGTGAGGACGATAGCCTCGTCGCCAGGGTCCAGCGTGCAGCGGATACCGGCGTTGAGCGCCTGGACGCCGCTGGCGGTAATGACGATCTCGCGTGCGGGGTCGATCTGCACACGGTGCAGACGCTCGTAGTGCGCGGCCAGTGCGACGCGGGTGGAAGGCAAGCCGGCGTTCTCGGTGTAATACGTATAGCCTTCAGCCATCGCGCGGCGGGCGGCTTCTTTTATATATTCCGGCGTCGGCTGGTTCGATTCGCCGAAGTACAGGCGCAGGACACCGTCCATTGACATGGCGATCTCGGCCAGTTCGCGGATGCGGGAATGGCGGACGGCAAGTGCGGATGAAGAAATCGCAGGGGGCAAGATTTCATTGTATCGGGCGATTGCAGGTGTTAACATTCTTGGACCGACGGGCCAATGTGGTCTACAATAAGGACAGTTTTTGCGGGAGGTGTAATCATGCGGCTTAGTCTGCATCAGACCGCAGTTCTGGTCCCCGCCATCGCGCTGGGCCTAACCGTATCCCCAAGCCTGCTGTACGCGCAAGAGCAGGGTGCTCCCCAAGGGGGCGGTGGCGCTGGTGGCGGCGGCGCGGCGCCAACCACGACCACGCCCGGTCCATCCCCCGACCCGGGCCGCGGCCGGCAGCCTCAGCAGCCGACTTTCCCCGACCCAACGCGCGATCCGCAGCAGCGTTTCCCCGAGATGCAACGGCCGATGTTCCTGTCGGGCAAGGTCGTTATGGAAGACGGTACGCCGCCGCCCGAACCCGTCGTGATCGAGCGGGTCTGCAATGGGCAGCCTCGTCCCGAAGGTTACACCGACTCCAAAGGACGTTTCAGTTTCCAACTCGGGCAGAATCAGTTCATGATGGCGGATGCCAGCGTGAGCAATACCGGCGGCCCCGGTTTCGGTAACGATCCGGGCCTCGGCGGCGCATCGCGGTCGCGCGATCCGATGGGCGGCATCAATCCCCGCGACCTCATGGGCTGCGAGATTCGCGCCAGCCTGCCCGGCCACCAGTCGACCATTGTGCAGCTCAGCGGACGCCGGATTATGGATAACCCCGACGTGGGAACGATGATCCTGCGGCGGCTCGGCAACGTCGAAGGCTTCACCTTTAGCATGACCTCGGCCATGGCGCCGAAGTCCGCCCAGAAGGCGTTCGAGAAGGGCCGCAACGAGGCCAAGAAAAGCAAGTGGGACAACGCGCAGAAAGAACTGCAAAAGGCGGTGGGAGAGTATCCGAAGTATGCAGAGGCCTGGCACATGCTGGGCGTTGTGCAGATGGAGCAGAAGGACACCGAGGCCGCCAAGCAGTCGTTCAAGAAGTCGCTTGAGGCCGACGACAAGTTCGTGAAGCCGTATCTGCCGCTGGCCCAGTTCGCTGCGGGAGAAAACGATTGGAAGACGGTTTCCGAGTTCAGCCAGCGGCTGATCCGGCTGAATCCGGTGGATTTCCCGCAGGCGTACTTCTACAACGCTGTCGCCCACTACAATCTCCAGAACTTCGACGAGGCGGAGAAGAACGCCCGTGAAGCGGTGGAGCGGGACAAGCGCCATGTGATGCCGAAGGCGGCACATTTGCTGGGTATCCTGCTGGCGATGCGGCACGACTACAATGGGGCCGCCCAGCACATGCGATCCTACATCGCTCATGCACCGCAAGCGGGGGATATCCCCCAGGTGAAGCAGCAACTCGCCGAGATCGAAAAAAACCTGTCGCCTGCGCCACAGCCCGAATAGCGGCATAAGCCGCGCTTTAGATGGGTCCTAGGCACCACCACTCCTATGGTGTGTGCCTAATCTGGGGCATATTGCGCGCACCCGCTTCGAACAGTCGTTGACTACAAGCAACTTACGCGCTAAACCGGAAGGAATCCGACGTGCATCTCAGAAAATGGGATGAAACGCCTGGTTGAAATCACTGAACTTGCTCTGCGCGACGCTCACCAGAGTCTGCTGGCGACTCGTCTGGCGCTGGAGGACATGGTTCCGGTATGCGAGGATCTCGACAATGCCGGTTTCTGGTCCATCGAGTGTTGGGGCGGGGCGACTTACGACGCTTGCATCCGCTTCCTGAACGAAGATCCGTGGGAGCGTCTGCGGACATTTCGCAAATTAATGCCGAAATCGCGCCTGCAAATGCTGCTGCGCGGACAGAATTTGGTCGGATACCGGCACTATGGCGACGACGTGGTGGAGCGATTCGTCGAGCGCTCCGCCGCCAACGGCATGGACGTGTTCCGCGTCTTCGACGCGCTGAACGACGTCCGTAATCTGCGCACGGCGCTCCAGGCCGTGAAGGCGACCGGGAAACATGCGCAGGGGACCATCTGCTATACAACCAGCCCGGTGCACGCCATCGGAGATTTCGTCGACATGGCCGAGCGCCTGGTGGAGATGGGCTGCGATTCGATCTGCATCAAGGACATGGCGGCGCTGTTGAAGCCGCAACCGGCCTACGAACTGGTGAGTGGCATCAAGGCCGCCTGCGGCAACGATGTGCCCGTTCACGTTCACGTGCACGCCACGACCGGCGTAACGATGGTGAGCCTGATGAAAGCAGTCGAGGCGGGCGCCGACGTGGTGGACACCGCGGTGAGTTCGATGAGCCTTGGGCCGGGTCACAATCCCACCGAAAGCTTCATGGAAATGCTGGAGGGCATGTCTTACACAACGCGCGTGGACATGAAGCGAGTGCTGCGCGTGAAGGAGCATTTCCGCCAAATGAAGGCGCGCTACGCGAAATACTGGACCGACTTTGCCGGCGCGGAGACCGAGATCTTCGCCAGTCAGATTCCGGGCGGGATGATCTCGAACATGGAGAGCCAACTCAAGCAACAGGGCGCCGGGGACCGGGTTCGCGAAGTCCTGGCGGAAGTGCCCAAGGTTCGCGAGGACGCCGGTTTCCCGCCGCTGGTGACGCCAAGCAGCCAGATTGTCGGCACGCAGGCTGTATTCAACGTACTGATGGGCCGTTACGAAGCGATGACGGGCGAGTTCGCCGACCTGATGCTCGGTTATTACGGCGAGACCTCTGCGCCCAAGAACGCGAAAGTGATTGAACTGGCGACAAAGAAGTCGAAGAAGCGGACGATTACCTGCCGTCCGGCCGACTTGATTCAGCCGGAGTGGACGCAACTCCGCGACCAGGCGTTGCAAGTGAAGGGGTGCGACGGCACGGACGAGGACGTGCTGACCTGGGCGATGTTTCCGCAGGTAGCGCCGAAATTTTTCGAGACGCGCCCGCAAGGACCGAAGAATCCCAGTAAGGAAGAAGCGCCGAAAGCCCCCGCGACGGCGGCGGCCGCGGCTGCGCCCGCATCCGCGCAAATCACCGCGCCGGTCACCTACCAAGTGACTTGCAATGGGCGCTCGCATCGTGTCACCGTCGCTCCCGTGGAGGCCAAATGAAGAAGTTGGTAGAGGAACTCGACCAGAAGCGCGAACGGATGCTTAAGGGGGGTGGCCCGGATCGGATTGCCAAGCAGCACGAACAGGGCAAGCTGACCGCGCGCGAGCGGGTCGACCTGCTGGTGGACGCCGGAACTTTTCGCGAAGTGGGGTTGTTCGCCGAGCACCGCTGCACACAGTTCGGCATGGCGGGCAAGGAGATGCCGGGCGACGGAGTGGTGACCGGCAGCGCCGCTATCGACGGCCGTCTGGTCCACATCGCCAGCCAGGACTTCACCGTGGCCGGCGGGTCGGCGGGCGAGGTCCATAGCGACAAGATCGCCGAAATCATGCGGGCGGCTATCAAGACCGGCTCGCCTGTGGTGATTATCAACGACAGCGGCGGCGCGCGGGTGCAGGAAGGGATCGACAGCCTGGCCGGATACGGCCGCGTGTTCTACCAGAACGTGATGCTGAGCGGCGCGGTGCCTCAGGTGTCCATCATCTGCGGTCCCTGCGCGGGCGGCGCGGCCTACAGTCCGGCGCTGACAGATTTCATCATTCAGACCAAGGGTTCGCAGATGTTTATCACGGGTCCGCAGGTTATCAAGCAGGTGACGGGCGAGACCGTAACGGCCGAAGACCTGGGCGGACCGAAGGCGCAGATGGGGTACTCGGGCGTGGTGCATTTCGTCGCCGGAGACGAACCGGAGGCGATGGACATTTGCCGGGCGCTGCTCTCGTACCTACCGTCGAACAACCTGGAGGATCCGCCGTTCGTCGATACCGGCGCGCCGCTCGATCGCGACGAGGGCATGTACGACGTGGTGCCGCAGGAGTCGAAGGCGTCTTATGACGTGCGAAAAGTGGTTGCGCGAATTGTGGACAACGATTTTCTGGAAGTGCAAGCCGGCTACGCCAACAACATTGTCGTCGGGTTCGGCCGGATCGGCGGGCGAGCGGTGGGGTTGATCGCCAATCAGCCCCGGACGCTTGCCGGCTCACTTGATATCAATGCGTCGGATAAGGCGTCGCGTTTCATCCGGTTCTGCAACGCGTTCAACGTTCCCTTGGTGACCTTCGTCGACGTGCCCGGTTTTCTGCCCGGCGTGCAACAGGAATACGGCGGCATCATCCGGCACGGTGCAAAGATGCTGTTCGCCTACTCGGCGGCCACGGTGCCGAAATTGACCGTGGTGCTGCGGAAGGCGTACGGTGGCGCGTTTCTCGCTATGTGCTCGAAAGACCTCGGCGCTGACCGCGTGTTCGCGTGGCCGACGGCCGAAATCGCCGTAATGGGGGCCGAAGGCGCGGTGGAGATTGTTTCCCGGCGCGAGATACAGTCTGCGGCGGAGCCGGAGGCGAAGCGCAAGGAACTGATCGAGGACTACAAGCGGACGTTCGCCAATCCCTACTACGCGGCTGCGCGGCGTCAGGTGGACGACATCATCGACCCGGCTGACACGCGGCGGCTGCTGGCCGAGTCGCTCGACGTGCTGGCGGCGAAGCGCGAACTGCGCCCGCCGAAGAAGCACGGGCTGATTCCGTTGTAAGGAGGCGCGGTGAGCGAGATATTGGGCATCCTGGTCGCGGCGCTGGTTGCGTTCGGCGTCGGTTGGTGGGCGGCTAATCGCGCCGCGCGCAGGCAGGTGGATATGCGCCTGGCTGAACTGGAATCGCGACTGCGCGCGCCGGAACCAGTTCCGGTGGAGCGGCCGGCTGTTGCGCCGGCGCCCACGCCGCCGCCGGTTGAGGAAGTGACCGAAGAACTAGTGATGGTCATTTCCGCCGCGGTGGCGGCGTTTCTCGGCTGCAAGCCGCGCATTCGCGCCATCCGGCGCGTGATGCCCGGCGCGGCGAATCCCTGGGCGCAGCAGGGACGGGTATCGATTCAGGCCTCGCATGGATTCGCCCGCCACGCGAGCGAGTAAGGAAGGAGCGGACTAAACGTGAAACTGAGAGTCACTGTCGAGGGCAAGACCTACGAAGTGGACGTGGAACCGCAGGACCCGATGCCGGCTCCCGCCCGCGGTTACTCGCCGCGAAGCGTCGACGTGGCCGCTCCGCCGCCGCTCGCCGCCGCGCCGGTTTCGGACTCCGACCGGGTTTGCAAAAGCCCGATTGCCGGCACGGTGATCCGCGTCAACATTGCGGCCGGCCAGGAAGTGAAGACCGAAGACCGCCTGATGGTACTGGAAGCGATGAAAATGGAGACCAACATTACCGCGCCATTCGACGGCAAGGTGAAGACGTTGAAGGTGCAGGAAGGAGAAAGTGTGCAGGGCGGCCAGGTGCTGGTGGAGTTTGAGTAGGAGCGAACATGCAGAACCAAATCCCCGGATTCCTCTTCATCGATCACGTTGCCATCGCGGTGCCGCCGGGTGAACTGGAGCGGCAGGTGGATGCTTACAAACTGCTCGGCTTCACGGAGGTACACCGCGAGGAAGTAGGCGGTAAGGATCAGGTGCGCGAAGTGCTGCTCCGCATCGGAGACGGTGACAACCTGATCCAATTGCTAGAGCCGATGTCGCCGGAGTCGCCCGTGCGGAAACTCATCGACCGCAACGGCGGGCGCGGCGGGTTCGCCCACATCGCCTACAGGGTGCGCGATATCCAAGTAGCATTCGCGGACATGCAGGCGAAGGGTTTTCATATTCTCGATGCGGCGCCGAGACCGGGCTCGCGTGGGACCACCATCTTCTTTGTGCATCCGAAGTCGCGCGAGGATACGCCGTTTGGATACCTGATTGAGGTAGTTGAAGCGCCATGAACAAGACGATTTCCACCGAAACGATACTATTCGCCGAGTTCCCGCCGGCGGCACTGGAAACCTGGAAGAAGATCCTCGAACGCGACCTGAAAGGCAAGCCGGTGGAGGACCTCTACTGGGATGTGCCCGGCGGGCTGCGGCTGCCGCCGATCTTCACGGCGGAGACGCCGGAACTGCCGCCGGCCGGCGACGGGCCGGCCGTCGAGTCGCTCGTGGAGCAGACGCGAAACACGGCGCCGGCAATGCGGTTTACGGTCGGCTGGAACTACTTCTCCGAAATCGCGCGGTTGCGCGCGGCGGCAGCGCTTGATTCGCGGCCGGTTCACGCCGTCATACCGCCGGCAGCCGTTGCGGGCGACGACGAGCACCGGAACCTGCTGCGAGGCATTGTGGCGATGATGGCCGCAATCGCTGGCGGCGCGGCAAAAATCGAAATCGAGCCGAGGGAGCGTCTACTGGAGAACGCCGAGGCGATCCTCCGCGAAGAAGCCTACTTCGATCGCGTGGGCGACCCGGCGGCCGGCTGTTGGTATGTCGAGCAGTTGACACGCAGCCTTGTCCGCGCCGCGTGGGCGAAGCTCGGCCGCGAGGCCGAGCCGCCGCCGGCCACGACTCGAAGCGACGGGTCCGGCTTCGAAACGCCCGAGGGCATCGCACTCAAACCGCGTTACAGCGCCGCCGACGTGGAACCGGTCGAGCACCTCGGTTATCTCTCCGGTGTCCCGCCGTTTCTGCGCGGTCCCTACACCACCATGTATGTTGTGCGGCCGTGGACCATCCGGCAGTACGCCGGCTACTCGACGGCCGAGGAGTCCAACGCCTTCTACCGCCGCAACCTCGCTGCCGGCCAGACGGGTTTGTCCGTCGCCTTCGACCTGGCGACGCATCGCGGGTACGATTCGGACCATCCGCGCGTAGTGGGCGATGTCGGGAAGGCGGGGGTCGCCATCGACACCGTCGAGGATATGACGATCCTCTTCGACCAGATTCCTCTCGACCGGATGTCGGTGTCGATGACGATGAACGGCGCTGTTTTGCCGGTAATGGCCTTCTACATCGTGGCGGCCGAGGAGCAGGGCGTCGCGCCAGAGCTTCTGTCCGGGACCATTCAGAACGACATCCTCAAGGAGTTCATGGTCCGCAACACGTACATCTACCCGCCGGCGCCGTCGATGCGCATCGTCGCCGACATCTTCCGCTATTCGGCGCAGCGGATGCCGAAGTTCAACTCCATCAGCATCAGCGGCTACCACATGCAGGAGGCCGGCGCGACGGCCGATCTTGAACTGGCCTACACGCTGGCCGACGGTCTCGACTACCTGCGCACCGGTCTCGCTTCCGGTATGGATATCGACGATTTCGCCGGCAGGTTTTCGTTCTTCTTCGGCATCGGCATGAACCATTTCATGGAGATCGCCAAACTGCGGGCCGCGCGGCTGCTGTGGGCGAAGATCGTGAAGCGGTTCAACCCGAAGAAGGACAAGTCGATGGCGCTCCGGACGCACTGCCAAACCTCCGGCTGGAGCCTCACCGAGCAAGACCCGTTCAACAACGTCACCCGCACCGCGATTGAGGCGTTGGCGGCCGTGCTCGGCGGCACGCAGTCGCTGCACACCAACGCGCTCGATGAAGCTCTCGCTCTGCCAACCGACTTTTCGGCGCGCATCGCCCGCGACACCCAGATCTTCTTCCAGAAGGAAACGCAGATTTGCCGCGTCGTCGATCCCTGGGGCGGCTCGTACTACGTCGAATGGCTGACGGACCGGCTCGCCCGCAAGGCCTGGAGCCTGATCGAGGAAGTGGAAGAACTGGGCGGCATGGTGAAAGCGATCGAGAAGGGTCTGCCGAAGCTGCGCATCGAAGAGGCCGCCGCGCGCAAGCAGGCGCGGATCGATTCGGGTCAGGACCTCATTGTCGGCGTCAATACCCGCCGGCCCGAGCGGGAGACGCCGATCGAGCTGCGGGAAGTCGACAACACGGCCGTCCGCGAGAAGCAGGTGGCTCGCATCCGGCGGGTGAAGCAATCCCGCGACGCGCGGGCCGTCGATGCCGCGCTGGCAGCGCTGACGAGTTCGGCCGAAACCGGCGAGGCGAACCTCCTTGACCTGGCCGTCCGGGCCGCGCGCGCACGCGCTACGCTGGGGGAGATCTCAGCGGCGCTCGAGAAGGTTTGGGGACGCTACGAGGCGCCGGTGCGCTCGATCAGCGGTGTCTATGCGGCCGCCCTCGCGGGCTCGGAAAAGATGAAAGAGGTACAGCAACTCGTTGAAGACTTTCAGGCGCGGGAAGGACGCCGGCCGCGTATCCTGGTCGCCAAGATGGGACAGGACGGGCACGACCGCGGCATGAAGGTGATCGCGACCGCCTTTGCCGATCTCGGTTTCGACGTGGACATCGGACCGCTCTTCCAAACGCCGGAGGAAGTGGCGAGCCATGCCGTTGAGAACGACGTCCACATCGTGGGCGTCTCCTCGCTCGCCGGGGGGCACAAGACGTTGGCGCCGGCTCTGGTGGAGAAACTCCGGCGGCACGGCCGCGGCGACGTACTGGTGGTGGCCGGGGGCGTCATTCCACCGCGGGACTACGGCTATCTGAAGGAGCGCGGGATCGCGGACGTCTTCGGACCGGGCACGGTCATTCCCGAGGCCGCGACGTCGATTCTGCGCCGTTTGCTCAACGCAGTGCGGTAGGGGCGAGGCGGGCTTGCGGATCGGTGCATCGGACGTAGCGGCGGGGGTTCTCGCGGGAAACCGCGCGATGCTCGCGCGCGCCATCACGCTGGCTGAGAGCACTTTGCCGGCGCACCAGGAAATGTCCGAAGAGATCCTGGAGCGCTGTCTGCCGAACACCGGCAAGGCCGTACGGTTGGGAATCAGCGGTATTCCGGGGGCAGGGAAAAGCACGTTCATCGATGCGCTCGGCTCATACCTCACCGGCGAACGCGGGGAGACAGTGGCCGTTCTCGCCGTGGATCCGAGCAGCCCGGTGACGGGCGGCAGCATTCTCGGCGACAAGACGCGCATGCCGCGGCTGGCCAACGATCCACGGGCGTTCGTGCGGCCGTCGCCTTCGCGCGGGACGCGGGGCGGCGTAACGCGCGCGACGCGGCAGGCAATCTTGTTGTGCGAGGCAGCCGGATTCCACAATGTGCTGGTCGAAACGGTGGGCGCCGGGCAGTCGGAGTTCGCCGTTGCGTCGATGACCGATAGCTTCCTGCTACTGCTCATCCCCGGCGCGGGCGACGAGTTGCAGGGGATGAAGCGCGGCATCGTGGAGATGGCCGACATTCTTGTCATCAACAAGGCCGACGACGCGAACGAGCGGGCCGCGGAGCAGGCGAAGCGCGAATACGAGAGCGCCCTGCACCTGTTCCCGCCAGGACCGCATGGCTGGCGGCCGGTGGTGGCCAAGTGTTCGGCGCTGAAGCGGACTGGCATCGCCGAAGTCTGGGATCTCGTGCTGCGGCACCGGACGCACATGGAAAGCGACGGATGGTTTGCGCGGCGGCGGGCTGGGCAGTCGCGCCAATGGATGCTGGAACTGATCGAAGAGAGTTTGCGGGCGGCATTTCTGGGCAATCGCGCCGTATGCGAAGAGATGGCAAGTCTCGAGGGGTTGGTGGAGTCGGGCGAAATCGGCGCGCCGCGCGCGACGCGGCGCTTGCTGGAAGCGTATCGGGGTGCGCGAAAGGATTAATATATGCCTGCGAGTCGAATTTTTCCGCGCATTACGGCCGATGAGGCAGCGCGGCTCATCCAACACGGCCAGACGGTCGGATTCAGCGGCTTCACGCCGGCCGGCGCGGCGAAAGCCGTTCCGCTGGCGCTCGCGCGCCGCGCACGCGCCGAGCACCAGTCGGGCCGGGACTTCCAGATCGGCGTACTCACCGGCGCGTCCACGGGACGGCAGATCGACGGCGCCCTGGCCGAAGCGGCGGCCATCTCCTTTCGCACGCCGTACCAGTCGGACCCGGTGCTGCGCAACCAGATCAATACGGGCCAGACGCGGTTCTTCGATATGCACCTGTCGCTGCTGCCGCAGGTGGTGCGGTACGGCTTCCTCGGTCCGCTTCACTGGGCCATCGTCGAGGCCTGCGACGTTACCGAGGACGGCGAGATCACGCTTACCTCGTCGGTCGGCGCTTCGCCGACGTTTCTCACCCGTGCCGACAAGATACTGATCGAATTCAACCGCTGGCATCCGTCCCGGCTGCGTGGGTTTCACGACATTTACGAGCCACTCGATCCACCGCGCCGTCGCGAGGTTCCCATCTATACGGCCCGCGACCGCACCGGCGCCCCGTACGTGAAAGTGGCGCCCCAGCGTATCGTGGGCGTCATCGAAACCGATCTGCCCGACGAGGGCACGGCCTTCGCCGAACCGAACGAGGTCACGCAGCGGATCGGCGGGAACGTCGCCCAGTTCCTCGCCGCCGAGGTTGCCTCCGGCCGCATTCCGCCAGAGTTCCTGCCGGTCCAATCGGGTGTCGGCGACATTGCCAACTCCGTGCTGTTTGCGCTTGGTGAGAATCCTGGCATCCCACCATTCGAGATGTATACCGAGGTGGTGCAGGATGCCGTCATCCGGCTCATGCGTAAGGACCGCGTACGCTTTGCCAGCACCTGCGCACTGACGCTCAGCGAAGACCTGCTGCGCGAAGTATACGGCGATCTTGAGTCCTACCGCGGCCGGCTGGTGATGCGGCCGCAGGAGATCACCAACCATCCGGAAGTCATCCGCCGTCTCGGGCTGATTTCGATGAATACCGCCATTGAGGTGGACATCTTCGGCAACGTCAACAGCACCCATGTGATGGGCCGGCAGCTCATGAACGGTATTGGAGGCTCCGGCGACTTCACTCGCAACGCCTACCTGTCGATCTTCTCCTGCCCGTCGACGGCGAAGGGCGGCAAGATCAGCACCATTGTTCCGTTGGTGACGCACATGGACCACAGCGAGCACTCCGTGCAGGTGGTCGCCACTGAATGGGGTGTGGCCGATCTTCGCGGCAGGGACCCGATGGAGCGGGCGCGCCTCATCATCGACCATTGCGCCCATCCCGACTTCCGCGACCAGCTTCACGGCTACCTGCGCGTTGTCGGCGCGGGCCACGTCCCGTTCACGCTCAGCGCCGCGTTCGCGTTTCATCAACAGTTCCTCCGCACCGGCGACATGCGTAACGTGGATTGGGAAGTGTACGCCGAGGTTCAGCCGGCGTAAGGGGTTTGGCGACCGAGCCGATCCCGGCATCATAATGGAAGCAAGGTTGACATGGCCACGGAAATTAGAATCACGGTTCCTGAAGATCTGGGGAGGGCGGCAGAGACAGCCGCACGGGCAGAGGGCAAAACCATCGATCAACTGGCAACTGAAGCCCTTCAGCGAGAATTGGCCC
>CAYPUQ010000006.1:2526-9535 GCA_964413655.1 uncultured Solibacteraceae bacterium | reverse complement strand
GAGGGCAAAACCATCGATCAACTGGCAACTGAAGCCCTTCAGCGAGAATTGGCCCGGCGCACTCTCAACAGGCTGAGAAGCCAAGGCGAACTCGGCCGCCGGGGTATGACCGATGAGCAGGTCGAGAGCAACCTTGAGCACACTATCGCTGAAGTCCGCGGACGTGATGCTCAGAGTGACCCTGGACACAAACATCTACGTCAGTGCTCTCCCAGTACGGCGGAAGACCCTTGAAACTGCTCCGGGCCGGCCTCGAAGGCGAAATCCTTGATCGCGATCTCTCAGCCTATCCTGGATGAAACGTTGCGCGTACTCCGCGATAAATTCAACTGGGCCGAAGCCGGCTTGCTGGACGCGAAGGCCTTGATCGCGGTGTCGGCCCTCGGATTTTCAAGTCCGCGCTGCTACCGCCCGCCCGAGGTCGCCCCCGGCCGCCGGTGGTAATCGGGAAACGGTGGACGCTGATGCTTCTTCGGCGGGTTCCTTTGCAGCTCCGCCAGCAGCACCTCCACGGCTTTCTCCAGTTGCGGGTCGCGCCCTTCCCGTACCGCCTTCGGGTCATGCTCAACTTCGATGTCCGGCGTGATGCCGACGTTCTCCGCTACCCACTCGCCCTGGTCCGGGTCCCAGAAGCCAACCGAAGGAGGCGACACCGTCCCGCCGTCCATGAGTTGCGGCCAGCCGCCGAGCCCGCCAACCAAGCCGCCCCACGTGCGCTTTCCGATGAGCGGTCCGATGCCAGTCTTGCGGAAATACCACGGTAACGTATCGCCGCCCGATCCGGCATACTCATTGATCAGCATCGCTTTGGGACCGAAGATCGCGCCGATCGGCCCGGTAAAGTCCTCGCCGTCACGCGTTGCACGGTAGTGCAACAGCGGCCTGCGCAGGTAATCGATGATGTAGTCCGGCTGCGCGCCGCCACCGTTGAAGCGCTCGTCAATCACCGCGCCTTGTTTGTCCACTTGCGCGAAGTAGTAGCGGTTGAAGTTCGTGTATCCGCCGAGTCCCGTGTCCGGCAGATACACATAACCGAGCCGCCCGCCGCTCAACTGGTCGACCTTCCTGCGGTTTCCCTCGATCCAGGCCAGGTTGC
Source organism: uncultured Solibacteraceae bacterium (assembly GCA_964413655.1). Taxonomy (GTDB): domain Bacteria; phylum Acidobacteriota; class Terriglobia; order Bryobacterales; family Bryobacteraceae; genus CAYPUQ01. The sequence continues at coordinate 8,439 of CAYPUQ010000006.1, read as the reverse complement.
GCAGCCGCGTCTCACTCGCGACCGGCACAACCGTGACATCGCGCGATCCAGCCCCGGCCGGATCCGGTCCTACCCTGATCACAACCTGCTTGTCTGCGGTGCCTTCAAAGTAACTGTACAGGTTCTCCGCCGAACGCAATTCGCGGCCGTTCACGGCGAGTAGGTACTCCCCGTCCACGACGTTCACGCCCGGCTGCGTCAGCGGAGCGCGCAGGTCCGGGTTCCAGTTCTCCCCGTTATAAACTCGGGCGAACCGGTACCGCCCATTTTCAGCCGTGTAATCGGCGCCGAGCAATCCCACCGGAACGCGCTTCATCTCCGGAGTCTGTCCCCCACCAATGTAGAGATGGCTGGCGGTGAACTCACCCATCATCTCGCCCAACAGGTAACTCAAATCGCTGCGGCTGCCCAGGTTGTCCAAAAACGGCTCATATCGTTTCTTCAGCTCCGCCAGGTTCACTCCGTGCAGATTCGGATCGTAGAAGAAGTCGCGCTGGATTCTCAATGCTTCGTGATACATCTGCCGCCATTCGATCTTCGGCTCGACACGCGCTTCCAAGCCGTCAAGCTTCAGTGCCGCGTCGCTTGGCTTCGGCGCCTGGCCGGCGCTGACTATCAACCATCGCCGGCCCTGCCGGAGAAGCATTTTCTCGCCGTTGGCCGACACTTCCACCCGCGATACGCCCTCGACCACCTTGTCGAGCTTCCGTGTCTTCATCTCGAACTTGTGCAGCGTCAATCGGTCCCCTGGACCCCGCTCCATTTGCGCCGCTACCGGAAGTTCGACAAAATACAGGACCCCCGCCTTGCCGGCCGCGATCTGCACATAGTTGCGGCGTGGGACTGGCAACGCCAGAATCCGCTGGCCGATGTTCTCGAAGTCGATCTTGACTTCAGGTACCTTCTCCACGGTCTTCGGCTCGGGCTTCGCTTCCCCCTTTTCACCTGGCTCTCCCGCTTTTCTCTCCTCTTCCTGCTTCTCCTCGTCGCTCTCCGGTGCGATCGGCGACGGGAGATCCTTCCGCAGCACCACAACATAGGCGCTGTGCGTCAGCGGACGGAAGAAGCTCGACATGTCGCGCCAACCGAGCTGCAAGCCGACGTCCGTGCTCGCAACAAAGTACAAGTGCTTACCATCGCGGTCGAAAACCGGCAGCGTCGCATCGCTCAGTCCGTCGGTCAATTGGCGGGATTCGCCCGTCTCGACCGAATAGAGAAACACCGCACGCAGGTGATTCCGGAGTTGTTTGGTGTACGCCAGCCACTTGCTGTCCGGCGACCAGACCGCTTCTCTTACCCGTCGCGGTCCGTCGTACCGGTCCGTATCTACCCGAACCGTCTTGCCCGAATCGATCTCGATGTAGCCGGCATTCAACCTCTTGTCGGTGTATGCGATCTTCTTGCTGTCGGGCGACCAGGCCGGATTGTAGTAGTACGTCGGCGGCTCCGGCAAGCGGAACCTCTTCGCCTCGCCCAAACCGGTCTGTTCCTTCAGGTGCAGTTCGTACTCGCCGGCCTCCTCGCTGAAATAGGCGATCCACCGGCCATCCGGCGACCACGACGGATCCCGTTCGGCTGCTCCCGGCGTGTTGGTGAGATTACGCGCGTCGCCTTTTTCGGCCGGCACCGTGACGATCTCGCCCCGCGCTTCGAACACGGCGCGCGCCCCGGTTGGCGAAATTCGCGCGGTCGAAATACGCTCGGCCAGCTTCTCGATCCGCGGCCGCACTTCGGGAACGTCGCCGCTGACGCTGATCTCGACCTGTCGCGCCTTCCTTGTTTTCAAGTCGTAGAGCCAGATCGATCCGAACTGCTCATAGACGATCGCGCCGGGACCGGCTGCCGCGGACTTGATGTCGAATCCGGAATTCGCCAGCTCTTGCGCCACCTTCTTTGTTCTGGTGTCGTAACTGAACAGCGTGAACGGTCCGTTGCGGTCCGACAGGAAATAGATCCGGTCGCCGATCCACATCGGATTGAAGTCGTTTGAATTGTTCCTCGGCACCCGTTCGATGCTCGAATCCGACAGGCGCGCGATCCAGATCGGCGTCGTACGGCCGCCGCGGTATCGTTTCCACCACCGGAATGCCCGCGCGAGCGGCACGTAGGCGATCTGGGCGCCATCGCCGGAGTACGCTCCCTCCTCGCCCATCGGCAGCGGCAGCACCTCCGGAAACACGCCATCCATCGCGATCGTGAACAATTGGCTGAAGCGGGAATAGCTCGCGCGGTTTGAACGAAACAGCACGCGCTTGCCGTCCGTGGTCCATCCAGTCGCCCGATCGTCTGCCGGATGCCACGTCAGCCGTCGCGGCACGCCGCCGCCGGCCGCTACCACGAACACGTCCACATTGCCGTCATACTCGCCGGTGAACGCGATCCACTGTCCGTCAGGGGAAAAGTAGGGCATCTCTTCGACACCGGGCGCGGTCGTCAGCCGGCTCGCGACGCCGCCGTCGCGCGCTACCGTCCACAGGTCGCCGGCGTAGTGAAAGACAATTTGCGACTGGCTCAGAGCCGGCTGCCTCAGTAGAAACGGGCTCTCGTTGGCGGGACTGAGAGCGGCGGCACTCAACACCACCACTGCGATGACTGGCGCTCGCTTCATATCTTTCCTCCTGTCCGTGGAAGCGTCTCTTTCCAGTAGGAACGATCCTTTCGTGAAACGCAATGCCACCGCTTTGAGTGCCATCTTGATAGAATCGGCGGACGCGTATGCTGCGTCCGCTTTTCTCCCTGCCGGTCCTCTTCGTTTTTCCGCTGCTGGCTGGAGAGACGATGATCGTCGCCCACAAGCATGCCGACGAAGTCGGTTTCTACGACGTCGGCAGTTTCCGCCTGCTCACAACCGTTCCGGTCAACCGCCGCCCGCACGAACTGGCGATCACGAAAGACCGGAAACTCCTCTACGTCAGCGACTACGGTTTGGAGCGCTGGACCGACGGCGCCGAAGGCGGCCGCACGCTCTCCATCATTGATGTTCCCGCCCGCAAAAAGATTGGCGAGATCGGCTTGGGCCGCTTCCGGCGGCCGCATGGAGTCGAGTTCGGCCGGTCCGGGCTGCTATATGTCACTACCGACAAGCCCGGTGCGCTCCTGGTCGTCGACACGAAGAAGAAGGCGATTGTCCGCCATCACGAAGTCGGCGACCGCCTGCCGCACATGGTCGCCGTGAGCGAAGACGAAACGATGGCATACACGGCCAACTCCGGCGACGGTACGGTTACGGCGATTCCGCTCCAGGGCGGGCCGCAGAAGGTCTACGACGTCGGCGGGATTCCGATGGGGCTGGCGCTCTCGCACGACGGAAAGCGCCTGTTCGTCGCGACCCGCACCGGTGACGAAGTGCTCCTGATCGACACTCAGGCACGGAAGATTGTTCACCGCATTCCGGTGTCGGGCCAGCCGGTTCGGCTCCGCTTCACGCACAACGAGAAGCACCTGATCGCCACCACCATCGGCGCGGGCGACGTTGTGATCATTAACCCAAGATCTCTGCAAATCTATCATCGAGTTCACATCGGTACTGCCCTCGAAGGCATCGGACTGGACCCGAGCGGCGCCTACGCCTACCTGTCGGCCCAAGGCGATGCTCGAGTGGTCCGCGTCGAAGTCGGCACGTGGCGGCTGAGCGGCGAATACAAGACAGGAGCACGGCCGGACCCCATCATCATCCTTCCGGCGGGTGAGTGAACGGAGACACGGAATGATCAGACTACTTGGCATTTTCCTGGTTGCAGCTACCTTGGCGGCCCAGTCGCCGGTTCTGCTGGTCCTCCAGAAGGGCGCCAGTTCCCTCGGCTTCTACTCAATGGACGGCAAGCCTCTCGCAACCATACCCGTCGGCAAACACCCGCACGAGATGGTTTACTCGCCCGACGGCCGCTATCTGTACTGCACCGACAACGGCACCATGCGCATCGAGCAGGCCGGGACCGGTGGCAACAGCATTTCGATGATCGACCTGGAGGCCCGGAAGCGTGTGGCGCAAATCAGCCTCGGCGAGTTCCGCCGCCCGCACGGAATCGACATCGACCCTGTAACTGGCAATGTTCTGGTTTCTACGGAACTGCCGGACAAGCTTCTCATCGTGGACCCCACGCAGCGCAAGGTCGTCCGCACCTACGACACCAAGGGCGAGACCTCTCACATCGTGAGGCTGAGCCGCGACCGCAAGACTGCCTTCGTCAGCAATGCCCGGTCGGCGAACGTGGCCGCGATCGACCTGGACTCCGGCGCCGCGAAGTTGATAACGGTCGCTGAACGCCCAGAAGGAAGTGTGCTCACCAGGGACGGCCGGTACCTCTACGTCGTTAGCCGTGTCGGCAACCGGCTCTCCGTCATCGGCACACAGAAGTTGGAGAAGTTGAAGGAATTCCCGACTGGCGCCGGTCCGGTCCGCATCGCCCTAACGCCCGATGAGAAGTACGCCGTCTATGGACTACTCGGTGGCCAGGCCGTCGAATGGATCGATACCGCTACGGGTCAGATCGCCGGCCACGTCAAACTCGACACCGAGGGAGCCGAAATCGTGTCGTTAAATCTGTCGCCGGACGGCGGCACGGCTTATGCCGCCGCCCAGGACAGCGATCTCGTCTTCGGCGTTTCGCTGGCCACGAAGAGCGTTGTTAAACGGATCAAGCTGCCGGCCGGTTCGGGGCCGGACCCGGTCTTCGAGCGCCACTAAAAATACAGCTTCAGCCCAAGCTGCAACTGGCGCGGGTCGCGCGTCGATGTGATTTCGCCCGTCCGTGCACGGGTAGCTTGGTTGACGGCCTGGCCAGGGTTCGGCACACTGATGCCGGTGTTGAAGTCGGCGAACTGGGTGTGGTTGAAGATGTTGAAGAACTCGAACCGCAATTGAGTGGTCACGCGTTCGGTGATCTTCGTGTTCTTGAAGAACGACACATCCCAGTTGTTGATGCCCGGGCCGCGGATGATGCCCGTGGCAGTATTGCCGAGGCTCCCATCCACAGGGCGTCCGAAGAGCAGCGGATCGAACCACTGGAACCGCGTCTTGCCGCCTTGAAAGATATCGCCGCCGAGGTAGTCGGCACGCACGCCGCCACCGAGAGTGCCTGGGTTGCCGTTGGATGTAATCGTGTAGACGCGCCCGGAAGAGAAGCGGGTGATGCCGGTAATCTGCCAGCCGTTGAAGATCGCTTTCGCGAAGCCGTGGTTGCCCATTTTCGTGCCGAAGTCGGGCAGCAAATAGACATAGTCGAATGAGGCGATGTGCGTCCGGTCGTAGCTCAGCGGGCCATAATTGCGTCGGCGGTCGAGATAGTAGCCGATGTTCACCGTGTCGGTCTCGTTGTGGCCGAGCGCCTTGGACCAGGTGTAGTTTGCGTTGAACGTAAGGCTGCTGGAGAATCGCCGGCTGATGCGGGTTTGGAATGCGTTGTAGTTGCTATTGGCGGCAAAGTCGGTGAAGTTGACGCTGGGGTAGCCGCGGAACGGCCGGATGGCGTTGGCGACGTTGTTGGCCTGCTGGAGAATCGGCGTATTGATGGTCGTTCCCAGCGGCAACTGGTTGATGTCGCGGACATCCATCAAATGGCGGGCGAGGTTGCCGATGTAGGCGACATCCACTGCGGTGTCGCCCGGCAGCTGGCGCTGGATATTGACGCTCCACGAGTAAATGGTAGGCGTCTTGCCGTCGCGCGCCCACGCGGCGATCGCGGCGCTCGGCGGGAATATCACGCCCTGGGTGGCGAGAGCCGAGGTGACGTTGTCGATGTTGCCGTCGAAGATACTCGGCTGCGTTTCGGTCGGCGGATTGCGCAGGCCGTCGAAATTCAGGTTGTTCTGCCGGATGCGCTCCCAAAAGACGCCGCCGCCGGCGCGGATCGAGGTTTTGCCGTCGCCGAACGGATCGACGGCGATGCCGAAGCGCGGCGCGAACTGGTTCCA
>CAYPUQ010000006.1:0-2426 GCA_964413655.1 uncultured Solibacteraceae bacterium | reverse complement strand
TCGGTCCAGGTCGGCTGTTGCGCGTTCAGGTTGCGGTTCCAGAAGACGCCGAACTTGAAGGTGTGATTCTTGTGAATCTTCGTCAGGTTATCGGTGAAGGCGATGGTCGAGCCCTCGCTCAGCCACCCGGACGAAAAGTTGCCGAAGTTGCAGGTGCCCACGCCGCAGTCGAAGCGCGGGAAGCGGTTGTTTAGGTTCACCGCGGGGAACAGTTCCTGGAACTGGAACCCGAGAGCATCCCGGTCGTACTGGGCGGTGGGAGTCCCCGGCACTACGTTCACGCGCTGATTCAGATCGTTTACCGTAAAGATCGCCTCGTTGGTCATCGTCGGGTTAATGACGCTGATCACGTTGCCCGAATAGCTCTGCCCCGGCTTCTCGCGGAACATCGGGTAAATCGGAAACGGCAGCGTGGTGAAAATGCCGCGCTGCTGATTCTCGCTCTGGTTGTCCCAAACCCAACGGAAGAAGATGTTCAGGTTGGGGTTGACGTTATAGTCCCACCGGACGACGGGTTGGTTCTTAGTGAAGCGGTAAACGTCCTGGAACGGCACGCGAATCAGTTCGGGGTTGGTCGCCAGCGGCGTTCCGCCACTCCGGTCCCAGAAATAGACCACGTTCAGAAATGCCTGCGCGTTCCGGCTCCACTCCGAGCGCGGGATGATGTTGCCGGGATATGGGTCGCCCCCGGTTACGCGGCCGGCCGCGTCGCGGGTGATCGAACCGGGACGGAAAATCTGGCCGATCTGAAGACCGTGAAACTGGTCCTGACCCGGCCGGTACAGCCGGCTGAGGTCGCCGTTGGCGAGATCGGGGTGGGGCAGATCCACAAAGTTGCCGCCAGCCGGCCGGCTGGCCCGGGTTCCCTCGAAATTAACGAAGAAGAACATCTTCGGATCGTTCTTCGGCGAAAGTCGGCCCATCCATAGCGGACCGCCGATGTTGCCGCCGAATTGGTTGAAGCGGAGGATAGGCGGCTTGCCGGTCGTATCGAACGGGAGCCGGGTGTCGAACGCTTCGTTGCGGAGGAAGTGGTAGAGCGTTCCATGAAACTGTTTCCCGCCGCTCTTGGTGCTGGCCGCCAACTGGATGCCGGGGTTCCGGCCATGCTCGGCGGCGAAGGTTGAGGTCTGAACCTTGAACTCGCCCACGGCGTCCATGCTGAGCTGCGTGTACTGGCCATCGTTGGCGCCGACGTCGGTGTTGATGGAGCCGTCTAGGAAGAAGTTGTTCATGCTGCCACGCAAGCCGTTCACGTTGAACTGGTCCGTGCTGTTGAACGCCAGGCGGAAATTCGAAGTGTTGTTTGTCACCACACCCGGCAGTGTCAGCATCAGCGACTGAAAATCGCGGCCGTTCAGGCTCTGTTCCGTCACTTGGCGGGAGCTCAGCACGAAGGACTTGTTCGCGGTCGTCGTGTCGACGAGCGGCGCGGCTCCCTCCACCGTAATGGATTCGGCCGTTTGGCCGATCTCGATGGTGATTGTGCCCAGGTTCATGATCTGGTTGGGGTCGACGACGAGTCCGCGGCGCTCGAAGGCCTTGAACCCGGCGGCCTCGACACGGACTGTGTAGGTACCGCGGAGAAGATTGAGCAGTTGAAACGATCCGGTGGCATCGGTCGTCGTCTCGCGGGCGACCAGTCCTCTAGCCTCGTCGAGGGCGCTTACCGACGCGGTGGCAATCGCCGCCTGTTGCGGGTCGAGAACGATTCCTTGGATGGTTCCACTTTGCGCCTGCAGGCCCGCCGGGGCAGCCAGCAAGGCGAAGGTCAAAGCGAAGAGGGTTCGACGGCGACGGGAACTCATCTTGAGTGACTCCTGGATTAGCGATTGCATCCGGGCAGCCCGGCGCTGCCCATTCGAGGCCTACAATTGTTTCAAGCATCTTGCCGCAATTCAAGGCTAAACCTGCTAACGAAGCCTGTTAATGGACAAAAGTGTAATGTTTTCAGCGAGGTTAACGAGGCGTTACCGGAGATTTTTCCGATCCGTCATTTAGGAGTTAGCATCTGGGATAACGTTTGATATACTCTCGTCAGCAAAGGGGAGCGCCGCTGTGGGGACCGTAAAGAACATAGACCGCTTCGAACGAGAACGCAGCGAACTCGAAGCGATCCTGTCTTCGGGGATTTTCGATCGGGCACCCAATCTCGCCAGTTTCCTTCAGTACATCTGCCGGAAATGCTTCGACGGCGAGAGCGCCGAAATCAAGGAGTACAGCGTTGCGGTCGAAGCCCTCGGCCGTCCGCCCTCCTTCGACCCCAAGCGCGACTCGATCGTCCGGGTGGAAGCGCACCGCCTCCGGAAGCGACTGAAACAGTACTACGAAACCGCGGGCGCCGGCCATCCGGTAAGGATCAATTTCGCCGCCGGAAGTTATGTGCCTGAGTTCGTAGATCAGAGCCCGCCGGAGGCGGCTAGCCC
>CAYPUQ010000005.1:43680-45701 GCA_964413655.1 uncultured Solibacteraceae bacterium | reverse complement strand
TCACGCATCGGCCATAGGGTAGGGTCTAACGAGAAAAATTAGGGTTTTCTCCTTAATCCTTATTTACGCCTCGGAAAATCCTTGGTTCCCCATTACATATCAACAACTTAAAACTTGGCCCCCCGCGTGCGGTGCCTGAAGTGCGGTGGGTAGATGTATATATTCCACCACGTTGCGGAGGAGTCTGTTTGAAAAGGGATTTGGAAAGGCGGAACATGAAATTGAACAGAGCAGCGAAGTTCCTCACGATCTCGCTTGCCGCAGTCCTTTTGCTTGCGGCACCCAGTCTGTATGCCAACGGGGATACAGCGACTATCAAGCTTACTGGAGCCGGCAGCAACGTCTATGCCGGCGTCTACATTGGTCCTTATCAGGCGCTTATTGATGGAGTCCCGACAGCGGTCATTTGCGACGACTTCTCAAGCCAGACCACGATCAACCAAACGTGGACAGCCCATGTTACCCATTACTACAACGATCTGAGCAAAACGAAGTTCAACGACCAGCCCCTGTACGATCAAGCGGCGTGGCTGACCTTGCAGTTGCTGAGTGCCCCCACGAAGACGCAGGCGGCTCATCTCCAGTTTGCGATTTGGGGCCTAATGGATCAGAGCGCCATCACGTACCTCCAGAACAAGAAGCCCGGGGATGTCGCCACCGTGCAGGCGTACATCAATTCGGCCAAGAATCAGGCCTTCGCCGCCGGCCAGTTCGCGCAGTTCTCAATCTACACACCCGTCGCCGGCACAAAAGGCCCGCCGCAGGAATTCCTTGTGATCAGGACCCCCGAACCGGAAACCATCGCGTTGCTGCTTTTGCACTTCGCGTTCTTGGGTATTGTAGTCTTCTACGCCCGCCGGCGGCGCGCCCGCGGCGAAGCGTAACCAACTTACCTCCAGCAGGAAGGGGCGGCGCTACCCAGGTGCGGGGCCGCCCCATTTTCTTTTTCTGCCCTCCCCAACCCGGCTCGCCGTCCTTCCGTGTACGCTGAAAGCATGCGCCACGCCAAGAGGGACTACGTGCGAACACCGCTTAACATCTACTGGGAGATGACCCAGGCGTGTGCGCTCGCCTGCCGGCACTGCCGCGCCGAAGCGATGCCCGCTCCGCATCCGATGGAGTTGACCTTTGAGGAAGCTGCGGCATTTCTCCGACAGATCCCCGAATTCGGCGACCCCATGCCGCACCTCATCCTCACCGGCGGCGATCCCCTCGCCCGCCGCGACCTCTTCGAACTAATCGACGAAGCGCGCAGCCTCGGCATCGGCGTGTCCATTACCCCGGCCGCCACCGATGCCTTCACCCGCGAAGTGCTCGTGCGTCTCCAGGAACACGGCGTCGAAGGCCTCGGCCTCAGCCTCGATGGGTCCACCGCCGGACGGCACGATTCTATCCGCGGCGTGCCCGGCACCTTCGACCGCACCATGCAGGCGATGCGCTGGGCCGAGGAGTCGGCGATGCCGCTCCAGGTGAACACGCTGGTGGCCGCCGAAACGAAAGACGACATCCCAGCGGTGTACGAGTTGCTGAAGCCGTTCGGCGTGACGCGCTGGAGCCTGTTCTTCCTAATCTCCGTCGGCCGGGGCAAGGTGCTACAGCCGCTGTCACCGGACGAGGGCGAGGAACTGATGGGCTGGATCTTCGAAACCTCCCGCCAGGCGCCGTTCGTCGTGGCAACCACGGAGGCGCCATCCTACCGCCGCGTGGCGCTCGAACGGGCGCGCGCCGACGGCCTGTCGAAGGACGAGATCGAGCGAAGTGGCGTGACGCGCGGGTTCGGGATTCGCGACGGCCACGGCATCCTGTTCGTCTCCAACACCGGCGACATTTGTCCCGCCGGCTTCCTGCCCTTGACAGCCGGCAACGTGCGCCGCGACCGCGTCGCCGAAGTCTACCGGAACGCACCGCTGTTTGAAGCGTTGCACGACCCGGCGCGTCTCGAAGGCCGCTGCGGCTTGTGTGAATACCGAGTGCTCTGCGGCGGCTCGCGTGCCCGCGCCTTCGAGGCCACTGGCGATCCG
>CAYPUQ010000005.1:26077-43580 GCA_964413655.1 uncultured Solibacteraceae bacterium | reverse complement strand
CGGCCGGTCTTGATCTCTCCCACCGCCGCGTGGCGCTCGGTGTCGATGACGGTGAGGCTGGCCGACTCACGGTTGGTGACGTAGAGCCGTGATCCGTCCTTCGATAGCACGCTCCCCTCGGGCCGCTGACCGGTCGGAATCACCCGCACTACCCCGGTCGTGAGGTTCACCGCCGACACAGTGGCCGAGCTCGAATTGCTCACATAGGCCCACGTTGCGCCGCTGGCGCCGGGACCGAAGCTCGCCATGTGCGAGGTCCGTCCCTGGGTCGGAAACCGCTTCATCACCTTGCGATCCGCGGCGTCGATCAGCAGCAGGCGGTCGGGCAATTCGGTGCTCACTACCAGCCGCCCAGTCTTCGTTTCATAGTCGATCCCATGCGGACGGCGGTCGTTGTCGAGCTTGATTGTCCCGGTACGCCGGCGCTGCCGCAAATCGACGATGGACACTGTGTTGCCGCCCTCGCCCGGATGCTCGATCCGCATTGTTCCGTTATCCGTGATATAGGCGTAACGGCCGTCCGGGGTCACCACCATTTCGTGCGGATGCTTACCCACCGCAACTTCGGCCTGAAGTTGTCCCTCGGGCGTGTAGAACCCGAGCGAGCTGTTTCCCTTGTGGAGAACCAGCAGAACTTCCGATTGCCCGAAGCTGGCCGTGGCGAACGCGGCCAGAAGAAACGCAATTTTCATGCTCCTCAATTCCCTCGCTGACTCTTCATCTTGGCATACTGATCCTTATGGCAATTACTCGGCGCGCCGGCGGCGGTAGCCAAAAACGGACCGAGGTCACTACCGAGGCGCCCGTCTCGCAGGAAGAGCCCGGATCGGCCGCGCCCGCGACTCCAGCCGCGCCGCGGACGACAGCCCTCATAGTCGCTTACAACTGCATCGAGCCTCTCCGCCGCACGCTACAGTCGCTGCTGGCGGCGCCAAATCGCGAGGAGACGCAGATCCTGGTAGTGGACAACGCTTCCCAGGATGGCAGCAACCGCGTCGACCAGGAATACGAGGATGTAACGGTACTCCGCATGCCGCACTACATGGGCCTCACCAGGGCGCGGAACATCGGCATGAGAACGGCGCGCGGCGAATTCCTTCTGCTGCTTGCGCCCGGCGTCGAAGTGGAGCCGGACACGGCGGCAAAACTGGCCGAGGCGCTGACCGCGCGCACGGACGCGCTCGCAGTGGCGCCGATGATCGTCGACCCCGCGGGCGAGCCCGTTCCGCAGGTTCTGCACTTGCCCACGCGCGCCGATCTCAGCCGCGCCTGGCGCGGCGAAGCCGTTGCCGCCGAAAGGCCGCCTACCACCGCCGCCGGCGAGCCGATCGCGGTCGAGATGCCATCCTGCGAGGCGATGCTTCTCCGCCGCCAGACCATCCAGGGCATCAATTACCACGACAGCCGGTTTGGCGAGTGCTGGGTAGACGCCGATCTGTGCCGCCAGATGCGCCGCGCCTCGCGCAAGATCCTGTTGCTGCCCGAGGTTCGCGTCACACTACGGCCCGAAGGCAGATGGGAGCCGCAAAGCGTCTCCGAACGCGCCGCCTTCGCCGCCGACGCCGCCGTGGGCGGAGCGGCCTATCTCGGCAAGCAGGACGGATTCGTGGCCGGGGTCTTGTTTCGCATCCAGACCATCGTGCAGTCGTTCTTCCGCGCGCTCGGCAAGACGCTTACCTTTTCGGAGCCGGCCTATCACTGGGGTGTCTTTGCCCGTATTGCGTCGGGCGAGAAACTGGACGGCGGTTCGAAGAGTTAAGCCGGCTGCCCGGCGGCGTGCCGCCGCTGCCAGCCACAGTCCGCCAGCACGTCCTTGGCTGCGTAGGCCGTCTGGCAGTGAATCGTCACGGTATCGTTGATGTCGAAGGCGTACCCGCCCGCCAGCGTCACGACTACTGGGATCCCTAGCCGGAGTGGCGTTTCCAGCACGGTCCTGTCGCGTTCCATGAGACCTTCGAGCGTCAGCGTCAGCCCGCCCAACTGGTCCTCCATGTACGGGTCAGCCCCGGCGACGTAGAAAACCATCTCGGGTTGAAACCCCGGCACCGCCATCCCATAGGCCTCGCCCAACCGCTTCAGATACTCCACGTCGCCCGCGCCGTCCGGAAGGTGGATGTCAATGCTCGACGGCGGTTTCGCACTCGGATAGTTGTTGTGCTGGTGAATCGAGATAGTGGACACGGTCGGATCGCCGGAGAAAATCGCCGCGGTCCCGTTGCCCTGATGCACGTCGCAATCGATGACCAGCGCTTTCCGAATGAGCCCCTCCCGCTGCAACACGCGGACGGCCACCGCCACGTCGTGAATGGCGCAGAAGCCCTCGCCGTGCGATGGAAATGCATGGTGGAAGCCGCCGCCGATGTTGTAGCCCACGCCTTCCTCGAGCGCCTTGCGCGCCGCCAGAATCGTGCCGCCGGCGGCCAGAAAAAAACCCTCCACCATCTTGCGCGAATACGGAATCTCCAGCTTGATGATGTCTTCGTAGCTGAGCCTGCCGTCGCGCAGCCGCCCGACCCATGCCGGGTCGTGCACCAGGATCATCTGGTCGTCGGTCGCCGCTTCCGGTTCGAGAATGTCCTCCGGTTCGGCGAAGCCCTCGCGCAAAAGCCGCTCGCGAATCAGCCGGTACTTCTGCGCCGGGAACACGTGGCCGCCGAGGTTCAGATCGTAGCCGTCGTGATAGATGAGGTGAAACGAAAGCATGTAGCGCTCTAGCTAGGCCGGGGACGCTTCTTCCGACTGTAACGCCGTCACCACCGCCACGCCATAAATGTCGTTCGCCGAACAGCCACGCGACAGGTCGTTCGCCGGTTTCGCCAGTCCCTGGAGGAAGGGTCCGTACGCCACCGCGCCGCCGAGTCGCTCCACCAGTTTGTAGCCGATGTTGGCGGAGTTCAGGTCCGGGAAGATGATGGTGTTTGCGCGCCCCGCCACGGTCGAGCCCGGCGCCTTCGAACGGCCAACGGTATCCAAAAGCGCGGCGTCGGCCTGGAGTTCTCCATCGACGTGCAGTTCCGGAGCCCGCGCTTTCACGATGCGGAATGCCTCGACTACGCGGTCTACCTCCTCGTGCCGGCCACTGCCTTTCGTGGAGAACGAGAGCATGGCCGCTACCGGTTCGACGCCAAGCAGCGTCCGCGTGGTGTGCGCGGTCGCGATGGCGATCTCGGCCAGTTCCACCGGCGACGGCCTGATGACGATGGCCGTGTCGGCGAACGCGAGCAGTCCATTGTGGCCGAAACTGGAATCGTGCACGCAGAGCACCATCATGCTCGACACGGTCCTGACCTTCGGGTGAGTGCCGATGCAATGCAGTGCGGCGCGCACGGTTTCCGCCGTGCTGTTGGCCGCGCCGCCCACGAATCCGTCGGCGTTCCCGGCCGCCACCATTAACGCGGCCAGGTACAGCGGGCGCTTGGCGATCTGCCCCGCTTCGGTCTGCGTGACACCCTTCGCGCGGCGCCGTTCGAAGTGGATCCGTGCGTACTCGGATGCGCGCGGGGCGCTGGCCGGATCGACCACCTTCGTCCCGGCGGGCGCCGATTCCGCCTTGGCGCCAATCAGAATAGGCTCCAGCAGCCCTTCCGCGGCCAGCCGCCCGGCTGCCTCCAGCACGCGCGCGTCCGAACCTTCCGGGAATACGATACGCTTTTTCTTGCGGAGTTTCTTGACGCGCTCCACCTGCCCGGCGAGGAACTCGCGGGCCGACTCGGGTAAGGGCATATAATCGAAAGGTTCATTGTACCGTCTTACGCCGTTCCGCCCCCTATTCCTGGTTTTCTTCGCTTGTCTGAGCGCCGCCCGCGCCGCCGGTCCGGCCGCCAACGGTTTGCCTCCATGGCTGCACCTCGGCGTCGAGTTTCGCGGCCGCTTTGAGGCGCTCACCGCGCTCGACTTCGTGCGCGACAACAACAACATCTACTACCTGCACCGCATCCGCGGCACCATCGGTATTCAGCCGGCCCCGTGGCTGCGCCTCCTGGTCCAACCTCAGAACGTCAGGGCGCCTTTTCACCGCAAGCCGGTCCCCTCAAACCTTCAGGACACCTTCGATTTCCACCAATGGTTCGGAGAACTCCGCAAGAACGACTGGCAGGTGCGCGTGGGCCGGCAGGAGATCAACTTCGGCGCGCAGCGGCTCATCGGGTCGGCCAACTGGGGCAACTCCAGCCGCAGCTACGAAGGCGTCCGGGCCACCCGCACGCGAAATCGTGTCCAACTCGATGCGTTCGCCTCGATGGTCGCGGTAGTGGACAACACGCGGCTGAATCCGGTGCTGGCGTCCGGCAACCAGATCCACGGCGTCCACCTTTCCGCGGCGCGATTGCCGCGCGAGGGCGTGTTCGAGAGTTATGCCTTTTGGAAGATCTCCAACACCGAGACCTTCCAGGACCGCACCGGGCGGACGTCGCACTTCACCAACGGTCTCCGGGCGCTCGGCAAGTTGCCGCGCCGCTTCGACTACAACCTCGAAATGGCGTTTCAGGCCGGTGAGTTGGCCGGCCAAACGCATCGCGCCTGGGCAGGTTACTGGAACCTCGGCTACACCTTAGCTCCCGCCGAACGCTCGCCGCGCCTGGTAGCCATCTACAGCTTCGCCAGCGGCGACAATCGGGCCGCCGACGGCCGGTCCGGCACCTTCGATCAGCTTTACCCGACCAACCACGCCTTCTACGGTTGGGGCGACCGCATCGGCTGGCGCAACGTGCACGAAGCCGCGGCGGCGCTGATCCTCAAACCGGCGCGCCCGGTCACCGTCAACCTCGAATTCCATTCCTTCTGGCTCGCCACCCGCGCCGACGCCTACTACAACTTCGCCGGCCGGCCGGTCGCGTGGAATCCCGACGCAACAAGCAGCCACCTCGACTACGAAATCGACGTGAACACGGTCTGGAACGTGAACCGCCGGCTGCAATTCATCATCGGCTATGTGCACTTGTTCCCTGGCGCGTTTCTCAAGCAATCCACGCCGGGCAGCCCGGCGACGGTGGCTTACGCGCAGTGGGTGTACCGGTTCTAGCGGCCGGCGCGATATACTGACACCCCATGAGCGAAATTTTCCGCGCAACGCGCCGTGCGTTTCTTGGCGCGGCGGCGGCCGTGCCCGCAGTGCTTGCACAGCGCGACTGGTCGGGCCGCAACCCCGTCCGTTATCCCGATCCCGACGTCCTGGTCCTCGACCCGCGCTTTGCGAAATACCGCATCGGCAACACGCCGATCCAGCGCCTGCACACCGGGATGCTTTGGGCCGAGGGGCCGGCCTGGAACGGCTCCGGCCGCTACCTGGTGTGGAGCGATATTCCGAACGACGTCCAGATGCGCTGGCTCGACGACGACGGCCACGTCAGCGTCATGCGCAAACCGGCGGGCAACTCCAACGGCAACACGTTCGACTTCGAGGGCCGCCAGATTTCCTGCGAGCACGGCACGCGGCGCGTCGTCCGCTACGAGTACAACGGAACCGCGACGGTGCTCGCCGAGAAGTGGCAGGGTAAGCGGCTCAACGCGCCGAACGACGCGGTGGTCCATCCCGACGGCGCCATCTGGTTCACCGATCCCGGTTACGGCAGCCTCCTCAACTACGAAGGCAACAAGGGACCGCTCGAAATCAAGGAAGCCGTCTACCGCATAGATGCCAGGTCCGGCCAGATGACCCTAGTTACGGACGAGATCTTCAAGCCGAATGGCCTGTGCTTCTCACAGGACTACAAGAAGCTCTACGTGGCCGACACGGGTGCAACGCACTACGAGAAGGCCCCTAAGATTATCAAGGTCTGGGACGTCGCCGATGGCAAGACGCTGCGCAACGGGATGACGTTCTGTTCGATGGAACTCGCCGGCAAGGGCGCGGGCTTGGCCGACGGTATCCGCTGCGACACCGACGGCAATATCTGGTCGAGCGCCGGCTGGGTCGGCGAGGGCTACGACGGCGTCCACATCTTCGCCCCGAACGGCGACCGCATCGGACAAATTCTCTTGCCGGAGATTTGCTCGAACGTCTGTTTCGGCGGTCCCAAGCGCAACCGCCTGTTCATGACCGGCAGCCAGTCGCTCTACGCCGTCTACACCGAGGCGCAGGGGGCACATATTACATAGGCTTTGGCTAGACTACCACCCCACCGGCTTCCCCGCGTTCTGTTCGTCGAGCCATTTCTTCAGCGGCGCGAAGTAGTCCAGAATCGCCGTCGCGTCCATCTCGCGCTGGCCGGTGAGCGCCTCCAGCGCGTCCGGCCAGGGACGGCTCTGGCCCATTTCGAGCATGGCCATCAGCCGCTTGCCTGCTTCCTTGTTGTCGTAGATCGAACAGCGGTGCAGCGGCTCGGTACAGCCCGCTGCTTTGGCCAGCGCCCGGTGAAACTGGAACTGGAGAATCGTCGCCAGGAAGTATCGCGTATAGGGCACGTTGGCGGGAACGTGGTATTTGGCGCCTGGATCGAAGTCGTCCTCGCCCCGCACCGTGACCGGCGCAACGCCCTGGTATTTTTGCCGCAGTTCCCACCAAGAGGCGTTGTAGTTCGCCGGCGTCACTGCGCCCGAGAACACCTGCCATCGCCACTGATCGATCAGCAAGCCGAACGGCAGAAACGCCACCTTGTCGAGCGCCCGCCCAAGCAGCAGGCCAATGTCCTTCGACGCATCGGGCGCCCGCCCCAACAACCCCAGCTTCACCAGGTACTCGGGCGTGATCGACAGCGCGATCGTGTCCCCAACGGCCTCGTGGAACCCGTCGTTGGCGCTGTCGCGGAACAGGTACGGCTGCTTCAGGTACGCGCGCTGGTAGAAGTTGTGACCCAATTCGTGATGGATCACCGAAAACTCTTCGGCGGTAGTGTCGATGCACA
The DNA here is from genome assembly GCA_964413655.1 of uncultured Solibacteraceae bacterium. Classification (GTDB taxonomy): domain Bacteria; phylum Acidobacteriota; class Terriglobia; order Bryobacterales; family Bryobacteraceae; genus CAYPUQ01. The sequence goes on along the minus strand of CAYPUQ010000005.1, from coordinate 36,738 downwards.
TCTTGATTCGCAGGTCGCCGGAGTTGTCCACGTCCCAGGCGCTGGCATGGCACACAACCTCACGATCGCGCGGCTTGCGGAACTGCGATCGCTCCCAGAATGTGCCCGGCAGCGGCTCGAACCCCAAACTGGCGAAAAAGCGTTCGCCGTACCGGACCATTTCGACATCGTCGATTTTGCGCGCCCGGAGGATCTTGGTGAGATCGTAGCCGGGATCGGCGTCGCGCGGCGCCACCAGCGGATAGATGTTCTCCCAGCCTTGCGCCCATAGGTTACCGAGCACGTGCGCCGGCATCGGCCCCGTGGCCGGAACCACCCCCGGACCGTATCGCTCGCGCATACGATCCCGCACGTAGGCATGCAGGGACACGTAGAGCGGCCGGACCTGCTCCCATAGCCGGTCCACTTCCTTGGCGAAATCGTCCGCCGGCATGTCGTATTTCGACCGCCACATGGCGCCCGTATCGGCGAACCCTAATTCCCGAGCGCCTTTGTTGGACAACTCCACGAATCGCTGGTAGTCCGCACGCATCGGCCGCCCGATGGCATGCCAGCCGTTCCAGACATCGAGCAGTTCGGCCGGATTCCGGCTGTCCGCCAGAATCCGCGTGATTTGGATGATGTCCAGGCAGTCGTTCTCGGATCGGCAGTACTTGCCCTTACCGTACGTACCTTCCATCCCGGTCACCAGCCGGGTCAGTTCCTCGCTCTCTTTCGGATCGGCCGGCGGCGCCATCGTCAGTGCCGTCTTCAGGAGCCTCATCTTTCGGTCCAAATCGGCCGGCAGTTGTAGGCCGTCGAACTTCGCCGCCTCTTTCGCGAAGACGACCGCGGCGTCGAGTTGCCGCTGCGTCGCCGCGCTTGACAGCGCCTCGGTATCGCCGTTGATATAGGTCGCGTAGACCCAGGCGGCGCGCGACGCTTCGTTGGAGAGCGCCATCAGCCGCGCCTCGGATTCCTCAACGAACTTCCGCGCATCATCGACGGTTCGGCCCTGCCTGCCGCAGCCGGTCAGCAGTACCAGGACCAGGAAGGAGAGAGTCAGTCTGTTCATAAATTGCGCGCCGTTCTGGCTCCAGCGTAGTACATCGCGCGGCCATTTTTTGACACGGATGTACATCTTTTCTCTTTTCAATCGATTGAAGCTGTTGTAGACTGTCCCTCTGATCCAAAACACGCAAGGAGTTCCATGTTCTGTAACAGTTGTGGTGCCCAGATTCCTGACGATGCGCAGTTTTGCCCGATTTGCGGCGCGGTGTCCGCCGGTGGGGGATCTCCCACGGGCGGCGGCGGTGGAGGGCAGTCTCCACCTTCCGGCGGCACGGGCGGTAGTGGCGGCGGGTTCTCGTTTCCCCCAATTGGAAGCGGCGCAGGTGGCGATTTTGTGCCGCCGGCCAATATTCAGGTTAAGATCGGCGAGTGGATCGGCCAAGGATGGGAACTGGTCAAGCCCGACTGGTTGAACTTCGCGCTCATTGCGCTACTCACCATGCTGCTCAGCGGCGTGGTGCCGATCATTCTCCAAGGTCCCGCTTTCGCCGGCTTCTTCATCGTCTGCATCAAGCGGGTGAACGGCCAACGCGTGGACCTGAACGACTTTTTCAAGGGGTTCAATTACTTTGTTCCCACCTTGGTCGCAACTATCCTGATCTCGATCTTTGCCACCATCGGGTTCCTGCTGTGTATCATTCCCGGACTTGTGGTCTCGGCGGTGTTCTTCTTCACGTACCTGTTCATCATCGACAAGAAGATGGACTTCTGGCCGGCCATGCAAGCCAGCCATGCCATCGTGAAGACGAACTACGTGCAGTTTACGCTGCTGCTGATCGTCTTCGGTCTGTTGCACACGGTCGGCATCCTCGCGTGCTTCGTCGGAATCTTCGTCACGCTTCCGATCCAATTCGCTGCCCTGACGGTGGCGTATAAAGAGATTGTTGGCTTCACTCCGGGATCGGTTGACTAGAGCGGCTACGGCGCCGGCGGTCTTCGCGGCCGGCGCCCTGCTCTTCTTCCGCCTTTACGAGGCGCCCGCCGATCCGCCCTTCCGCGTCTGCCTGTTTCACTGGCTGACAGATTGGCCCTGTCCGCTATGCGGCTTGACCCGCGCCTTGTGCGCGATGGCGAAAGGCCGCTGGGACGAAGCCGTCGCCCTTCACCCGCTCAGCCCGTTGGTGTTCTGCCTGTTCGCCGCCGTGCTGCTTTGGCCGATTCTGGGTCTTCGCCTGCCGCCGGTTTGGCAAGCCCGCGCCCTGCCGGCGCTCGCCGCGGTTTTCCTGCTGTTCGGGGTGGTCCGAATTGCCGCTACGTTATAATTCAGGTGCGGTCCAATACATCATCCCCCTGCTGAGGTTCTCATGAGAAAAAAAGTGACAGTGGTCGGCGCCGGTAACGTCGGCGCCAATACAGCGCTCCGCATCGCCGAGAAGGAGCTCGCCGACGTCGTTCTCGTCGACGTCATCGAAGGCGTGCCCCAAGGGAAGGGGCTCGACCTCCTCCAGTCCGGACCGGTTCAGGGCTTCGATGTGAACTGCGTTGGAGCCAACGATTACGAACCGACGGCCAACTCCGATATCGTCGTCATCACCGCTGGCCTCGCCCGCAAGCCCGGCATGAGCCGCGACGACCTCCTGATGGCCAACTACGAAATTGTGAAATCGGCGACCGAACAGTCGGTCAAGTACTCGCCGAACAGCATTCTGATCCTGGTCACCAATCCGCTCGACGCCATGTGCTGGGTGGCGCACAAGGTCTCCGGCTTCTCGAAGAACCGCGTCATCGGCATGGCGGGCATCCTCGATACCGCCCGCTTCCGCACGTTTCTCGGCCAGGAACTGGACGTCTCCGTCGAGAACATTACGGCGATGGTGCTCGGCGGCCACGGCGACACGATGGTTCCGCTCGTCCGGCTCACCAGCGTCTCGGGCATCCCCATTACGGAACTGCTGCCGAAGGAGACCATCGACCGCATCGTCGACCGTACACGCAATGGCGGCGCCGAGATTGTGAAGCACCTCAAGACCGGCAGCGCCTACTATGCCCCGTCCGCGGCCGCCGTGGAGATGGTGGAGTCGATTCTGAAGGACAAGAAGAAGGTTCTGCCATGCGCCGCCCTTCTCGAAGGGGAGTACGGAATCAACGGCCTGTACGTCGGCGTCCCCGTGAAGCTAGGCTCCAATGGCCTTGAGAAGATCTACGAACTGAAACTGACCGGCGAAGAGAAGGCCATGCTCGACAATAGCGCCGCCGCGGTGAAGGAGCTGGTCGGCGTCTTAACTCCGAAGTTTGCCTGATACCCGACCGCGCTTGCCGAAACCGTCTCCTCGAAGCTCGCGTAACGGCCGGGGGCCGGTCCCGGACGATATCGTCCCACGGATCGACCCCCGCCATGTGCGTTTCCGTCTATGCATCGGTCCATCGCGCATTCACCGCTGGGGCGTATACGCGGAAGAGGACATTCCAGCGAATCGTAAGGTCATCGAATACACCGGTGAGCGCATCAGCCGCCGCGAAACGAAGCGCCGCTCCGAGCGGAAGCACCACTACATCTTCACCCTCGACGACTACTGGTCCATCGACGGCGCCGTGGACGGCAGCGGCGCAGAGTTGATCAACCACTCCTGCGATCCCAACATCCGCTCCTGCATCTTCAAGGGACATATCCTCTACATGAGCCTTCGCCCGATTCGCAAAGGCGAGGAACTGCTAGTGGACTACCGCTTTCCGTGGAATGTCGAGAAGATACCCTGCGCCTGCGGCGCCGCCACTTGCCGCGGAACAATCAATCTGAAGAGCAGGCACGACTGAGTGTCCAGTGGCCTGCACCGATGAGGCAGTCCAGTAAGTCCTGGGGGCCTGATTACCTCCGCCAGCCTCGGCGCTTGTCCCCTTTGAACCGCTTGTATTTGTGAGAGCCGCGGCCGTCGTACCAGTCGCGGTCGCGATAGCCGCGATCCCAGTTCCGGCCACCGCCCGACCAGTGCCCGCCGGTGAACGCCCAGCCGCGAGGTTGCCGGACCCAGCGTCCTGGCGCCCAAACCGCATGTGGGTGTGGCGGGCGCGTCCAGTATCCGCGCCTCCATCGGTACGCGCTGTGCTGCCAATCGTAACAGCCGGGAATCCAGACATAACCCGGTCCCGGCGCGAAGCCGGGCGCCTCGTAATACGGCTGCGGAGGGCCGAACTGGACATAGAATCCGCCGCTGGCCGCCTGTGCGGTCCGCGCTCCAAGAATTCCCGCCCCGATCAATGCGGCCGTCAAGAGATGGTTCATCTCCGCCTTCTGTCTGTACTACGCACGAAGATGGAGGCCGGTTAACATCGAATTTCGCGGGAGCCCTGCTAAACTCGGACTAGAATCTCATGCAGCCGCGCGTGAATGCGGAGTTGAACGGCGAAGCGGTGCTCGTGGCGCAAGCGCGCGACGGCAATAAGACTGCGTTCGGCGAACTCGTCAAACGGTATCAACGGAAGATCTTCCGGCTCGCCTCGCACATCACCCAGAACTCCGAAGATGCCGAGGACGTGCTGCAGGAAACCTTCCTGAAAGCCTACACGCATCTCGGCGGCTTCGAGGGAAACTCCAAGTTCTATACCTGGCTGGTGCGGATCGCCGTCAACGAGTCGCTGATGAAGTTGCGCAAGCGCAAGCCGGAGCGCTTCGTCTCGCTCGATGAGCCCATCGACACTGGCGAGGACCAGGTAGTGCGGGAGATCGCGGTGTGGGATGAGACCCCGGAGCAGAAGTACTCGCAGGCGGAACTGCGGCAAATCCTGGACAGCGCGATCGACGAACTCGCGCCGATCTACCGGACTGTGTTCCTGCTGCGCGACGTCGAGGATCTTTCGACCGAGGAGACGGCGCAGGCGCTCGACCTGTCCATTCCCGCCGTCAAGAGCCGCCTGCTCCGTGCGCGTCTGCAGTTGCGTGAGAAACTGACGCGATTCTTCAAGCGGAAGGGGGACGACGTCTTTGCTAACCTGTAAGGATTTCCTCGTCTGGCTCAACGATTGTCTCGACGAAACCGCCGGAGAGGATATCCGCAAGCATGTGGAACAGCATGTCAGTGCCTGCCCCAATTGCTGGGTGATCTTCGACACATCGAAGAAGACCCTGAAAATCTACAAGGGCATGGAGCCGCAGGAGTTGCCGGCCGAGGTGGAGAACCGGTTGATGGCGGCTTTGGAAAAGAAGCTATCCTCCGAGGCGTGACGCCTGGCGGGACTCACTCGCCGCCGCCGCGTTACACTCATGCGATATGACCTTGTTTCGCGCTGCTCTCCTCCCGCTCGTCTGCTTTGTCTGCCTCGCGCAGGAGTCCGACGACGAGGTTCGGGCCTGGATACGGGCCCACTACACCAAACACGAGGTTGAGATTCCGGCCCGTGACGGCATTCGCCTGTATACGGCGGTCTACACGCCGAAGGATACCTCGCGGACCTATCCGATCCTGCTCACGAGAACGCCGTACAGTCTGCGGCCGTATGGTCCGGATCAGTTTGCCGACCGTCTACTCCAATGGCGGCATCTGCTGAAGGCCGGCTACATCGTCGCCATCCAGGACGTGCGGGGCCGATGGGCATCCGAGGGCGAGTTCGTCCACGTGCGGCCCTACATCCCCAACAAGGGACCGAAGGACATCGACGAAACCACCGATACGTGGGACACGATCGACTGGCTGATCAAAAACGTTCCGAACAACAATGGCCGCGCCGGCATGTGGGGCATTTCCTACCCCGGCTTCTACGCTGCCATGGGAGCCGTCGACGCCCACCCGGCGTTGAAGGCGGCCTCTCCGCAGGCTCCCGTCGGCGATTGGTTCATTGGTGACGACTTCCATCACAACGGCGCGTTCTTCCTCGCCCACGCCTTCAACTTCTTCATCAACTTCGAGCGGCAGCGGCCCGAGAACGAACCGCTCAAGAAATCGCCCGGGCCTGACTTCGACCATGGCACGCCGAACGGCTACGACTTCTTCCTGCGGCTCGGGTCGGCGGTGAATGTGAATGAGAAGCACTTCAAGAACACCAGCAAATTCTGGAACGAGCTGACCTCCAATGGCAGCTACAACGAGTACTGGCAGGCGCGCAGTCTGCCGCGGCGCATGCGGAACATCAAACCGGCGATGATGACCGTCGGGGGGTGGTTCGACGCCGAAGACGTGTACGGCCCGCTAAAGGTGTACGCGGAAGCGGAGCGGAACAACCCCGCCGGCCAGAACATCCTGGTGATGGGACCGTGGTTCCACGGCCAATGGTCGCAGGAAGCGGGCGAACGCCTCGGCCAAGTCCGGTTCGACGCCAAGACATCCGAGTTCTACCGCGACCAGATCGAACTGCCATTCTTCGAATTTCACCTAAAGGACGAAGGCGAGATGAAACTGCCTGAGGCCTACATGTTCGAGACCGGCCGCAACCAATGGCGGCGTCACGATGCCTGGCCGCCGAAGAAAGCGCGCGAGCGGACACTGTACTTCCACGAGCGCGGCGGGCTGAGCTTCGACGCGCCATCCGAAGAATCGGCGTTCGACGAATACCTCAGCGATCCGGGAAAGCCGGTTCCGGTGGTGGACTACCCGACCGTCCGAATGACCCGCGAGTACATGGTGGACGACCAACGTTTTGCCGCGACGCGGCCGGACGTGCTGGTCTACGAGACCGAACCGCTCGCGGCAGATGTGACTGTCGCGGGCCCGTTCACCGCCACTCTCCACGTATCGGCGACTGGTACGGACGCCGACTTCGTGGTCAAACTCATCGACGTGTACCCCGACGATTATCCGGACCCGAAAGAGAACCCAAAAGGAATCCGCATGGGCGGCTACCAGCAACTCCTCCGCGGCGAGCCGTTTCGCGCCCGTTTCCATGCTGGTTTCGAAAAGGCCGTCCCGCTGACGCCAAATCGGGTCACTAAGATCGAGTTCGAGCTGCCGGATGTCTATCACACGTTCCGGACCGGCCACAAGATCATGGTGCAGGTACAGAGCACGTGGTTCCCGCTGGTGGACCGCAACCCGCAGAAGTTTGTCGATGTCTATTCGGCCAAGGAAGAGGACTACCAGAAGGCGACGCACCGGGTGTACCGTTCGCGGCAGTATCCGTCCGGTATCAAGATTCGCGCGCTGCCGTGGATGTAGGCGCTTGCGCACGGCCCTTCCATTCCGCTCCACGCCCGCGCCAATATTCGATGGCGGACCATGCGTGGCGCCCATGTAGAACAGCGCAATCGCGGGCAGCAGCGGCGCCCACAGCAGACTGCGGCGATAGAAGCGCAGCATGGGCACGAAGCTGACTACCATCAGCAGCCAAGCCGCCGCGCCGAAGGGTGTGAACACCAGTAACGGCGGTGCGAGATACGCCGCGACGAGACCCGCCACCGTGACGAACAGAAGCAGCTTGGAACAACGAAGCGGCGTGAACGCGGTGCGGGCGATCAAGTGCCCCACGGCTTGCCAGGATTCGTACGGACGGAGGCTGAAAGCGTCCGGCGCGAGGTCCAGCCGTAGCCGGCCGCCGCGGCGCTTGATCAGCGCGGCGAGCGCGCAGTCGTCGATCACCGCGTCGCGGATGGCGGCCAATCCTCCGCCTGTTCCAGCGCCTCCCGCCGTGCCAAGATGCAGCCGCCCGCCACGCCGGCCGTTGCGCGGCGCCGATCGGCAATCCAGGCCGGCGGATAGAGTTGCTGAAAGAAGTACACAAAGGCTGGAATCAGGGCGCGTTTGGCCGGCTTTCGCAGCGCAGTTTTACCATCAGGGAAGCGAGGTCGGTGCCGGCTGAGATCAAGCGGCGAAGGTTGTGCGGCGGGTGAACAATGTCGGCGTCAGTGAAGACGTAGAAATCCGGCCGGAACTCCGCGGCGGCCCGGATACCTTCCTGGAGCGCCCACAGTTCCCTGTCCAGCCGGGTTCAAGCGCGGCGGCGTTGACGACATGGACTGTCCCCGGCCCGCCGCGCACGTTCCGCGGTCGCATCGGTGCTGTGGACGTCGACCACCCTAACGGCAAACTCGCCCGGATAGTCCTGACACGCGAGCGAGGCGGCGGCGCCCTTGATGCAGTCCTCCTCGTCGCGGGCCGGGACGATCACCGCCACCCGCGGCAGCGGGTCCGGCAGATTACCCGGCGATCCGCGTCCGCCAGTAGCCGCCACGCGCCAGCAGAAAGGTAGAGCCAGATCCCAAGAGGCAGCGCCGCGGCGTAGTCCCAGATCGCCTGTTGGAACGGCACGAGGCCCCTATCCGCTCAGCGCGCCCCGCTCCGCCGCGCGCCGCGCCATTTCCTCCTCCGGAACGTCCTCCACGCGCGTGGCGATCCACCAGACGTTGCCCCAAGGGTCCTTCACGCCGGCGTTGCGGTCTCCAAAAAACTGGTCCGAGGGCTCCATCATCGAGGTCGCCCCGGCCTCTATCGCGCGCCGGTAAGCCGCGTCGGTGTCCTCGACGTACACGTACATCGCCGTCGGCATGGCGGGAAACTTTTCGCCCGCGTCGCCCATCATGATCGGCGACTCGCCGATCCTCACCTCCGCGTGTAACACCTTGCCATTCGGCAGCATCGTCCGCCGGCCGTTTTCAACGGCCCCGAACGTGTGGCGCAGAAACACGATCAGCTTCGCCGTATCTGGCACGAACAGGTATGGAACCACGTGTGGATACCCATTGGGGATCGGTTTCACCATTCAGATAGTGCTTACTCCCCCAATATTTTCCCACGTTTAGAGAGAATTCCCGAACTCTGCGCCGGAATTCTACGGCAATCGTCCTACCGCCAACCGCGCGCCGTCGTCATCGAAGAACGTCACTCGCGCGGCCGCTGGACTGATCGGTCCCAGCAGGATGAACTCCGTGTGGAAGCCCCCGCCGTCCGCCAAATGCGGGAAGATGAGCGGCGATGGCGCGGGCCGCGTCTGGTCGGCCACCGGGAACGTCGTCATCAGCAGGTCGCCCCGGCCATTGATAATCAGCCGCAACGTCAACGCCACGAACGGCGAGGGCGAGGTGATCTCCAACACGCCCGTGAATCCCTGCGGCAAGCCCGCCACGATGTCGCTCGCCAGATCAGCGCGATGCCCGTTCGGGTTCAGCGAAAACGTTACCGGACCGGCGCCGGCCGGCGTCTGGCCGTCCAAGCGCCTCGCGCGAACGGTGATCGCGGCGCTGCTATTTCCAGGATTCGCGATCGCAATTCCCATGTCGTGCCCGCCGGTCTTATCTACGTAAACGATGGCCTTGGTGGTGGTCAGGCCTGTCGAGATCCCCGACTCGCTCACCGCCACGCCGCGCCCGCTGACCCGAAAGATGCCCGCGCCCGCCGGACTGTTCTGCCCCGTCGACGGCGTTAGTCGCACCCAGCCGCCGCGCGTCGCCGGTGCCGCGCCGTCGCTTTCGAATACGAAAACACCGCCCGGCGGGATCGAATATGGGAAGAACGATCCCGTCGCGCCGCCCACCCGGCCTACCACCAGCGGGCTGCCGCCGCTGGCGAAGAACTCCAGTATCCCGGTCTGCGGCTGCGCCGACGTGTTCAACAGCAGAATAGCCGTTGTGAAACCGCCGCCGTCGGCGAAGTGCGGAAAGTGGACGATACCCGAGTCTGTCGGCTTGGTCAGGTCCGCGATTGGGGTGCTCGTGAACAACAGTTCGCCGCGTTGGTTGATGGTGAGCCGCAGCGCCATCAGCGAGACCGGCCGGTCGCTTTGCACGTCGAGCGACCCGAATTGAACCGCGGTGGCGAAGTTCGCGGGCAGGTTGAAATCCGGCGCGAAGTTTCGCAGGTCGCTGATCAGCGTGGCCGTGTGGCCGCCCGCCCGGAGGATGCCGCGCCCGGTAGCCACCACCTGGCCACTCGGCCCCCGGAGCGTGAACTGCAAATTGGCCGCTGCCTGGCCAGGATTCGCGATGCCGAATCCTGTGTTGATATTGACCTCGCCTTCGAACTGGCCGGCCGACGCAGTCACGCCGGAACGGTAGTCGATGAAGATCAGCCCGCTTCTCGTCGGCGGCGACGCCGGTACGCTCGACTCGCTCACGATTACGCCGTTCTGTTCCAGGCTGAACACCGCCACGCCGTACGGAATGCTGCCGGATTCCACGTCGACATTGGCCCAACCACCGTGCGTCACTGGATCTTCGCCCAACGTCGACAAAGCTGCCGCGCCGCCGCCGGCGATGCGCAAGCCGATGCCCCACGGCGAGGAAGGAGTCAACTCCGCCGAGAACGCCGAGGGACCGTTCGCGTTGCGCGCGGCGACGCGATACTGGCCGTCCGTCTGCCCGGCGCTCGTGTCGATGAAGGAAGTCGCGCCGCCGCCCAGCGAAGCGATTTCTTCGCACCGGCCGTCTGCGCCGCGCCGCATGACGATATAGCCGGTCGCCCCGGACACGGCGTCCCAGCTTAGCTCCACGTTTCCGGTTGAGGTTCGCCTGGCATCCAAGTCCGAGGGCGCGGCGGGCAGGGAAATGTTGGTCGCCGCCAGGAGATTGTCGGCGTCGTCATACGTGTAGACCATGCCCTTTCCATCGGGATAAGCGACGCGAATGAGGCGGCCTGCCGCGTCGTACGTGTAACTCTGCGACCACGCGGCACTCACAAGAATTCCGGCGGCCAGCCCGAAGAGAAGATTCTGTTTCATAGCGCTCCCTCCTCAGAAACTGGCCAAGGCCGGTG
>CAYPUQ010000005.1:21620-25977 GCA_964413655.1 uncultured Solibacteraceae bacterium | reverse complement strand
AAGAGAAGATTCTGTTTCATAGCGCTCCCTCCTCAGAAACTGGCCAAGGCCGGTGTTGGATTGTTGGGCGCGGGCCGCGCCGCGCTGTCGAGCACGTTGAGATAGAACTTCCAGTGCACGTGCTCGCCGTAGACGCCTTTGCGGCCCGCGTAAACCGACTGCCGCGCTGAGCTTCTCGTCAGCCGGTGATCAGGCGCCACTCTCGTCTCCGGCCGAGGCTCCGGATCTATCATCGACGACAACCAGTTCGAGGTCGGTATCCCAACGCCACCTTGCACCGTGTTCAAAACGAAATCGAGCGTGGCCTCTGGCGCGTACTTGGCGAATTTCTCGGACGCGCTGAGCGGCAGGCGAACCTTCACTTTCTTAGTGACGAACCCGATATCCGGATCCCACGCCGCTTTGAGCTTATAAACGAACCGGGGCTTGGCCGCCAGTTTCCGCTGCAGCGCCTTGGCGCCCTTGCCCGCCGGAATCGCCCCGAACGCGCCCGACAAGGCGACATCGGAAGCGAAATCTCCGAGGCTGAACCGCACGTCTCCGCCGTTGCCTGAGGCCAGGTTCCCCCCGATCCGAACTCCCTGTTTCACTACGTTGCCCGCCGCGCCCGCCAGCGCCGCTTTCCCGGCGCCCACCAACACAGCCCTGCCGATACTGCTCCCCGCGGCAGCGCCTCCGGTCAGGCCCCCTGCCACGGCCGCGCCAGCTAACTCGCCGACGAACGCCCATTCCTCGCCCTTCTCCACAAACGGCCGCCCGGTTGCCGCCCGCTCGATCCCGCGCACCACCAGTTGCGCCGCCACGCCAATCAACGCCCCGACAAAGCCGAACTCGCCGTTCGGGTCCACTCCGTTCACCGGGTTGTTGCCGCCGTACGCGTACCGGTTCAACGAGCCGGCGGCGCTGATATCGCCGAAGTGCGCATCTTCGCTCAGGAACCGCCGGGCGTACGGCGAATACCAGCGGAACCGCATATGGTTCAACCCATTCGGATCGGTGAGCACACCGAGTTGGCCACCGAACAAGAACAGCGAGTCCGTCTCTCCGGTGCGATCGAGCACTTGCCCGAACGGTGAATAGGTTACCGTGCCCGTGACCGTCCCCGCCGTCCCCGTAAACGCCACCGTGTTGCCGTTGTGGTCGAAGTGGTAAGCACGGATCTGCCCGCCGGTATCTTCATACATCAGGCCGAGGCCGTAGACGTACAAAGTCGTGCCGCCCGTGCCCGTTTTGGCGAGAATTCGCGACATGCCATTCCCCGGATCCACCACCAGACCCCTCGTGCCGTCGTCGGAAATAATCCGGATGAGCCGGTCTTCTTCGTCGTACGCATAAGAGACGCCGCCGGCCGAGGTGAGCCGGTTCATCGGGTCGTACCGGAACTCAGCCGTCCCGTTGCGCAACGGCCCCCGCGTCATGTTGCCGTTATTGTCGAAAGCAACGTTGACCCCGTTGAACTGCTCCAGCCGGTTGTCGGCGTCGTAGATCATTGACGCCGTAGGCGGCAGCGCTTGCGGCGCCGTGGTGGAACCATGCTCCGAGGTGATGAAGCTCGATGCGTCGTAGTTGTAGCGCGCCTCGGAGATCACCGCGCCCTGTGGTGTCATGTCACGCCGGTGGACGGCCCGGCCCGCCACGTCGTACTCCACCACGCGGAAGGTCCCGTTCGGCAGGTCGACACGCACCACTTGCCCGCGCTCGTCGTAGGTAAAACGGGTCGATCGCATCGCCCAATCGCGCACTTCGACCAGCCGGTCCCCTTCGTCGTAAAGGTAGGTCACGCGCCGCCCAAGGTATGTCAACGTCGATAGCTTCCCCGATGCCGTGTACGTGTACTGAATCGGATTACCGTCGGAGTCCTGGAAAGTCGCGACCCGGTTCACTTCGTCGAATGTGCGCCGCAGCCGCGCCACCGGCGCTGCGCCGCCAACCTGCCGGTCCACCCGCACCAGGTTGTCGCTTTGGTCGTAGGCGTAGCGAATCGTTGGGAGCGTCGTTCCCCCACCCGATGCCGCCATCGACGCCAGCCGGCCGCCGCTGTCGTAGGTATAGTCGTAAACCGTCCCGCCCGGCGTGGTCTCCCGCGTCACCTGATCGCGGTCGTTGTAACGGTACGTCGTGCGGCGGCCCCGTGCGGTCTGCGACGACGTAATCCGATTCGCCGGATCGTAACCGAACGTGATGGCGTTCCCCCTCGGGTCCTCGATCTTCGCCAGCACGTCGTCCTGTAACTGCCCTTCCCGGCTGATCCGGTTCAGCGGGTCTCTTACCTGCGACGGCCGCCCAAGCGCGTCGTAGGTCCAGAGCGTATCGTTGCCTTTAGCGTCCCGCATACTGGTCACTTTGCCCACCGCATCGTAGGTGTAGCGAATGGTGTTGCCGAAGGCGTCCGTTTCGGCCGTCAACTGGCCGAGTTCGTTGTACATTTTGCGCGCGATCGCCACTCCGTTCGTGTCCCGGATATCCACCTGGTTGCCGGCGTCGTCGTAAACGTAGGTCGTCGTATTGCCGAACACGTCCGTGTCCGCCGTCAACTGGCCGGTGGCATCGTAAGTAATCGTCGAAATATTGCCACCCGGCTCCACAGTCTTGATTAATCGGTCCTCGCCGTCGTACTCGAAGCGTGTCTCGTTGCCCTGCGCGTCCACAATTCGCGCCAGGTTGTCGTTGTTGTCGTACTCGTTAAAGGTGGGATTGCCCCGCCGGTCCAGGACTCGCACCACCCGGCCGCGCCGGTCGTAGGTTGTCCGCGTCTCAAACCCCAGCGAACTGGTCTCGCGGACCACGCGGCTGCTCGAATCGTACTCGAAATTCGTCTCGACGCCCCCGGTGTCGATGGCCCGCGTTAGCCGGCCGATGTTGTCGTACGTATTGCGCGCCATGCCGGAAACCGGGTGGGTGGTCGTCGCCCGCTGCCCGCTCTGATAAGTCATGTTGATGCCCGCGCCGTCCTCCAGCAGGTTGCCGGTCATCTGCGAGCTGCCGCCAAATATCTTGCGGTCGGCGTGATTGAGCGCGTCGGTGGCCCGCGTCAGATTGTTGCGGCTGTCGTACTGGAAGCGGCTCTCGTTTCCCAACGGATCGCGCAGGCTCGTCAGGTTGTTCCGGTCGTCGTACGTCATCGTGGTCACGTTCTGCCGCGCGTCCACCACTGCGATCACGTTCCCTCTTTGGTCGTACTGATACGTGGTCGAGTGGCCCAACGGATCGGTGACGCGGGTCCGATCGCCCGTCTGGTTGTAGGCATGGCGCGAGACGTTGTCGAGCGGATCGGTGACGCTGAGCAGCCGGTAGTTCTCGTCGTGCTCGTACAGCCACCGTGCGCCCATCCGGTCCCGGTAAGTCGTGCGCAGTGTCCCGCCGGTTTCCTGATATGCGAACGTCGCGATCATGTTCGTGTCCACACCGTCGTCCTGCGCCACCACCCGCCCGTCGCCGTCGTATTGATTCGCAAAGAGTCGCTCGCCGCTCGGACCGAGCGCCTCCACCAAGCGTGCGCTGGCATCGTAGCGAAAACGAGCCGGAGCGGTGGGTTCCGTGAAGGCTATCCTCCAGCCGTTCAGCGTGCCGGCGTTTCCGGCGGTTGTGTCCGTCACCACGATGCGCCAGGCCCCTTGCGGGTTCTCGCCGTCGAATGCATCCACCACCATGCCATCGAACTCCAGCGCTTGGCCGGACGCTCCGGACGGTGCGGGACTGCGCAGCACGGCCTGTGTACCCTGCGGCGAAATCAACGTGACGCGGACCTCCGACGGACGCTGATGGCTGATATTGCCGAGTGGGATCTGGACGAGACCGATCCGTTCGGTCCGGCTGACGTCGATAGTGTGTGTCACTCCCGCAGGATTGTTGTCGGGAATCGTTTTTGGCACGAAAAACTCACCCGTGACTGGGCCGAGCTTGACAGGATTGCAGACAGAGACCAACCGCGCGCCTTCGTCGTAGCCGAAGAACACGATGCGGTCCTGTGCGTCGGTGATGGATTGCAGCAGCCCGCTGCCGTGCCGCTCGTACTGCAAGAAAATCATCCGGTTGCCCGCCGGCTCGCGGATCGACACCACCCGCGCGCCCGAATCGTCGTCGTGCGTGTCAAGAAATTGGAAGATCTTGTTCCCGATCCGGTTAAGCCGGCCGTTGGAAGAGAACTCGTAAATGGTTCCGTCCAGCGTGGTGAGCGTCCAGGAACCGTTGGTGTTCCGTCGCAGCGTATCGTAGCGGACCGCCTCGTCCACCGGTACGTAGGGCTGCCCGGTCTGGACGAACCGGAAGCTGTTTTTCCGCCCGCGGTCCCAGAAGACCGTAACGATTCCTTGCGGGTTTCCATCGATCGATGCTTCGAAAGCGTGTGTCCAGCCGT
>CAYPUQ010000005.1:0-21520 GCA_964413655.1 uncultured Solibacteraceae bacterium | reverse complement strand
ACGATTCCTTGCGGGTTTCCATCGATCGATGCTTCGAAAGCGTGTGTCCAGCCGTAGCCGAGCGCTCCGCGCTGCTGGGTCAGCAGCGAATTGTAGCTGATGGAGAAGTCGAGCGAACGGAGTCCCTGCACCGCCAGGATGGGCCGTTCGTGAAGAAAAGCGCCGGTGCCTGTATCGACGGCGTTACCTGCGAGGCTTCCGGTTCGAATCTGGTTCAACCGGCTCACGGCGTCGGCTGCGCGTTCACCTGTCATCTGCGCGAACGCCGGTCCGCCGAGAAGCAATGTGAGCGCCGCCGCTGTAGCACCCACCGATTTGAGATCGTGCATCCCCGCCCCTCTTTCTGACCGATAGCCTTGGACCTGTTCAGGCTATCATGAAACGCCTTCAATGCTGGCCATTTGGCTCGAGAATCATCGACTGTGAGTACTAGATCGTGGGCTCTCGATATATACTGCCTTGTGCCCTATTTCATCCTCAGTTGCGACGGCGGCGGGATTCGCGGCCTCCTGCCCGCACTTCTGGTTCAGCGCCTGCAGCGCGATCTCGGCCTCCTGGACCGCACCAGCCTGTTCGCTGGTACTTCGGCCGGTGGCTTGATCTCACTCGCGCTTGCCGCCGGGATTCCGGTGGAGAAAGTCGTCGAACTCTTCGAGCAGAACGGTGCCACGATCTTCACGCCGTTCTCCGGTCCCGCCGCCCCAGCCGCGCACAAGGAGTGGCTGTTGCGCAAGGTCGTGGAATCGTTCGAAGGGATCTGGGACAAACTCCGCGACGACGTCGAGAGCCTGTTCTTCGTGAAGTACAACAACACGGGGCTGAAGTCGCTGCTCGGCTCGATGCTGCCGGCCGGCCCGCTGAGCGGTCTGAAACAGGTGATGGTGACGACGTTTCAACTCGACGCGCCCAGCGGGACCTGGCAGCCCATCGTCATTAGCAACCTGCCTGGCGCGTCGGGCGGCGAGACCCAGCCGATCGACGCCGCACTGTGCACCAGCGCCGCCCCGACCTACTTCCCGCCCTACGATCACCCGGCTTACGGCTATTGCGTCGATGGCGGCGTGTTCGCGAACAACCCGTCGGCGCTGGCCATCGCGATGGCTTTGCAGGCCGGCGTGGCGCTGTCCGACATCTGCGTCCTGTCGCTCGGAACCGGAACGTCGCCCATGGCAATGAAGATCGTTCCACCGCCCACGAACTACGGACCGCTGCTGTGGATGCTGCCGTTCTCGATGCCGCCAACGCCTGCGGCGCCGCTGCTTTCCGTGCTCATGGACGGCGTGCCAGCGGCCGATACCTTCCAAGCACAACAACTGCTCCGCGGCAATTTCCGTCGGGCGAACGTCCCGCTGCCATCGCAGATCGCACTGGACGATTATCACGCGGTTCCGCAAATAGTGGATGCGGCCAACAGCTACATGAACACGCCGGATTGGCAGGCGATCGTCGGCTGGGCACGCCAGCGGCTCGGCTAACGGAACGCCGCTACAGGCCGCGCACAAACACAGCCAACGCCTGTCGTGACTCCTCCGGCAACGAAAACAGGTTTACCGCGCCAGTCCCTATCGTCAGTTCGAGGATCCGTTGCTCATCGGCGTGATTGCCGATACCGGCCAGCGACTTCGTGCCCGGATAGCCGGTGTCCTTGCCGTCGTTGCCATGACACCGCGCGCACAGCGGCTGGTAAACCTGACGGCCGCGTTGCCAAGCGTCAATCTCCCGCCTCGCCGCCTCCGGTTTGGCCGGGAGCAGGCGCCGCACGACGCCATGCTCCAGCAGGACCGGTTGTTCGAGCTTGGCGGGTGGCGGCTTGTGCAGACTTCGCCGGAGATCCTCCGGGCAACTTGTCACGCTGGCCGCGGACACGAACCGCGCTGCAACGCTGCCGCGAAGGGCCGAATTCCACGCGGTTTGATGGCGATTGAAGTCCGCGCAGACGTCCTTGCCGCCGCTAGTCAGTGGGACCAGCGCCACCAGCCCGGGCGAGCCGCCCGCGCCGGAAAGTTCCTGCCCCCACCGCACGACGTTCTCCGAGCTGCTGACCGTTGTCAACGCCGTCACAAAAGCGAGGACAACCAAGCGCCGGAGGCATGCTTCCATGCCTCTATTCTGCAGCGTGCCGCCGCTTGCTCGGCCAGCCCGGCTTGTTCACCTGCCGGGCGCGCCCGAGGACCAGCGTGTCTTCGGGAACCGTCTCGGTTACCACGGAGCCGGCGGCGACATAGGCGCCTTCGCCAATCTCTACCGGTGCTACGAGAGTGGAGTTGCTCCCGACGAATGCCCCCTTGCCGATGGAGGTGGGGTGCTTCTTCCGCCCGTCGTAATTACAGGTGATGGTGCCGGCGCCAACGATGACGCCTTCGCCGATTCGCGAGTCGCCAAGGTAGGCCAGGTGCATCGCCTTCGAGCCCGCGCCGAGGTAGGTCTTCTTGAGTTCGACGAAGTTGCCGATCCGCGCGCCCGCCGCGACTTCGTTGTCTGGTCGTAGGCGTGCGAACGGACCGATGATCGCACCCGGCCCCACGCGAGATTCCCGGATGACGGTGTATGGCTCCAGCACGACACCATCGGCAATCTCTGAATCGCGGAGGATCACCCCCGCCCCGATCCGGCAGTCTTGGCCCACTTTCGTCCGGCCCCGCAACTGCGCGAACGGTTCGATAACCGTGTCCTGTCCGGTTTCCACGAAGGCGTCGATCGTCACTGTTTCGGGGCGTTCGATAGTGACGCCACTGAGCATAAGTTCACGCGTTTTGCGCTCGCGCAGGATTCGATCCACGTCGGCTAGTTCCACCCGGCTGTTGATTCCGAGTAACTCGCTGGAATCCGCCACTGGCAGGGCCGCGATCCGGAGTCCGTGCCGCCGGTAGACCTCGACCAGATCGGTCAGATAGATCTCCCCCGACGCGGGATTCGGCGTCAATTCTCCGATGTAGTCCCACAAGGGGCCGGCGTCCAAGCAATAGATACCTGAGTTGATTTCGCGAATCCGCTTCTGTTCCGCATTGGCCGCCTTCTCTTCGACGATGGCGGCGACAAAGCCGGCCTCATCCCGAACGATGCGCCCATAGCCGAATGCGTCCTCGACCATGGTCGTAATCACCAGGCCGGCCGCGCCGCTGCTGCCCTGCTGATCCACCAGCGATTGCAGCGTGGCGTGACGCAGCAGGGGACAATCGCCGTACAAGATCAGAACCCGGTCCGCCCCATCGCGCAGGGCGCTCTTGCACATCTGGACGGCGTGGCCGGTTCCCCGCTGTTCCATCTGGTCGACGAACCGTACCCCGAAGCCGGTGGCGGCCGCGCGAACCTCTTCCGCCTGGTGTCCCACCACGACAGCGATGTCCTCCGCCTGCGCCACTGCCGTCGCGGCCCTCACGACGTGCTCGATCAGTGGCGCGCCGCCAGCCTCGTGCAGAACCTTCGCTCGTCGCGACCTCATCCGGGTTCCCAAGCCGGCGGCTAGAATCGCTACTCCAATTCGCATTGTCGAAATTGCCTCCTGCTAGATGCTAGATAACTTTCGAGGCGGGTTTGCGCCGCGACCGCACCGCCAACTCCACCGCTATCGCCGCCGTGGCCTCCGGCGAGTGGCGAATCTTATCGCCCTTGGCGACCAGGTTGCCGCTCACGACTTCGACTCCCAGATCGCGCAGACGCTCCGTATCGATGTCCACCGGCAGGACCCACTGGGCGGCGTAGCGCTTCCGCGCTGCCACCGGTACCGGCTGCGTATTGACGACCACCGTGTCCACCAATCCCTCACCGGCGTGCCGCGCGATGGCCTCGACATGGTCGGAGGCTTTGAAGTGCATAGTCTCGCCCGGCTGCCACATCAGGTTCACGAAGCAGACGGTGCGGGCGCGCGACTGGCGAATCGCATCCGCGATGCCTTGCACCAGAAGATTGGGAATCACGCTGGTGAACAGCGATCCCGGTCCGAGGCAGATCAGGTCCGCCCGCGAGATCGCCGCGAGAGTCTCCGGCAGCGGGCTCGCACCGGCCGGCGAGAGCGCCAAGCGCCGGATGGCCGTGCGGCTGCGGCTGATCTTCGTCTCGCCGCGCACACAGGCCCCATCTTCCAACCATGCCTCCAAGGTGACATTGGCCGAGGTGGAAGGGAAGATGCGCCCGCGTGTGGCGAGCACTTCGGCCGAGATCGCAACGGCCCTGGAGAAGTCGCCGGTGAGGTGAGTCAACGCGGTGAGGAACAGGTTGCCGAAGCTGTGGCCCTTCAGCCCGCGGCCGCTGGCGAAGCGGTATTGAAACAGGCGCGACATCAGCGCTTCGTCTTCCGAGAGCGCCACCATGCAGTTGCGGATGTCGCCGGGAGGCAGCACATCCAGTTCGCGCCGCAGCCGGCCCGAGCTGCCGCCGTCGTCGGTGACGGTCACAACGGCCGTAATCTCGAGGTGCGGGTCGCGGGTCGGCAAGCCGCCACACGGCGCCGGCACGGGATCGGTGACGTATTCTTTCAGGCCGCGCAGCAGCGCCGACAAACCGTGTCCGCCGCCGATAGCGACAATCCGCAGCGGGGCTCTCGCGGCCGGCCTGTGCCTTTTACTCAGAAGCAGATCTCTCCGAATCGAGGATGGCACGAATAGCCAGGCGCTTGCTCAAACGCCTGTTTCCGGCTGCCCCGCAGTCGGCTCAGTTGGTTCCGTTTGGCCACGGTTTGCTTCGATAGGGATTGGCCGCCGCGTTACAGGCGTACGCAATAATACGCTCTCCTCGCGCCGGACGCGGCTGCTTCACGGTGAATCTCCGGTCCCTGCGCTGCGACCGATGTACTCCGAAACGACGTCAGTCCGGCAGCCTCGGGACTACTACTCCTCATCCTACACCGGACCGTGACGGACGGCGCTGGCCGCGGAGGTTGTCGTGGGAACGCCCGTCAGCAGTTCATCCACGACGCGCGACCGGCGGGCACGCCGTTCCGGTGTGTCGCCGCGGATGATCCCGACGATTGAGACGGCGCTCCCGGCGTCTAAGCTGTTACAAACCAGGAAACCTGTTGGGCTGGACGTTCCAGTTCATGCGCCGCTGACGGATTTCAAACTGAGACCGGTTCATACACGCGAAGCGCGAAATCGTCCGATCGAGAGTGAAGCCATTGTCGGCGATGTACCTCTCCTCGGCAATGGAAAACGGATCGTCCCCTCGATGAAAGCCATTGAGGTAGAACGAGACGAAGGTTTGAAGGCCATCCTGATCCCAGTCGAATCCGTTTCCGCAAAGGGCAAGAATGAAGAAGGTGTTGTCAGCAACAGGTTTCCAGTCGCGGATCTTTGCCTCAAGCCCAAGGGCGTATTCAAGCATTCTGGCGCGGGCCGTGAACATGCTGTGCCAGAGCTCCCCGCCGAGCAATTCCCTGGAAAGGTGGACTCGAATGTTGTCGGGAATCCAGCCCTCGCTGACCGCTTTTTGGAACTGGTCCCAGCGATCTTTTGGTTTCGGCTTGATCGTTTTCACGTCTACGAAAATGGTCGGGCCTCGATCCGTGGCGCCACGGAAGTCGATCGACTTGCCGCGGCCGGTGAGAGCCGGCTCGTATTCGAGAAGCGTGAACCGAGGATCGGGATTCGCGATGAGCAGACTGGCGATACACAACTCGTTGTGGGCCTCGTCAACGCTAGAGATCAATGCGCGGCCGTTGGAAAGCATAGCGCTGATAGCGTCGTCGAAACGCCGAAGCAGTCTCCTCGAGCCGCTGAAGCGGCTGGCAGCAGCGTCGAACTCGCTGCCGAAGACCTTGAGCACCTCGGCCGCATAGGACCTGATCCGGTCCGCTTCATCCGGGTTAATATCGGCTGCGATCATGGATGGACGTTCTATGGCAGAAGCCCGTCGTGCATACCGGATCGTGGATGGCGATGTGCGCGATCATCTACACCGAAGAGGACCGAACGGCTGATTTTCGTGGGTCGTTTGGGCACTCGGGGTATGTCCGAGGGGCTCTCACGTTCTGCAGTAATTATATCATAATATAACTAATGAAGAGCGCTATGCACATTACGAATTTGCGCAAGGTCGGCGGCTCGGTCATGGTGGCTGTTCCGCCCGTTCTGCTCGACCTGCTGCGGCTGCGCGAGGGTGCCAGGGTCGGCCTCGCGATTGACGGCGGGCGGCTTGTCGTTGAGCCTCAGAGCCGGCCGCGGTACTCTTTGAAGGAACTTCTCGCCCAGTGCAAGCCCAAAGCAGCGCGTGGCAAGGAAGAACGCGAATGGCTCGATGACAAGCCCGTAGGCCGTGAGATCATCTGATGAAGCGCGGCGAAATCTGGCTCGTTAGTCTCGATCCCACGTCCGAACTCGAGCAGAAGGGCCGCCGCCCCGTCCTCATCGTGTCGCCTGAGGCGTTCAACCGAGTAACGAGGGTTCCCATTGTAATTCCGGTCGCAAGCGGCGGGAGTTTCGCGCGGACGGCTGGGTTCGCCGTCACACTGTCGGGCGCGGGTACGAGAACGACGGGCTTCGTCCGGTGCGATCAGCCCCGCGCCCTCGATCTCCTGGCGCGGAGAGGCAAGAGACTGGAAAGCGTCCCCGACCTTGTTATGGACGAAGTGCTGGCGAAGTTGACACCGATCTTTGAGTGATCCGCAATCCACTCCACGCTAACGCTGCGGTGAGGCGCACACCCCTCCGGCTCACTTCCCCACCAAGTACGCCCGCACGGGAAAGCTCGCTCCGCCCTCCCACGCAATCGGCACCGCGTGCAGGTACCAACCCTCTCGCGGGGCGCCTGCCAACCGGGTCATGTGCTCGCAGACGGGAATGCCCGCTCCGAGCAGCTTGGTGTGCGCCGGCCGGCGCGGGTCTTGCGTGTCGTCGATGTTCAGGGAGTCGATCCCGGCAAAGCGCACCCCTTGATCCAGCAAGCAGTCGCAGGCATCGGCGGTCAGGAAGGGGTTCGGGTCGAAGTACCGGTCCGTCCCCCAATGTTCGGACCATCCGGTGAGCACCAGAACCGCCCGGTCCCGGATCTCGACATCCCGAAAGGCCTCCGGCCCGATCCCCCGGCTGCCCGCGTCCCGCGCGTCCACGACGACGGCCAGGACATGGGCCAGGCGATCAAGCGGCACGTCCGCCAGACTCGCGCCGCCGCGAAAGCGATGAACCGGCGCGTCCACGTAGGTGCCTGTATTTCCACAGAGATGCAGCGACGCGATGAAAAACTCGGCCTCGCCGCCGTAATGCGCCCGCGACGAGTCGTAGTCCCAGAGCACTTCCACCTTTGGCTCGGACAGCCCGGGGTAGGTTCTCATTCCGGGAACAATCCGGTGGCTAACTTCATAGAATTGCGGCACAACTTCAGATTATCCGGGAACATTCCCCCACCCGGCATCGTCTTCCTCATGTGCGAGCTACTGCCTCGTTCCGGGAAGCCGTGTGGGTTGCGCTTCGCTCGCTCCACGCAAGCAAGCTGCGAAGCTTCCTCACCCTGCTCGGCGTGATTCTCGCCACCACCACGCTCATCACCGTGATGAGTGTCATCCACGGGATGAACCTCTACATCGCCCAGAACGTCTCCGACATGGGCGCCGACGGATTCCGCATCGTCCGCATGGCCTTCATCGGCGATTGGGACCCGAAGAAGTTTCTCGAACTCCAGCGGAAGAACCCGCACCTCCGCCGCGACGAGTACGATTTCCTGCGTGACCGCAGCGAACTCACCCGCGACATTGGGATGCAGTCCTTTCGCCGCGTTGCGGTCACCGGCGGCGCGGAACGGATCGACATGGTGCAGCTCCGCGGCGGCACCCCGAACATGGCCACCATCACCAACCTTCAGATGGCGTCGGGACGGTTCTTTAGCGCGGCGGAAAACCAGCGCCGGATGTATGTGGCCGTCATCGGACACGACCTCAAGGAGACGTTCTTCCCAAACACCGAGCCGGCCGGCAAGTACATCAAGATCGACGGCCGTCCGTTCGAGGTGATCGGTGTCGCCCGCAAGCAGGGAAGCGTCTTCGGCGAGTCGCAGGACAACTTCGCCTTCATACCTGTCGAGACCTACTTCAAAATCTACGGCTCGCGAGAAGGCCTCGGCTACATGGCTCTGGCCATCGACCGGAACACCATCTTCCAAGCCCAGGACGAGATTCGGATGCTGATACGCGCCTACCGGGGGCTGCCGCCGGGACAGGAGGACAACTTCGCGATCCTCTCCTCCGACTCGCTGCTCAACGCCTGGGACCGCATGACCGGCGCGATCGCCGCGACGGCTGTCGCGGTGGTCTCGGTCTTCATGGTGGTGGGCGGGGTAGTGATCATGAACATCATGCTGGCGGTAGTTACCGAGCGGACGCAGGAGATCGGCGTCCGCAAGTCGGTCGGCGCTCGTCGGCGCGATATCCTATACCAGTTTCTGGTGGAGTCCGCGACCCTGTCGGCCAGCGGTGGAGTGATTGGCGTCATCCTGGCCGCGTTGATCGCGGTGCTGGTGCGGAACGTTACGCCGGTCCCCATGTCCATGCCCTTGTCCGCCGTGGTCGTCGCGGTGTTACTGTCGGCCAGCGTGGGACTTTTCTTCGGGATCTACCCCGCTAGCCGGGCCTCGAAACTCGATCCAATCGAGGCGTTGCGAGTGGAACGATGAAGCGCACGTCACCGTTCGGCTCCTCCATCCGGCTGGCCCTCCAAACGCTGTGGGGACACAAACTGCGGGCGGCCCTGACGGTGTTGGGGGTCGTGATCGGCACCGGGACCATCATCGGCGTCGGCTCCATCCTGGCCGGCCTCGATGGTGCCATCACGAACATCCTGCGCAGCTTTGGCACCGAGACCCTGATTGTCTTCAAGTTCCGCATCGGTTTCCGTGCCGGACACCTTTCCGCGGAAGAGCGCCTGCGGAAACCACTCAGTTACGAAGACGCCCAGGCCATCGCCGAGCGCTGTCCATCGGTCGAGCATGTCAGCCCCTATCTGTTCCCGAGTTGGAACATGATCCATCGGGCCCGTTACAAGAGCAATGATCTGTTTCAGATCGATCTCGGCGGCACTGAAGAAGGCTACGCTTTCGGGGGCCAGGCGGAGATGAAATATGGCCGGTTCTTTACCGACGCCGAGAGTCGTCACCGCCGCCCGGTGGTCGTGATCGGTGAGGACGCCCACCGCGCGTTGTTCGCCGACATCGACCCAGCGGGCAAATGGGTTGAAATCGACGGCCACCAGTTCGAGGTGATCGGCGTAATGAAGCGGCCCTCGGCCTCCTTTCCTGGGCAGAACGACAATCGCTTTCTGCTGCCGTACCACTCGATGCGGAAGCTCTTTCCCAATGCGCGTGAACACATGCTGATCGTGGTCGCCGAGCAAGGCAAGTTGGCCGCCGCTCAAGATGAAGTTCGCGCGGTGTTGCGCATCCAGCGGCGTGTCCCCCACGACAAGCCGGACAACTTCGCGATGTCGACCGCCGAGCAAATGGTGGAAGACTTCCGGCGCGTCACGTCAACAGTTACGATCGTCATGGTTGTCCTCAGCTCCATCGGGCTGTTGGTTGGCGGCATCGGCGTCATGAACATCATGTTGGTTTCAGTGACAGAGCGGACGCGCGAGATCGGCATTCGGAAGGCTGTCGGCGCGCGGCGGTTCGACATCGTCACCCAGTTTCTGACCGAGGCCGTGGTCCTGACGTTCATGGGCGGATTGATCGGCATGATGTTCGGCTGGATGATTTCGCTCGGCGCCGGACTGGCCTTTCCATCGTTGCCCACCGCCGTTCCGCTATGGGCGGTCACGATGGGCGTCGTTGTATCCGTCGGCATCGGCCTGTTCTTCGGCATTTGGCCCGCCAGTAAAGCCGCCCGCCTCGATCCGGTGGACGCGCTACGCTACGAGTAATAGAAACCCACATCATGAGGCGGCGGCTTTTCACGAGCGGTCTGTTCCTTGCGCCTTTTGTCAGCGGTCTCCGCCCGGCTACCGCTGAAGGGTCCGCGGAGCCGATTGGGCTGGCCCGCCGGGTCAGCGATTTCACGTTGTCGAACGGTCTGCGCGTCATCGTCGCGGAACGGCGCAGCGTGCCGCTCGCCTCGTTCAGCATGGCGGTTCCCGCCGGATGGGCGGACGAACCGCCGGGCAAAGCCGGTATCGGGCGGATGTTCGAGCGCCTCTGGGTGAAAGGGTCGGCGGATCTCGGCAGCCGCAATGCCGCCTTGGAAAAGAAAACTCTCACCGAGGTAGAGGCCCATTACACCCCGCTGCAATCCAGTGCCGGTGAGCAGTCCGCATCCGCCCTGCAAGACGCGCAGTTCCGGCAGGTGAATTTCAAGATGGCGATGGAGCGCGCGCGGGCGTTGGCATGGCCGGACTGGTATCGCACGGTGGTGGAGGGCAACGGCGGCAGCAGCCTCGGCGCAGTTGTGGAACCCGACTACACTCACATCCACTTCACTCTGCCATCGAACCGAGCCGAGTTGTTCTTCCTGATCCAGTCCAGTTGGCTGCGCAACCCCAGCTTTCGCGATTTCTACTACGAGCGCGAGGCGCTGCGAGCGGAGCAGAACGTCCGCTGGAATCAGCGGCGCGAGTTGCAGTTGCAGGAGTCGATGCTCGGAAAAGCGCTCGGCGATCATCCGTACCGCTTGCTGCGCGCCCCGGTAGAACAGCTTCGCGAGCTGCGAACCGCCGACGCGGAAGCTTTCTTCCGCGCGTGGTATTCGCCGCCCAATATTACGATCGCCATCGCGGGCGACATTACGGCCTCCCAGGCTCGGACCCTCGCCGAACGCTACTTCGGTCCGATCCCGGCGCGTCCGGTTCCGGAGCGCCGCGCTCCCGATCAGCGAAGGAACGACGGCGCGGAGCGCACCCGGCTTCGCCTGCAAACCGAGCCTTTGGTGGCTCTGGCGTGGCCCGCACCGCCGGTGGCATCGCCCGACTGGACGCTCCTGCACCTCCTGGTGGCGCTGTTCACTGGTGGTCCGCGGTCTTACGCCCATCGCTCGCTTGTTCGCGACAGCCGCATGGTCCGCCGGCTGGCGGCAGTGGCCGCCTACCCCGGGCAGCGCCACCCCAGTCTGGTCTACGTCAGCGCGATTCCCGCGCTCGGCCGCGGTCACCAGGAAGTGGAAGACGCGATCCGCGGGATCGCGGACGAACTGGCTTCGCGACCGCTTGGCGAGGAGGATGTGGAACAGGCCCGCACGCTGGCGCGAGCCAGTCTCCTCGCGAGGATTGAGGACAACCCCGGGCTCGCCGGCCGGTTGGCCATCGCGCAAGCGCTCCGCGGAGCGTGGAACGCGGTGTTCGCCGATTTGGAACGTTTGCGCGAGGCGGGGCCCGCCGATGTGCAGCGGATCGCTTCGCAATGTTTCGGCGCCGGACCGGTGGCTGCCGGATGGATCGGCCCGTGACACGGATTCTTGCTGCGGCGCTCCTGTTGGTGGCGGCCGGCGGGGCCCAGCCGCAAGACAAGCCGCCCGCGGTCACGCTGGGCCTGCGGTTTCCGGCTGTTGACCCGATCCGTGCGCCGGCCGTCGAAACCTTCACCTTACCCAATGGGTTACGCGTCTTGCTAGCGGCGGACCGGGACTTGCCGAAGATTCACGGCTTCGCCCTGGTTCGGACCGGACGCCTATGGGACCCGGAGGGAAAAGCAGGGCTCGCATCGGTAGTAGCCGCCAGCCTCGCGGGCGATATGCGAAGCACCGTGAGCGACGACGTCACCGAGTTGAGCTTCGAGTGCCTTTCTTCTGAGATCGGCGTCACGCTGCCGCGTTTCGCCGAAGCGCTGACCGCCCCGGCTTTCCGGATCGATGCCGTCGAGTTGGCAAAGAATCGGCTCCGCACCGCTATCGTGTCTCGCAACAGCGATCCGGCCCGCATCGTCCTCCGCGTGGCGCGTGAAGAGTTATACGGCCGCGACTCGCCGTTCGGCAGGCGTCCGGAGTTACAAGACGCAGACGACATCGAGCGGGAAGCCATACTGGCGTTCTACCGGCGGCAATTTGTTCCGTCAAGTACGGTCGTCGCTCTTTACGGCGACTTCGACTCGGCCGTGTTCAAGGAACGTCTCACAGCGCTGTTCGCTTCGTGGACGCCCGGCGGCGAGCCGGTCGAGGCGCCCCGTCCGCGTGAAACTGGCCCGGAACCGGCGATTCATCTCGACGATCAAAGCGGTTCCGACCGTAGCTTCTTCGCTCTCGGATTCCTGGACAGGCCGCGCCCGGCGCTCGACGTTCTGGCGCAGCTTGTGTTGAAGAGTGCAATTACGAAACTGCAAACCAAACTCGCCGAACCGCGCGACTTCACGGCGCAAACGGTCGGCGCAATCCTCGTCGCCGGCTCGGTTCGCGCCGGCCGCACGATGGAGGCAGTCGCGGCCATCCAGGCGGAACTGACACGGCTGCGCTCGGAAGCCCCGTCATCCGACGACCTCGAAGAAGCGCGCGCCCGGGCGCTACACAGCTACCTCCGGAACGCGAGCGGTCCAGCCGCCGTCATACGGTACATGGGGCTTGCTCAGTTGAGGAATACTCCCGTCGAGGAGGTTCTTCAGTATCCGGTGCGCCTAAGCGCTGTGACGGCGGCGGAAGTGACACGCGCGGCGCGTGAGGGGGGCGACCCGGCGCGCACGATGGTTGTGATTGCGGGTAACCAGAACTACTTCGACCGGCCAGTGGCTTCGCTCGGACTGCCGGTGAAGGCGGTGGATCGCACGATGCCGCCGGCCCAGCTTCGCGATCCGCCGGAGGACGAGGAGGCACAGCGAGCCGGCGTGCAAATTCTGCGCCGGATTCAGGCCGCTCTCGGCGGTGCGGACCGTTTGGCGGCGGTTCGCGACTATGACTTCGTCTACGACGCGGAACTCGGCGGCAGCGGACCGGCTCGGGTGCGAACGCGCTGGCTGCGCGTGGGTGTCTTGCGGCAGGACCAGCAACTCCCGAGCGGCCGGGCCACCGTCTTCTACAACGGAAAGATCGGGTGGTCGGCTACGGGCCCGAATCCGCGCAGCCTCGCACCGGAGACAGTGCGGCGGGTTCAAGGCGAACTGTTCCGCACGTTTTGCGTGCTGCCATTGGCCGATCGGAATGCGGAGCACCTTGTGACCTCGCTTGGCGCCGGCGCCGTGTACGTTGGCGACCGGAAAGAGCAGAGTGTCCGCATCGTCGTGGATTCCGAGACGGGATTGCCGCTCAAGTACTCGTATCCCGGAGCCGATCAACTGATCACCGGGTGGCGGGACGTGGACGGCGTCAAGGCGCCGGCGCGGTACACGATACTGCGGAGCGGGCAGGGCGCCGACGAGTATACGCTGGTGGAAGCAAGCGTCAATTCGGGCGTCACCGAAGAAGAGTTGAGCGGAAGACCATGACAAGGTTCGCGTTGTTTCTTATCCCGCTGCTATTGGCCGGGGAGACCGACCAGGAACGGGGCAAGCGCATCGTCGAGGAGTCGCTCGCGGTGCTTGGCGGGGAGAAGTTCCTCGCCATGCGCGACCGCGTCGAGCGCGGGCGCGTCTACAGCTTCTACCAGCAGCGGCTGCGCGGCTTGGCGGTGGCGACGATTTCGACCCGCTATTTGACGCCGGCGGATCCACCGGATGTGAACGCCGTGTACGCCCGCGAGCGCCAGTCGTTCGGCAAGGACAAGGAGATCTTCGCGTACCTGTTCAACGAGGAGGGAAAGGCGTACGAGATCACGTTTCGCGGCGCCCGGCCGATGCCGGCCGACGTGGTGGCGCGCAATCTCGATACGACGCGCCGCAACTTCCTCTATATCCTGCGCCAGCGGCTGAACGAGCCCGGCCTTGGCATGCAGTTTCGCGGTACCGACATCGTGGATAATCAGCCGGTGGAGATCGTCGAGATCTGGGATTCGAACAACGACAGCATCACGGTGCATTTCCACCGGACCACCAGACTACCGCTCGTGCAGACGTGGGTGCGGCGCGATCCGAAGACGCGCGAGCGCTTCGAAGAGCTAACGCGTTTCGACAAGTTTCGCGACGTGGGCGGCGGCGTGCAGTGGCCGCTCGTCATCCGCCGCGAACGGAATGGCGAACGAATCTTCGAGCAATTCTCGGAAAGTGTCGAGATCAACCAGAATCTCGACGACTCGCTATTCATGCTGCCCGGCGACATGAAGCTGCTGCCGCCGCCGAAGTAGCCGTCAAAGCCGGCGCGCGCGGACATGCTTGTACTCGATCCAACGGCCGGCTTGGTGCGCCTGGAGTTCGATCGGTCCGGCGGTGAGGTTTTCGAGACGGTCGTATTCCATCACGTTCTCGCCGTTCACCCGGACGAGGCACCAGCGATCCTTTACCCAGATCTGGAAGAGGAACCATTCCTCGGTGCGGATGCGGGGATAGCGTGAACGCTCGAAACCGTATAGCGAACCGGTGGGGTAGTGCGCTTCCTCGACATCGTGGACTTGCACTTCATAGCGGCGCGCGCCCGGAGCGCCGCGAAACAGCAGCCCGCCGTTGTGATGGAATGCGCCGCGCACGTACATTTCGAGCGCGAAGTCGCGGTAGGTCTCTTTCGTCGCGAGGTTGCCGAGGCCGTCCCCGCGCAGGATGTGGCCGAATGTCTCGAACCGCGCCGGCGCCCGCTCGACGGATTCGGTGACGGTCCACCTGTCGAGGTCCGAAGGCTGCCCGTATAGCGTTTCCCACTTCGTCTTCGACGGCAGTTCGCGGACGTACACGTTGCGAAAGCGGAGCGGGTAGGTGAGCGTCTCGATACCGAAGTAGCCGGAGCGCAGGCGGTAGCGAAGATCAGGATGGTTTTCGACGTTGAGGTCGTGGATCTGTTCGCCGTTCACCCAGACTTGAAGTGCCGGCCAGTCCATGCGGATGCGCAGCGGGTTCCACTCGCCCTTGCCTTTCACGTTGACCAGCCGCGGCGGCACCAGGGGATAGATGGACCCCATCGAATTGCGCATCGGTTCCTTGTCCATCTGGTGGAACAGGCTGACCTTGAAGCCGGTGGAGGTTCGGGGCCCATGTTCCGGCGCATGAAAGAGGAGGCCGCCGTCGCACCAGCCGCGGAGCGAAAATTCGCAGCGGAAGTCGAAGTTCTCGTATTGGCGATCGGAACGGAGCCACGCCGGATAGGCGGCGGTGGGGCTGCCGGCAATGGACCCTTCGGAGACGTAGAAAGCAGATTCGGGGCCCTCGCGGACGGTCCAGCCATCGAGGGTACGGCCGTCGAACAGGCTCTGCTCGGGGCCGGAATCGTTGGCGAGAGACAGGCCCGGCAGCGCGCCGAGCAGACCGAGAGCGCCGCGCCGGGAAAGCATGGTCATAGGGGTATTGTACGGCGTGTTACATTCGAGTGTTTATGTCCGAGTTCGACGTGGTGGGTGTCGGTCTCAACGCCACCGATACCCTGCTGTTGGTTCCGCGCTTTCCCGCCTACGCGGGCAAGGAGCCGTTCGACGACGAGATGCTGAGTCCGGGCGGCCAGGTGGCCAGCGCGATGGTGGCCTGCGCGCGGTTGGGTCTGCGGGTGAAGTACATCGGCACGATGGGCGACGACGAGCGCGGCCGGATTCAGATGAATAGCCTGCTCGACACGGGCATCGATTTGAGCGACGTTCAGGTGCGTCAAGGCTGCGCGAACCAGTCGGCCTATATCGTGATCGACCGGACGACGGGCGAGCGAACGGTACTGTGGCGGCGGCCGGATGAACTCCGGCTGGAGCCGGACGAGATCAAGCCCGAGATGATCGCGTGCGCACGCTTGCTGCACATCGACGGTCACGACACCGCCGCCGTCGAGCGGGCGGCGCGGATCGCGCGAGAACACGGCATTCCAGTGACAGTGGACGTGGACACCATCTACCATGGTTTCGACCGTGTGCTGCCTTACGTGGATCACCTGGTGACGAGTTCAGAGTTCCCGCCGAACTGGACGAATGAGCGCGATCCGTTTCGGGCGCTCGAACTGATGCAGGAAGAGTTCGGCATGAAGGTAGCGGCGATGACCCTGGGTGCGCAGGGGTGCCTCGCGAGAGTGGACAGGCGCTTCGTCTACTCGCCCGCGTTTGTGGTGAATTGCGTGGACACCACGGGAGCCGGGGACATCTTTCACGGGGCGTATTGCTACGCCGTGCTGAAAGGGATGTCCATTGAGGACACGCTCGACTTCTGCAACGCGATGGCCGCGCTGAACTGCACGGCGATCGGCGCCCGCGGCCGGATCGCTTCGCTTGACGAAGTGCGGACGCTGATGGGCCGGGCGGAACGGCGGGTGCAGCCGGATTTCGCCGCGCGCTGCGCCGATCAGAAGCCAAAGCCGAAGTAATCGTCGCGGCGGCCGGTTTCGAGGTAGAGAAGCGCAAGGAGGAGATAGCCGACGCCATCGACCGCGTCGTAGCGGTCCTCGCCGGCGTGGCCGCGGAACATGCCGTTCGTGAAGAGGATCTTCATGGCGGCGGCAGCGAGGCGGTGGGCCGCTTGGCGGTAGCTTTCGTTGCCGAATGTCTCCGCGGCGCCGACCAGGAAATGCATCTGCCGGCCAAACAACTCGGCGTAGGCGCCGCGACCGTGCGCGGCCGTTTCGGGCACTGTCGATTCCTCGACGATAGCGGCCCAGCGATGCACGGCCTGTTCAAACTCCTCGGCCCTGGTGCGGCGGCACAGTTCCAGGCAAGCTTCGGCCAGCGCCATCGGGTAGTCGTGGGTGGGGAAGTTCGCGTTCCAGATGTCGGAGTAGTCGCCGGGGTAGTATTCGGTTGGACCCGGCTGCTTGCCGGTGAGCACCGGCATCCCGTCCTTCACGCGCAACTGTCCGTAGTAGCGCTTCGCCTTGCTGTCAAAGCCGTAACGCAGCCAGGGCAGCAGCGCGTCGCGGGCCATTCCGATGAACTCCTCGCGCCCGGTGAGATCGCCGGCGCGGAGCAGGCAGCCGGCCCAGAGACCGACCTCGGATGTGCAGACGAGCTTGTCCCAACGCTGGGAGGTCGGGTCGTTTTCGAGCAGGCCCGTTTCCGGGTTCCGTGAGCGAAAACTGTACTGCGCTACACGGAGTGCGACATCGGCGAATTCGTTCCGCCGGGCGCGCCGGGCGTACCAGGCGAGCGTTTCGGCGAGGATGCCGCCGGCTTCGAAGAAGGCGTGTCCGGGTTTGCCGTCGCCGTGGCGGTTGAAGCCACCGGTCTCCGCGTCGAAGATATGCTGCCGGCGAATGGCTTCGATGGCGCGGGCGGTGATCTTCGGAGACGCGTCCCAGAACAACTGCCAGGCCGGCGGAATCGGCCGCATTTCGTGATAGCCGCCCGTGAAGCGGACTGCCTCGTCCTGGAAGACGTCGTAGTAGCGGTGTGCGCCCCACTCGAACAGACCATCCGCGTCGACGCAGTGCGCCAGGAAGTAGCGGACGTAGTCCTGGGCGGCGCGGGCGTACTTGCGTTCGCCGGTCAGTTTGGCGACGGCATGCGCCGCGACGAGCTGCGGTTGGTCCCAGTAGATGGTGCTGCCGAACGGCGCGTCGATCTGGCGGTAGACGCGCTGGCCCGCGCGCGCCTTCGGCGCGTCTTCCGGATAGCGTCCGGTGCGGGTGTCGAGCGAGGCGACCCACATCGGCGTGTTCCTCGGGCCGTACACGTCGGCGGCGCTGGAGACGATGCGGTCCAGGTGCGAACGAACCGCCGCTATGGGTTCCTGCGCCCGGCTCGCGCAGCCGATAGACGCGGCGGCCGCGGCGCGCAGCAGGTCTCTTCTTGTCCATCTCATCGGGGTCATCCATCAAGGTACCGGAAAGCTGCCGCCGTGTGGTCTGATGAATAGGAGGCGCCGCGCGCGCCGTAACCTCCAGCATGATTCCCCTGCGCGATTCGCATCCCAGTTACTCCAGGCCGGTGGTGACGATTGCATTAATCGCCCTCAACGCGCTGATCTTCCTGTACACGGTAGCGATGGAGCCCCAGTTCCGGAATGTGTTTGTAGGCTACTACGGGATGGTGCCGGCGCAGTTCCAGGTGCGGGACCTCTTCACGTCGATGTTCCTGCATGGCGGGTGGATGCACCTGATCGGCAACATGTGGTTTCTGTGGATTTACGGCGACAACGTGGAAGACGCGCTCGGGTCGTGGCGGTACCTGGCGTTCTACTTGCTGTGCGGCCTGGCGGCCGGAACAACGCACCTTGCTACAAACCTCGACTCGCGGGTTCCGACTATCGGGGCGAGCGGCGCAATCGCGGGCGTGATGGGCGCGTACCTCATCAAGTTTCCGCACGCGCGCATTCTGACGCTCGTGCCGCTGTTTGTCTTCATCACGACCGTCGAGCTACCGGCGTGGCTGATCCTTATCTATTGGTTCGTGATCCAGTTGTTCTCCGGCGTCGGTTCGCTGGCGACGCAGGATATCAGCCAGGGTGGGATCGCGTGGTGGGCGCACGCCGGCGGGTTCATCGCGGGCATGGCGCTAGTAAGGGCGATGGCGCGGAAGCGATCCCACAACTACTATCGGGTGCGCTGGTAGATCCTTTCGAGACTTCATGAGAAACCCCTACACGGACATTGAAGACGTGCAGCCGGTGGATGCGCTGGCCCTGGCCGCGCATCCGGATGACGTGGAACAGACCTGCGGCGGCACGCTGATCAAGCTGGCGGAGATGGGATACCGGACCGGCGTGCTGGACCTGACGGCGGGCGACATGGGCAGCCGGGGCACGCCGGAGATACGGCTCCAAGAAGCCGAGGAAGCCGGGCGGCGGATGCTCGTTTCGTATCGCGCGAACATGCACCTGCCGGATGCGCGGCTGGAGAACAACATCGCCGCACGGATGAGCATTGCGGGCGAACTGCGGCGGGTGAAACCGCGGCTGCTGATACTACCGTATTGGGAGGCGCGGCATCCGGACCACTACCGGGCGTGCGAACTCGGCTACGAGGCGGCGTTCGCGGCAGGACTGCGGAGACTGGATCAATACACGGAGCCGCACCGGCCGCGCAAGGTGATCTACGTGTGCCAGTATGCCAACGTGAAGCCGAGTTTCGTGATGGACATTACGGCGCAGTTCGAGCGGCGGATGTCGGCGCTCTTGGCGTATGAGTCACAATACGGCGCGAGCGAGACGGCCAACGACTTGTTCCCCGCGCCCGAAGAAGTTCGCGAGCGGCTCGCGATGATTGCGCGGTACTACGGCAATCTCATCGGAGTAAAATACGGCGAAGCCTACGTGGTAAAGGAGACCATGCAGGTGGACGATGTGATGACATTGGGACCACGGAGTTTCTGAACATGGACGATCGTAGAACGTTTCTGAAGACAGCGGCGGCGGCCGCCATTGCGACGCAGGCGCGGCCGATCCTCGGCGCGAACGACCGGGTGAACCTGGCGGTGGTCGGGCTCGGCGGACGCGGACGCGATCACGTGAACACCATGGCGGCGACGGGATCGGCGCGGCTGGGTGCATTGTGCGACGTGAACCAGGCGGCGCTCGAACGGGCGCAGGCGATGGTGGGCAAGCTCCAGGGGCACAAGGCGAAGGAGTACCGCGACATGCGGAAGCTCTTCGAGGACAGGGAAATCGACGCGGTGTCGATCGCGACGCCGAACCACTGGCACTCGCTGTCGACGATCTGGGCGTGCCAGGCCGGCAAGGACGTGTACATCGAGAAGCCGGCGAGTCACAACATTTTCGAGGGTCGGCAGATGCTGGCGGCGGCTCGCAAGCACAAACGGATGGTGCAGGTGGGGTCGCAGAGCCGGACGATCGGGCACAAGATCGAGGCGATGCGGCTGCTGCACGAGGGCGCGATCGGGAAAGTGTACTTGGCGCGGGGGCTGTGTTACCGGTGGCGGCGGTCAATCGGACGGACGCCGGTGACGGAGGTTCCACCGGGGATCGATTGGGACTTGTTCCTCGGACCGGCGCCGATGCGTCCGTTCACGATGAACCGCTTCGCCTACAACTGGCACTGGTTTTGGGACACGGGCAACGGCGACATCGGCAACCAGGGCGTTCACGAGATGGACATTTGCCTGTGGGGCTTGAAGCCGGAGAAGCCGTTTCCGAAAGCGGTGAGTTCGACGGGCGGGAAGTACCTTTGGGACGACGATCAGGAGACGCCGAACACCCAGACGGCCGTATTCGAGTACGGTGGCGCCGAGATTCAGTTCGAAGTGCGGAATCTGCAAACGCTGGCCGAGGGCAATCTGCCATTCGGCGGACCGAGCCTGACGGGTAACCTGTTCTTCGGCCGCGAAGGAGTGATGGAGGTGCATCCGCAGGGATTCACGGTGTACAAGGGCGAGAAGCGCGAGGTGGCGGTCCAGGAGAAGCAGCGCGAACAGCGGACCTGGGACCCGCAGCCGCACATGCAGAATTTCCTGGATGCGGTGAAGCACCGGGATCACCGGAAGCTGACGGCCGATGTCGAGGTGGGCGTGGCGGCGGCGGCGCTGTGCCATTTGGCGAACATCGCGTACCGGACCGGGCGGCGGTTGACGGTGGATCCGGAGGCGGAGCGGTTTGTGGCGGATCCGGAGGCGAACCAGATGTTGACGCGAGATTACCGGTCGCCGTATGTGGTGGCGGAGATCGGGTAGGGTTACTGGAGGCGGTTCCAGCTGTTGCGCTGGATGGCTTCGCCGATATCTGCTTCGAGGGTGGCGAAGGCGGGCAGGCATCGGAGCGGGGTGAAGTCGCCGATGAAATCAGGGATGCGGCGAGCGGCCCGTGAGACGTTCATCTTCTCCCTGCGACGTGCGCCGAGGCCGCTGGCCTCACGGAGAATTTCGTGGAGCAGAGCTTTCGGGTCAGGGAGTCCCTCGCATTGAGTCAGCGGTGGCAGACCAAGGGGAGTCCGGCCCGCCGGGTTGTCAGCCGCGCGCCGGATAGCAGCTTCGTCGAATAGGAGCCATGCTTCTTGCATGCGCACCGGGATCACAGCCACCCAGGCAGGGAGGCGTTCGGGTTCGATGGCGACCATCGCTTCTTGTATCTCGTTTCGGCGGACAGCAGGTGGTTCCCTTTCCGCGTCGCGGTGAACGAACGCAGGTCGCAGGGGTAGAGTTCCAGTGATCTCTCGACTCGTTCCGCCAGCCCAACTGGTTTCCGGCGCAGCAGGCTCAGGTTGGCCCACTCTCTCTGAATCGCACAGCGAACCTCGTTCGATTTGAGGAGCCAGTCGAGAATGGGCATAAGGCAAGCATCCGAGCTGCCGTCGGTAAGTAACGTGTACGTGACTTCGCTCACGCGCTCTCGCTGAGAAACGGGAGTAGCATCTGAAGGTCGGGGCGGTCGATGACGCGCTTGCCGCCGCCAGCTTCGGGATTCGCGGGATTCAGGTAAGCGAGCATCTTTCCGCGCGACAACGTGCGGAAGTCGGGAGAATGGGATCTCCAAGTTCCGGGAAGACCGGAAAAGGAAAGCGCCTTAAAGCGCTCGCCGTCCCGAACAACCTCGCGATGCTCGGCCAACAAAAGACTGTCGTATGGAACTTGCGCTACGACAGCGGGCGAATGAGTATTGACGATCACCTGGCGCAGGGGATTGTCTTCGCCGATTTCTGCTCCTACGTCGGTGACAATGTCTTGCAGTAGCCGAAGCATGGCCGGAATCCGCT
>CAYPUQ010000004.1:6885-45793 GCA_964413655.1 uncultured Solibacteraceae bacterium | reverse complement strand
GCGAAGTTGGAGGTTGGGCGGAACGTTCGGGTAGGAGGAGACGCCGATCACTAGCGCCCAGCGGGTCCGCTGATCGGGGAGCGTTTGGGGCGCGATCTTCTGTACGCGGAGGTCGCGGCCGGTCTGAGCGTACGCCGCGACGGCGAGGGCCATCAGGGTGAGCAGGGATGCGGCTAGGCGCCTTGCGATACACGTTCCCACTGTTGAATACGCGAGAAATAGTGGGGGGATGGCGCGAAGCGGAACGCAGTCCGGCCGACCGATTGGAGCCGCCCTCTTAGCACAGCTCCTGCACAGGAATGCACAAGAGGCGGCACGATTGCCGCCTCAGCACGCCAAAGTGAGTGCACCACCAGCTCCCGCGGAAGACAAGCCTATGGGGGTGCTTCACTTACCGGCGGGGGCGGCGGTAGAGCTCGGGTGGGAAGTCGGCGCCTTTGGAGCGGTCCGGGTGGCGGAGGTTTTGCGTGCCGCCGCTATCCGGCCATAGCGGCATGTTGAGGCCGCCGGTTTCTTCGAGGATCTTGAAGAGCCGCGCGCGCATCTCCCTGGCAAGCGCGGCGTGCTTTTCCTCGAAGATCAGGTTGCGGCTTTCGAGCGGGTCCTCTTGGAGATCGTAGAGTTCGTCGATGTCCCAGATACCGTGATAGCGGATGAACTTGTAGCGATCTCCACGGAGGGCGTGGACGGTTGGCGTCTGCGGATAGTCCCGCTCCCAGTAGTATTCGTAGAGCAGTTCGTCGCGCCAGGATGCTTGTTTGCCTTCGAGGAGCGGGAGGAAGTTGCGGCCGTCGAGGCCACTGGGCGGCTGCAATCCGGCTGCGCCGAGGATCGACGGCATGATATCGAGATTGGCGATGACCTGGGGCACGATTTTGCCGCCTTCAAACAACTCGGGACAACGGGCCAGCATCGGCACCCGCATCGACTCTTCATAAGCAGTGCGCTTATCGATGAGGCCATGTTCGCCGAACGCGAAGCCGTTGTCCCCCATGTAAACGATGAGGGTGGAGTCCAGTTCGCCACGCTTGCGCAACTCGTCCATGACCCGGCCGAGCGACTCGTCGACGGCGAGTAGGGATTCGGCGTAGCGTTTGTAGTATTCGACGATGTCGAGGTCGGAGTGATACGGGTACTCGACGCCGTGCCAACTGTTGCGCTGGTTCTGGGTCCACATGGGGCGGTGGCGCGCCATGTCTCCGGTCGGCGCCATGGTCGGCGGAAACTTGAACTCCGCGTTCGCGTAGCGTCCTTTGTGGCGTTCGGCGGGAACGAAGTCGGCGTGGACGGCCTTATGGGAGAGGTACAGGAAGTAGGGCTTCGATCTGTCGTGCTGGCGGAGCCAGTCCAGAGCGTAGTCGGAAAGTTCGTCGGTGATGTAACCCTTCTGGGGCACACGCTGGCCGTTCACGTTGAGACCGTTGGCGCTCGGCAGGTAAGTGCCCTGGCCGCGGAAGCTGACCCAATGGTCGAAGCCGGGCTGCGGGCTGTCGTCCTCGTGGCCCATGTGCCACTTGCCGACAAACGCCGTCCGGTAGCCGGCCCGTTGCAGGTGCTGCGGGAAGAACGTGGTGCCAGGCGGAATGGGCGTATTGTTATCGACGATGCGGTGACCGTGCGCATACCGCCCAGTGAGAATGGTGGCGCGGCTCGGGCTGCACAGCGAGGTTGTGACGAACGCGTTTTTGAAGAACGCGCCCTCGCGGGCCATGGAATCCATCACCGGGGTTTCGAGGAACGGTTGGCCTTTGAGAAAGCCCATCGCGTCGTAACGATGGTCGTCGGTGAGGACGAAGATGACGTTGCGCGGCTTGGCGCCGGAGATGCGGCGGAGCGGCGGCACCTGGGGGCGTCGCTGCGCGGCCAGCGTGGAAGAGGCTGCCAGGAGTCCGCCGAGAAGTTGTCTTCGATTCATTGCAGGACCTCGTTTCAGCGTTGCTTCACGCTCCGGTGCAGCGCGGCGAGCATACGGATGGCCGTATCGGCAAGCATTTCGCCGCCGCCGGGGGCGAAGCGGGCGCTGATGGCCTCGTAGGAGCCTTCGGTGAAGCCTTTCTTCGTTGGGACGTAGCTGATGGAGCCGTTAGCGAGTTCGACGATGATGGTTTGCCGGAACGGCGACGCCTTCTTGATCGCCACGCCAAGTTCGACGAAGATCTCGCCCGGCAGCGCGACCCAGGCCAACTCCGGACCGAGCGCGATGATCTGGACCTCCGCTTCGAGCGGCTTGCCCTTGCGCGCGTCGACGTCGAGAACCTTGAACGCATGGACCAAGTCGTAGAACGGCGCCTGGCCTTCCTTGCCGAAGGTCGCGGCGGTAGCCTTCGCCTTAGCGATCTCTTCGGCGGAGAGCTTCGGCAGCGGCAGGCCGACGGTCTCGGTGGCCGTCTGCAACGGCAGCGGCTCGACGAGCTTCAGCCGCGTCATGGTCTTCAACACTTCGCCGGCGAGCACCGTGCCAATGCGCCGCGCTTCTTCGTGGCCCTTCTGCGGTTCGCGGCTCTTGACGTCAATGTGGTTGATATTACCGCCAGCCCCGATGGTGAACAGCGCCGTCATGCCGGGATAGAGCTTGGCGAGCAGTTTGCCCATCCAGAACGGGTAGTCGGCCGAAAAGTGCATGCCGCCGACCGTGTCGAGATGGAGGGCGTAGTTCACGTAAGTAGCCAACGGCTTGTCCGGAGCGGCGTCGAATCGGACGACGGCGAGGTCGGGATCGATCAGGCCGGCCGGCTGGACGATGTCGGGATTCATCTTGCCGGGGTTGAAGCGCACGGTGCCGTCCTTCATGAGGAAGCGGCGGTAGAAGGCAACGCTCTCTTCGTGGCCGAGGCCGCGCAGCGCCCGAGCGGGCACGGCGGCGGCCGAGGCCGATTTCACCGCCTCGGCGATCTTGACGGGCAACTGCGCACGGAACTGTTCGGCGAGGCGCAGCGGTTCCGGCGGGGCGTTGGCGAGAAAGCGCCGGCTCATCAGCGGACCGGTGTGGCTGTGGGTGGCGCTGATCAGGACGTGCTCGGGGGCGATGCCCGCGGCCGCCTGGACCTGCTTGCGGGCTTCGTCGATTACATCGCGGTCGATGCCAACGAGGTCGCAGGCGACCATAGCGGCGCGCTTCTCGCCGGTTTGGAGGACCAGGGCTTTCGCCCAGAGGTCGTCGTGCGTGCCTTCGGCGAGCCGGATGTTGTAGTAGCCAGCCATGGGGATGCCGGCCGGAGGCGTGATCTTAACGGCGGCTGCGCCGACGCGCAGATCATCCGCGTGCAGCCCGGCGGCGAGCAGCAGGACGGCCCAGCGATACACCATGCCCTATTCCTGTATCATATCGGCGATGCCCGGACCAACCCGCGAAGCAGTATCCAGCTTTTCTCGGCGGCCGACAAGCGGATGCGCCGGCTGAGGACGGCGTAGTTTTCGCTTCGGATGCGGTCGAGGAGGCGGCTGTAGATTTCGATGAGCGCCCACAGCGAGCGGCGGGTGGAAGGGCTGACCATTCCGATGAGTGGGCGGGATTCGGCGTAATAGCGGCGGGCGCGGCCGGCTTCGAATTGCATCAGGGAGCGGAATTCGGCCGTCTCTTTTCCGTCGCGCAACAATTCAGCCGGAACGGAGAAGCGCTCCATGTCCTCGGCTGGCAGGTAGACACGGCCGTGCTGGGCGTCTTCCCGCACATCGCGCAGGATGTTCGTGAGTTGGAACGCGACGCCGCACTTTTCGGCCAAGCGGAGAGCTTCAGCGCCCTCAAAGCCGCAGATGTGAATGAGCGACAGGCCGGCGACGGAGGCGACTTGGTAGCAGTAGCGGTAGAGTTCGTCGAAGGTTTCGATCCGGGAGCGGGCGAGGTCGGAGGAGACGCCGTCGATCATGTCGTGGAAGTAGCGGAAGGGGATGCGGTAGCGTTCGACGGTGTGGCGGAAGGCAGGCCAGAGGGGGTTGGGTCCGAAACGGCCGGCGAGCGCTTCGTTCAGTTCGTGCCGCCACGCTTCGAGCGCCGCGTGAGCGGCTTCGGCGGGGCCGCCTTCGTCGCTCAAGTCGTCGCAGTGGCGCATGAAAGCATAGATGGCGCAGAGCGACTGGAGGCGGGTGCGGTCCAGCAGGCGGAAGCCGTAGTAGAAATTGCGGGCGCGATTGCGGGTGATTTCCTGACAGTGGAGGTAGGAGGCGAGGCGGGCGCGGTCAGTCAAGCCGGACGAGGGCGTCCGGCGCGGTCCAGGGGGACCGCCCCACTTCATGCCGCCCTCGTGAAGGCCCACTTCGCCAGGGTTCGCAACAAGAGGGCGGCGCGATCGGCTTTGGAGATGGCCGGGCGGCCGGAGAGGACGTCGCAGCCGCGTTGTTCGATCTTGTCGAGAATCAGCAGCCCGCCGCGGCTGAACAGCTCGATGTCTAGGGAGAGGCGGCGGTTCACTTGGCGCGCCAGCGGCAGTCCGCGATGAAAGAGATCGCGAGCGGCGGAGATGGCTTCGCGCATGGCGTCGCGGAAGGCCGGCGTGAACCGGCGCGCGACGACATCGTCCTCGCGGCAGCCGTGCTTGCGCAGCAGCGCGAGCGGCAGGTAGATGCGGTTCTTCTCGAGATCGACGGCCACGTCCTGCCAGAAGTTGGCAAGCTGCAGCGCCGTGCAGGTGTAGTCGGAGAGCTGCTGACGGGCAGTGTCGGAGTACCCGCACAAATACAGGACTAGGCGGCCGACGGGGTTCGCAGAGTAGTGGCAGTAGCCGTACAGGTCGTCGAAGGTCTCGTAGCGGGTGACGGTCTGGTCGCGTTCGAAGGCGGTGATCAGATCATGGAACGGTTCGGGAGGCAGCGATCGCCGCACAATCGTTTCCCGTAAGGCCACGTAGACCGGGTGCGCCGCCTCGCCGGCATACATGCGGGTCAGTTCCTCGCGCCACCACGCCAGCAGGCGCAGGCTCTCCTGGGGATCGCCGATTTCATCGCCGAGGTCGTCGGCCCAGCGGCAGAAAGCGTAGACGTTGAAAAGGTCCTGGTGGAGATGTTTGGGGAGCAGAAAGCTGACGACGTGGAAATTCTCGTAGTGCGCGCCGGCCAGCCAGCGCGTATAGGCGAGCGATTCGTCGAGCGAGTGCGGACGCGTTAGTGCGCCGCCGCGAACGAACTCCTTGGGGTAGAGGAAGCGTCCATCCGTCACGGGATGATGGCGGTTTTCATGTGCCCGTTGTGGCTCATGAGGTGCTTCATCACTTCGAGCAGGTTGGAAAGCGGTTCGACGCGGTTCACCAGGTCCGTCGCCGTGACGTCGCCGCGGGCGATGGTGTCAAGCGCCTTGCGGATGTGTCCCGGCGTGTGATGGAAGCTGGCCTTGCAGGTGATCTCGGAATAGTGCAGCAGGTTCGTGTCGAGCGTCACGCGGCTGTCGTTCGGGCAGCCGCCGAAGAAATTGACGGTGCCGCCACGGCGAACCATTTTCACCGCCTGCTCCCAGGTTTCGGGCACGCCAACCGCTTCTATGCACACGTCGACGCCGTGGCCGGCGGTGAGGTCCCGAACGGTATCAGTCACCTCGTCCGAGGTGAGCAGCAATTCGTCGGCGCCCAGGCGGGCGGCCTTGGTGAGCTGCGATTGCCGGCGGCCGATCGCAATGACGCGCGCGCCGGCGACTTTGGCCAGCCGGACGAACATCAGGCCGATCGGACCGAGGCCGATTACCGCGATGTCGTCACCGGCACGGAGGCCCGTCTCCTCCAGCCCGCGCATCACGCAGGCAAGCGGCTCGCTGAGCGCGGCGTCTTGATAGGTGACGTGATCCGGCAGCAGGTAGGTGTTCTTCTCAACGATGCGCGCCGGAATTCGCATGTATTCGGCGTAGGCGCCGTTGTTGAATAGCAGGTCGTCGCAGAGGTTCTCCAACCCCTTGCGGCAGTAATGGCAGCGGTTACAGGGCGCGGAATTGGCGGCCATGATACGGTCGCCGGGCTGGAATTTCGCCACGCCATCTCCGGCGGCAACTACATCGCCGGCCAACTCGTGACCGAACAGTGCGGGCGGAACGATCATGCGCGCATGATAGCCGCGGCGAAAAACTTTGACATCCGTACCACACGTCAGCGCCGCTCGGACGCGCACCAGCACATCGCCGTCTTCGATTGGGGGAATGGCTACCGACTCGATTCGGAGGTCCTCTTTGCCGTAGAGGACGGCAGCCACCATTTCATTTGTCACGTTACGGACCACCTTTGTGGTTGAACAATTATTTTCAACGATTTATCCGTCGGATGCAACGCGAGGTCAAAACCGCTGGTCACGTCGCTCAACGGGACGCGATGGGAAATCAGTTCCTCCACCCGGAGTTCGCCGCTGAAAACCAAGCGGGCCGATTCGGATTGTAAGTCGACCGAGGCGCTATACGATCCTATTAAACACCTTTCTCCCACACAGATGTCGGCGCCGCTCAGACGGATCATTTCTTTCGCCGAGGTCTGGGCGAACAGCAGAATGCGCGCGCCTGGCCGGGTGCACGCAACGGCTTCTTCCACGAGGCCGGGAGCGGAAGCCGCGACGATTACGCCATCGGCGCCGCGGCCGGCGGTGCGGTTCTTCACAAGATCCGCCAGGCCGGGCTCGCGTGGATCCCAAACAACACTGGCACCGAAACTGCGAGCCAGTGCCCGCCGCGCCTCGATGGTGTCGGTGGCGATGACGCGGCAGCCAAGGCGCGACACGAGCCGGGTAAAGATCAGCCCGATCGGTCCCTGTCCCTGGATCACCACCGTGTCGTCCGGCTGCGGATTGAGTTGCGCCACGGCCTTCAGGCACGTGTTGACGGGTTCGACGAAACAGGCCTGGTCGAACGAAACGCCGTCCGGGATTCTCTCAACGCCGCGCTCGACGATCCAGTCCATGACGCGGACGTACTGCGCGAAGCCGCCGCCGGCCGGTTCATAGCCGGCCGTGATGCCCACTTTCTTGTACACCGGGCACTGCGCGTAGAGCTTTCGTTCGCAGTAAAAGCACTCCAGGCAGGGGATGTGATGGAAGGCTACCACGCGGTCGCCCGGTTGGAACCGGGTGACGCCGGCTCCGCACTCGGTCACGACGCCAGCCGTCTCGTGGCCGTAGATTCGCGGCGGCGGCAGCAGGTTATAGGCGATCTTTTTTAGGTCTGTGTGACAGATGCCGCAGCTTTCGACCCGCACCAGGATCTCGCCGGGCTCCACGGTTGGAATAGGGACTTCCTCCACCTCAATGCAGCCCTCGCCCTGGTAGACAGCGGCTCGCATCGTGCGAGCTGCAACTTCAGAAATCGCAGTCGGCAAGGCAGTCTCCTAGAATCTGGGAAGCGCGTTCGGCGCGCCGCTGGAGGTGGATCAGTTCGGGGACTCCCTGGGCGGGCTTCTTCAGCGCCTCCCGGACAACCTTCCAAGGCTTCAAGCGGCCCTCGGTGTCGCGAGCTCGGTTAAGGTCGATTCCGAATCCCTCATCGGCGGCGTCACTAACGATCCTTACACAATAGAACGGCTTTCCGGCGCGGCTGGCCGCCTCCGCCACGGCGGCGCTCTCCATGTCGACTGCCACGGCCCCGGTGCGGACGCGCAAGGCGGCCTTTTCGGCGGGGCTGCTTACGATGTGATCGGCGGTTAGCATCAGCCCGGTGGCGAGGTCCGGCAGCGGTAGCCGCTGCGCCGGATAGCGCCGGAATCCGTCCATCGTCGAGACTTCATCCGCCGCCAGCACCGACAGCGGCGCGAGCGCCGGGTCGAGGGCGCCACAGTAACCGGTGCTCACGAACGCATCCACGGGCGCGTATTCGATCACGCGCTCAACCGCTTGCACGGCCAACCGCTGGCCGATTCCATTGGCGGCCAGCAGCCAACGCGCGCCACGATGAATCGCTTCGCGGGCATAGTCCACCGGGATGCGCGGACGCTGCACCCACCCCAGCCGCGCGACCAGGCCGTTGAACTCTCTCGCTTCGGATGCCACCAGCAAAACCGTTCTCACGCCTCGCAATATCCGTTTGCCCGGAACCACTCGACCGCGCGACGAAGCCCTACCTCAGCAGGAGCGGATGCATAGCCGAGTTTGGTCCTCGCTTTGTCGCACCGCACAAACATTCTTTTGCGCGCCATCCGGACCCCTTCGAGCGGCGCCCGCGGCTCCCGGCCCGTCAGGTACGCCCAGCCGGTGCTCAGCACGCCGGCGGCAAGCGCCACTCCATAGGGAATGCGCAGCCGTGGGGCTGCGATTCCACTCAGCGACTCCAAGGCGCGAAAAATTTCCGCTAGCGTCAGGTTGTCGCCGCCGAGGATGTAGCGCTCGCCCGCCACGCCCGATTCGCAGGCTTGCAAATGGCCGCGGGCGACATCCCGCGCGTCGACGACGTTCAGACC
This sequence comes from uncultured Solibacteraceae bacterium, assembly GCA_964413655.1. Classification (GTDB taxonomy): domain Bacteria; phylum Acidobacteriota; class Terriglobia; order Bryobacterales; family Bryobacteraceae; genus CAYPUQ01. The sequence continues at coordinate 37,442 of CAYPUQ010000004.1, read as the reverse complement.
CGTGTCGAGGTAGGCCGGCATCTTCCCGCGGAGGAATTCGACGATGGTCCGCCCCGTCGGCGTTGGCTTGAAGTCGTGGTCGCCCACCGGGGCGGTGGGGTTGACAATTACCACGGGCAGACCGGTAACAGCCTCCTCCCGCGCAACCTCTTCGGCAAGGAACTTGGATCGTTTGTAGTGCCCGGTCATGTCCTCCAAACTTACGGGAGTGTCCTCATCTCCCAATCCAACGTTCGGGAGCCCGATGCACCCAACGGTGCTGGTGTACACTACCCGCTCGACGCCCTCTTTCCGGCAGGCGGCCAAAACATGGCGCGTCCCATCGACGTTGGACCGGTACATCTCCTCCGGCCTGCGCGCCCATAATCGGTAATCGGCAGCGGCGTGGAAAACTACAGCGCACCCGGCCACCGCCCGTTCGACGGAATCCGCATCGCGCAGATCGCCGTGGCGAATCTCCGTACCATCCAATTCGCGCACCTGGCTGGCCGGGCGCACCAGCAGGCGAACCCGCCAGCCGCCGTCGAGCAGCAGCCGGGCGATATGCCAGCCGAGAAAACCACTTGCCCCCGTTACCAGCGCCGGCTTCACCGCCGGCTCAGCGCAGGGCCCATTCCAGCAGTCGAATGGTGTCGCCCATCTTGCCGTTGATCCCCAGCGCGGCCGACGGTTCGTAACCGCAGTGCACCATGCAATGCTCGCAGCGGGGGTCATTTCCGTGGCCGTACTGCTCCCACGGCGTGCGGGTCATCAGGTCCTCGAACGTCTCGTGGTGGGCGTCGGTAATGAGGTAGCAGGGCCCTTTCCAGCCCATCACGTTGTAAGTCGGGTTGCCCCACGCCGTGCACGGCAGATCCCGCTCGCCTTTCAGGAAGTCGAGATAAACCGGCGTGCTGTTCAGCGGGAACCGCTTGGCCAGCCGGTCAATGTCCTTGAACTTCTCGTTGATGTCGTCGCGCGTCATGAAGATCTCGCGATCGTTCACGGACGAGTAGCCGTAAGCGGGCGAGAGCATGTGGCCGTCGACTTTGAACTGCTTCAGGAAGCCGAACAACTCCTCGATCTCGTTCATGTCGGTCTGCGCATAGATCGTGGTGTTGGTGCAGACCTTGAACCCGCGCGCCTTGGCGGCCTTGAGTCCCTCGATGGCTTCGCGGAACACGCCCGTGCGCTCGACGCAAATATCGTGCGTCTTCTCCATGCCGTCGAGGTGGACGTTGAAAAAGAACTTCTCGTCCGGCCGGTAGTCATCCAGCTTTTTGCGGATGAACATGCCGTTGGTGCAGAGATAAATATGCCGGCCGCGCGCGAGCGTGTCGCGCACGAGTTCGGGCAGCGGTTGATAGAGCATCGGCTCTCCGCCGCAGATGGAGACGACGGGTGCGCCGCAGTCGTCAATGGCGCACAGACACTGCTCCAGCGTGAGTTGTCGCGTGATGGTGGTCTCGTATTCGCGGATGCGCCCGCAGCCGGTGCAGGTGAGGTTGCAGGCGTGCAAAGGTTCCAGCATTAACACGATGGGGAACCGCTTACTGATCATCGGGTGTGGCGCGGCGTGGCCAACGGAGCTATGGATGATCCGGAACGGGTTGCCGGCGTCCGCTTGCGACGAGCGGTCCACCTGCCATTCGGGGCGGGGCCGGAATTTGTTCCGGGCGATGTAGCCGGCGAGGCCGGCCGTCATCGAGAGCGGAAATCTCATGCCGCACGCTCTCTCGATCCACGCGCTTTCAGGTAAGTTGCCAGCGCCAACGTCGGGAACGAGTCACGGTAAAGGTGGTACATGAGATAGAACACTTTCGGGAAGCCGGTCCCGGTGGACAGTTCCTCATCCCAGCCGCCGTCTTCGCGTTGCGTTTCCACCAGGTACTCGACGCCTTTCACGACGCTACTGCTGCCGCTATCGCCGCCGGCGAGCAAGCCGAGCACGGCCCATGCTGTCTGCGAAGGCGAACTTCCGGCTGGCACGAAACAGTTGCCGTCGTAGCTCTCGCAGCTTTCGCCCCAACCGCCGTCGGCGTTCTGCACGGAGCGGAGCCATTCGCCTGCGCGTAAGACGCACGCTTCGCGATCGCTCACCCCGGCGGCGCGCAGGCCGCGCAAGGCGAGGAAGGTGCCGTAAATGTAGTCCACGCCCCAGCGGCCGTACCAGCTTCCATCCTGCTCCTGCGTGCGCAACAGGTAATCGGCGCCGCGCTGAACGGCCTCATGGTCCGGCGAGACGCCGCAGGCCACGAGGGCGTCCATCACGCGGCCGGTAATGTCGGGGCAGGTGGGATCGAGCATCGCGTTGTGGTCGGCAAAGGGGACATCGCTGAGCACCTGCCAGTCGTTGTCCACGTCGAACGCCGCCCAGCCGCCGTCGCGCGATTGCATGGCAAGGAGCCAGTTGACCGCGCGCTGGACGACCTCGTCCTGGCCGCGGCTGCGGCCGTGCCGCAACGCCAGCAGGACCATCGCCGTATCGTCGATGTCGGGATAGTACTCATTAGCGAACTCGAAGTACCAGCCCGAAGGCTCGGTATTCGGCCGCTTGACGGACCAGTCGCCTCTTTGCCGGACCTCTTTCGTACACAACCAGGCGGCGGCGCGGTTTAGCGACGGATGCTGCGCATGGCCGGCCTCGCCTACGGCATAGGCCGCGATCGCCGTGTCCCAAACCGGAGAAAAGCAGGGCTGGAAGAAAAACTTGTCGCCCCGGTCGGTGAGCAGGCGATCGAACTGGTGCTGTGCTTCGGCGCGGTCGGGATGATTCGGGGGATATCCGAGAACGTCCATCGCCATGATGGCGTACATCATCGAGGGATAGATGGCGCCCAGTCCGTCGGAGTAGCGCGTTCGCTCCAAAATCCAGCGCTCGGCGGTGTGGATCGCTTTCTCCCGCAGGCTCTTCGGCCCGATCTTCTCCCATACTTTCAACAAGCGGTCCACCTGCAGGAAGAAGTTCTTCCAACTCAGGAAACCCTGGTTGTTGGGAAAGATGAGGCTCCTTCCTTCGAGGAAGAGTTCCCGCAGACTGAAGCCTTCTGGTACCGGACGGTTCGGATTCGCCGCGTGGACAATGGAGAGCGGCACCACGATGGCGCGCGTCCAAGACGACATCTCGTAGATGAAGTTCCCGAGGAGCATCATCTCGGGCGGGACCGCCGGACAGTGCTCGCGCGGATAGAGCCCGAACAGGCTCAGATTCAACTTCACGTAGCTGTTGGCCGATTGAACACCGCCGAGTTCGAGGATCTTGCGCCGGGCTTTGACCAGGCGCGGATCCTCCGGATCCATTCCGCTCACTTTGAGTGCGAAGTAGGCCTTCACGGTCGCGCTGATCTCGGCAGGTCCCTTGGCGTAGATATTGAAGCCGCCGTCCGGCAGTTGGCGGGCGAGAATGGAGTGTACGGCCTTGTCGATTAGCGGGCGGGTCGGCGGGCTCCAGGACTCGCCTTGGGGCGGGTGCAGCCAGAGTTGCAGCAGGATATAGTCGGATTCCAGTGTCGTGTCGGCGGTTAAGTCACCCCACCAGTAGCCGTCCGAATGCTGGCGGCGGAGCAGCGAAGCGACGGCGCGGTCCAGCGCGCGTACGCCGTGAACCGACAGTGCGTCATGAAGTTGTACTCCCGTGCTCATAGGGAAATGGATGTTAATCGCGGCGGCGCCTGAGCTAATTCGGGCGGCAGCGAGAAACGCACATCTTCCTCTTTGATCTCCATTTCTTCTACCTGTCCGAATCCCTGTTTCTTCAGAGCGCCGACGAGACCTTGCACCAGGATCTCGGGCGCCGAAGCTCCGGCGGTGACCACCACCGTTTGGACGTTCTCCAGCCATTCGGGTTTCACGTGGCGCACGTCGTCCACCAAGTGAGCCTCCACGCCCGCATTGCGCGCCACCTCTACCATACGGCGCGAATTGGAGCTATTCTGCGATCCCACGACCAGGAGCAACTGGCACAGTGGTGCCACAGCCTTTACGGCGTATTGACGGTTTTCGGTGGCGTAACAGATATCCTGCCCGGGCGGGTCTTGAATGGCAGGGAAGCGCCGTTTTAGAATCTGGACGATCCCCTCCGTCTCGTCAAGGCTGAGGGTCGTCTGGGTTAAATAGCAGACGCGATTCGGGTCGGGAACCTGAACCGTTTCGGCTTCCTGTTCGGTCTCGATCAGAATGGTCCGGCCGGGCGCCTCGCCCATCGTGCCGATCACCTCGTCGTGATCGCGATGGCCGATCAGCAGGATCGTGTGTCCGTCACGGGCGAATCGCAGCGCTTCCAGGTGGACTTTCGTGACCAGCGGGCAGGTGGCGTCGATCACTCGCAGGTTGCGCTCTCTGGCTTCGCGGCGCACCGCAGGCGACACGCCGTGAGCGCTGAAGATCACACGGGCGCCTTCCGGCACGTCGCTCAACTCTTCCACGAAAACGGCGCCCGCGTCGCGCAACTCCTCCACGACGTGGCTGTTATGAACGATTTCCTTACGAACGTAAAGCGGCGGCCGGTATAGGTCCAGCGCAATCTTGACGACGTCAATCGCCCGTACCACGCCCGCACAAAAACCGCGGGGCGTCAACAGGATAACGCGCTTGGCAGGGATCTCCGCGGATTGCGGAAGAGGCAACTCCATACGATCTAGTTCAATTATACCAGCATGTATTAGCCTTGCCGCCGAAATCCGGCGACACGTTCTCTCACTAGGTCGAATAGGGCTTCCGGATCGTCCAACTGCAGGCGCACCTGGAGCGAATAAACGGGAAAATCAGGAATTAATTCTCCCCAGCCGGACGGGAAGTTCATAACATCCTTTTCAGTGGTAATGAGGTATTTCGCCGAGGTTGCCTGAGCACTGCGGCGAAGTCCCTCCAGATCGGCCGGGCTGTACCGGTGGTGATCGGTGAAGCGCAATGTCCCGCGGATATCGAGCGGCGTCTGGCGCAGTGTCTGCCAAAAGGCCCTCGGGTTGCCTAAACCGCAGAAGGCCAAGCCCCGAATTCCAGCGAGATCCTTCGTCGGTCGCACTTCCCCTCTCGCGGCGTCGGTCACCCCGGCGGGTTCCAACCAGGATCGGAACACTGGGACTTGGGGATTAAAGCGGCGAATCCATCGCCGGAAGCCGCAGCACTCCCGTTCCGGATGGCCGCGCGTGATGACGACGGCTCCGGCGCGGGCGAGTGCGCTCGGGTCCTCGCGGAGGCGCCCGAGCGGGAACAAGCCACCGCCCGCCAGCGGGTCCAAAGCGTCGATCAGCACGATGTCCAGTTGGCGGGCAAGGCGCCAGTGCTGAAACCCATCGTCGAGCAGCAGAATATCCGGCTTCAATTGCTCTTCGACGCGACGTCCGGCGACGTAGCGGTCGGCAAAGAGGCCGAGCCCGGCGCCGGTCCGCAGCAGGAGTTGAGCCTCGTCACCCGTTACTTCTACCGGCGCGCTTCCGCCGGCCGGAATCACCCGGCATTCGGAGTCTTGCCGGCGGTAACCGCGCGACAGGATCGCCGGTCTGTAGCCACCCTTCACCAGCGCTTCGGCCAGCATGGCCACGAACGGCGTCTTGCCGACGCCGCCCATCGCCAAGCCACCAACGCTGACAACCGGCGTGTTCAACTGCCGCGCCGAGTGCATCTGGCGTCTGCGCCGCCAAGCCGTGCCCGCCGCCCACAGCGCGGTCAGGGGCCATAGCAACAAGCGTTCCGGCAGCGTCTTCGGGGGCGCCACCACGGCCTCGTCAATCCAGCGTGTAACGCCGCCCAAGACCGCCTCGGTGGCGCCGCGGCGATGCTCGGCGGCCTCGCGCGCCCGGCCTCCCAACTCCTCCCGCAACCCGGCGTCCGCCAGGAGCCCCTCCATGGCGGATGCCAGCTCCGAGACGCCGCGAATCTCCAGCACTGCATCCGCGGCCCGGAACTCCCGTGCGATTTCGGCGAAGTTCTGCATGTTCGGCCCCATCGCGACCGGCTTGCCGAAGAACGCCGGTTCCAGGATGTTGTGGCCGCCGCGGTCGGCCAGCGTGCCGCCGAGAAACACGGCGTCCGCCAGCCGGAACAGTCCGGCCAGTTCGCCGATCGTGTCCACCAGCAGGACGCCGGGCAGACCCAGTTCCTCGTCCGGCCGCAGACGGGAACGCCGCACGTGGCGCAAGCCGCGCCGCTCGAGCTCTCCGGCTACCCAGGCGAACCGCTCTGGCCGGCGCGGCACGTGGATCAGCAAAAGCCCCGGATTGCGCTTTGCGATTGCCTGGAAGGCGTCGAGTACGGCGAGATCCTCGTCGACGTCTCCGTGCCAAGCCGGCGGCATCGTGCTGGCGGCGAGCCAAACGCTCTTGGAATGCACCCGTTCGAGGAAGGATTCGACCGCGGCGGCCGTCACCACGCGCTCGGTGCGGAAGTCGTATTTCAAATTTCCCGTCACCTTCACGCAGTCGACCGTGGCGCCAAGATGCAGGTACCGCTCCGCCGCCACGGCATCCTGGGCAAAGATCTCGTCCGGAAGCCGCAGCGCCGGGCCCAGCAGCCAACGCCAGCGGCGGTACTTCGGAAACGCTTTGTCGGAGATTCGCCCGTTGGCGACCATCACTGCGGCGCCGGCGCGCTTCGTCTCCCGCCACAGATTCGGCCAGATCTCGGTTTCGAGCACCACTAGCAGCAGGGGCCGCAATCGCCGCAGAACGCGCCGGACAGCAAAGCAATAGTCGAGTGGTGCATAGAAGATACCGTCCACCGTGCTGGCCAGACGGCGGTCCGCCAGCTCCCGTCCGGCCAGCGTGCCGATGGAAACGTAGATCCCCAGGCCGGGGAATCGCCGCCGAAGATCTTCCACCAGATTCTGCGCCGCCAGCACTTCTCCCACCGATACTGCATGCAGCCAAACACAGTCCCCAGCGGTGTCGCCAAAGCGCGCGGGAATGCCCCCGAACCGTTCGCCGATACGTTTTGCGTAACGGCGGTCGCGCAGGATACGCCAAAGGAGGTAGCACAACAGGAGCGGAAATGCGAAGATTTGAATGGTTCGGTAAAGGAAGAAGATGAACCGGCTGGGCAAGAGTATAGTACTGCTTCTGAGTATAATGGCGGCCTTCGGCGCCGACAAGAAAGGGGATCGCTTCACGGTGCCGCGGGCCGTGGAGATGCCTGGGCATCAGCAGGTCCAGGGATTGACCGTGGCGGCGCAAGCGTACACCTCCGAAGCGGCCACCAAGCAGGTGTTCGGCAAACTGAATCCCAATCGATTCCGCGTCCTTCCGGTTTTGCTGGTGATTCAGAACGACACCGGCAAGGCGATCCGGCTCGAGCGTATGCAGGTTGAGTATCAGACCAGCTACGGAAGCGCGGAGGCCGTGCCGCCCGGCGACGTTCCGTTTTTGCGCGGTCCCGACCGGCCGAAGGTGAAGGTCCAGCCCATTCCGCGGATCTCCGGCCCGAAGAAGAACCCGCTTGCGGCGCCCGAAATTCAGGAGCGCGCCTTCGTCGCCAAGATGCTGCCCCCGAACGACAGCGCTGGCGGGTTCGTCTACTTCGACGCGGAGTATCGCGGCCAGGCGAAACTTCTCATCACCGGCCTCACCGAAGCGGCCACCGGGCAGGAGCTATTCTTCTTCGAAGTGCCAATCTCGGAATCTCGATAGGATGATCGCTCCGGACCGCCGGTTACGCATCAATCATCTTTCGAGACCATGACTCGCGAACCTTATGAACTCGCCGACCAGTTTGCCGGCCGCATCGAACTGTAACTTCGGCGCTTGAATGCCTGGCAGGCCGACCCACTTCCGCCCGACACCCTGCGTTCCCGCGAGCCCTTTTTGTTTCGACACTATGTCGTTCTATCAGTGGCTCCAGTTTGCCATGGTGCCGCGCCTCAACCGGCTTGCCGCGGGCGAGAGCTACTTTCCAAAGCAAAGCGACATCGCCGTTTATGCCGCCGGCGAACTTGGGGAAGTTCCCGGCGCGGCCCGCCTCCGCGAGATCCTCGCCGACCACGATTCCTTCATCAACGACCTTAGCTCCTACGCGCCAGACTGGTACCGGATCGAAGCCGCCGGCAAGGGCGAAGTCGAACCCGAGAGCGAGGAGGAGCCCAAAGACGCCGGTGTCCGCGAGCACGTGGAACTGTACTGGCAAACGCGGGCGTTGGATTGCGAAGCCTCGACAGCCTTCGAACCGGAGTGGCCGCTGCCCGGCGCGACTGGGATGCTGGCACGGCCGAGCGCGTCTTCGACACGGACAGTGGTGGGTGGAACGGCCCCGTTCGATCGAACTCACGATGCGCCACTACCTGAGCTTGCTGAGCTTGCAACAGATCCACCCGCGCCGTACGTTCACGATGCCGATGCCCGCGGACGGGCGATGCGCTTCTGGGCACGGCTTGGCCAGAACCGCCTCGACTGGGCGCGCGAGGTTTTCCCGCCGGAGTCGCGCGGCGTGAAGTTGGAGACTCAGTCAGGGCCACATCGACGAACTCTACTGCTACCTCGACCACGAAGAAGAGGGCGACGTCGCGGAAGTGCGCGTTATGATGAATACGCTCAGCGAACAACGAATCTGGCGGACGAAGATGTTCCGCCGCGTCGGGGTGTGGTTCATCGACTACCCCGCCACGCTCGAAGCCAGCCGCTAAACTCGAATTTGGCTCATCTGGATCTGCTCAGTCCGCTGCTTCTCGCCCGCCGCGGCGAGCTTCGCCGCGCGTTTGCCGGGGCCGATCCATTCCCGCACCTGGTCCTGGACCGGTTTTGCATCGATAGCTTTCTGCTGCGCCTAACGTCGGAGTTCCCCGATTTCGACCCCGAGCAAGCTCGCAACGAACTCGGCGAGGTGGGCGGCAAAGCGGCTTATCCGAACCTCGCCGCGCTTGGCCCCGCTTATGCGGAGTTTGATGCGCTGATGCAGTCGCCGGAGTTTCTCGCCTTCCTGAGCGATATTACCGGCATCCCCGATCTCCTCTACGACCCGGATTACGTCGGTGGTGGCGCTCACCTGAACCGGAACGGCCAGGACCTGGACCCGCACGTGGACTTCAATATTCACCCCCGGACCCGCTGGCACCGCCGGCTTAACCTGATCCTGTTCCTGAACCCTTTCTGGAAGGCGGAGTGGGGCGGTTCGCTGGAATTTCATCTCGATCCCCGGCTTCCGCCGGACCAGAACCGGATTCGCACGGTGGAACCGGTTGCCAACCGTTGCGTGATCTTCGAAACCTCCGAACGGTCGTGGCATGGCTTCCGCCGGATTCAGCTTCCAGCGGCCAAAGAGGATCTCACGCGCGACTCTATTGCCGTCTACTTCTACACCCGCACCCGGCCGGCCGAGGAGATCGCGCCCAGCCACGGAACGTTTTACATCCCGCGACCGCTGCCGGAACACGTCGTTGCCGGGCACACGCTCACTGCGGAGGATGTCCACGAACTGCAGGTGCTCCTCCAGCGCCGCGACACGCAGATCCAGCACCTGTATGACCGCGAGAAGGAGTTCTCGCGGGTGCTGAATTCGCGGACGGTGCGGGCGGCGCACTGGCTGACGGCTCCGCTGCGGCGGTTGCGGCGCGGGGGCCGATAGAAACAATTTCTCTACCGCTTGCCTGCTATCCTCGTCTAATAGGGGCAATCCATGCACAAAACTACCCTTCTCACTGTTCTTGCGGTAACGCTTTCCGCCACCGCCGCTCTGGCTCAGGACTCCTTCGAGGACGTGCAGAAGCGCGTTTCCGAGTTCACGCTGAAGAACGGCATGAAGTTCATCGTCCTTGAGCGCCGCCAGGCGCCCGTCGTCTCTTTCTATACCTACGCCGACGTCGGGTCCGCGCAGGAGGTGAAGGGCATCACCGGCATGGCTCACATGTTTGAACACATGGCCTTCAAGGGATCGCGGAAACTCGGGACGACGAACTACGACGAAGAGCGGCACGCGCTGGACCGCGTGGATCAGGCATTCCTCGCCCTCCGCGCCGAACGCGACAAGGGCGCCAAGGCCGCTCCCGCCAAGCTGAAGGAGCTTGAGGCCGCGTTCGAAGCCGCCGAGGAGGGCGCCGGAAAGTTCGTCGTCTCAAACGAATTCTCGACTGTCGTGGACCAGGCCGGCGGCCGGGGGATGAACGCCTCCACCGCCTGGGACAAGACCGACTACTACTTTTCTCTGCCTTCCAACTCGCTGGAGTTGTGGTTCTACCTGGAATCCGAGCGCTTCCATGAGCCCGTGCTGCGGGAGTTCTATAAGGAAGCCGGCGTGGTGCGCGAAGAACGCCGCATGCGAACCGAGAGTAACCCGATCGGCAAGTTGCTTGAAGAGTTCCTCTCCGCCGCCTACAAAGCCCACCCTTACGGCGAGCCTCCCGTGGGCCACATGAGCGACCTCATGAATTTCACCCGCCGGGACGCCGAGGAGTTCTTCAAGAAGTACTACGGGCCGGCCAACCTCGTCAGCGTCATCGTCGGCGACGCCGACCCCAAGCGCGCGCGCGAACTCGCCGAAACTTATTTCGGGCGCATCCCCGCCAGCCCGAAACCCGATCCGCTCCGCCTGGTCGAGCCCCCACAGGAGGCCGAGAAACGCATTATCCTTCGTCTCCAGTCTCAGCGCATGATCCTGGCCGGGTATCACAAGCCCGATATCAAACATCCCGATAACGCCGTATACGACGCCATCGGTTCGCTCCTCTCCGAGGGCCGATCCTCGCGCCTGTATCGTTCGCTCGTACAGGAGAAAAAGGTTGCCGTCCAAGCGGCCGGTTTTCAGGGCATTCCGGGCCAGAAGTACCCCGGCCTGTTCCTGTTCTTCGCCGTTACTGCCCCCGGCAAGACGAACGACGACGCCGAGAAGGCCATGATGGAGGAGATCGAACGGCTCAAGAACGAGACGGTTTCCGCCGCGGAACTCGAGGGGGTGAAGAATCGCGCCCGCGCGCAGATGGTTCAGCTCCTGTCATCCAACACCAGCATGGGCATCCAACTCGCCAGCTACCAGATGCTTACCGGCGACTGGCGCAATCTGTTCAAGTACCTCGACGCGTTGAGTAAGGTGACCCCGGAGGACATCCAACGCGTGGCGAAGGCAACCTTCACCGATAAGAACCGCACCGTCGGTGTCATCGAGCCGGCACAAGCCGCGTCCGCGCGGTAACTGGAGGAAACATCATGAGATCGCTGACTCTCGCCGCCGCCATCGCTGCCATTGCCATCCTCGCGCCCGCTCAGACGCGACGTCCGGTCGACAAACACACTCAGATTCAGTATCCGCAGCTCAACCCCATTCGCATCCCGGAGGTCGAGAAGTACACGCTCGCCAATGGCCTTACCGTCTTCCTGGTCGAAGATCACGAACTTCCCCTTGTCCGCGCGCAGGCCATCATCCGCACTGGGGGCCGGTTGGAGCCTATCGAGAAAGCCGGACTCGCCGACATCATGGCCACGGTGATGCGCAGCGGCGGGAGCAAGTCCAGGCCCGGTGACGACATCGATAACGAACTAGACCGCCTCGGTGCGTCGATGGAAACCGGCATGGGCGGCGGCTCCGGCTCGGCTTCGCTGTTCGCCCTGCGTGAGGACTTCGACAAGGTCTTCGCCGTCATGGCCGATATCCTCCGCGATCCCGCCTTCCCCGAGGACAAGATCGAACTCGCCAAGATCGACGTTCGCGACTCCGTTGCCCGCAGGAACGACCAGCCCACGGGCATCGCCTCGCGCGAGCGCCGCCGCCTGCTCTATGGCAAAGAGAGCCCGTACGCGCGGCAGACCGAATACGCGACCATCGATGCCATCAACCGCGACGACCTGATTGCTTTCCACAAGCAGTACTACCAGCCGGAAAACGTTATCCTCGGGGTTTGGGGCGATTTCACCAAAGCGGATATGAAGGCCCGCATCGAGAAAGTTTTCGGCACGTGGCCGAAGGGTGGCCGTCCCAAGCCCGCCGCCCCGCCCGTGGATCGCGCCGCCGCCAAGCCCGGCGTCTATGCCATCAACAAAGCCGATGTGAACCAGTCGAGCGTCTCCGTGGGTTTGCTGGTAGGTAAGATCTCCGACCCCGACCACTTTGCTCTGACCGTCATGAACGAGATCCTCGGCGGCGGCTTCGGCTCGCGTATCACCGACGAAGTGCGCACGCGTCTGGGCCTCGCTTACTCGGCGGGCGCCGCCTACGCCGCGGGATACGACTACGACGGCCCCTGGTTCGGCGTGGCCGGCACCAAGAGCGAATCTACGGTGAAGGCTATTCGGGCGATCCGCGGCCAGGTCGACAAGATCCTGGCCGAGCCGGTTACCGACGAGGAACTACAGCGCGCCAAGGATCGCATCCTGAAGGGTGAGGCGTTCGATTACGATTCGACCGGCAAAATCATCGGCCGCCTCATGACCTACGAGTATTACGGCTATCCTCCAGACTTCCTGCAACGATACCGCGCCAACATCGAAAAGGTGACGAAGGCCGACGTTCAGCGAGTCGCCAAGCAGCACCTGCAGACGGACAAGTTCATCACGGTGGTTCTCGGCAACGTAAAGGACTTCGACGAGCCGCTGTCCAATCTCGGCCCGGTCACCGAAGTGGACATCACGATTCCGCAGCCCGGCGGGGCGCCGGTTTCGGAGGCGTCGCCCGAAGCCGAGCAGCAAGGGAGGGCGCTTCTGGCCAAGGCGCGCCAGGCGCACGGCGGTGCGGCCGTCGAAGGCGTCAGACAGTACAACCTCAAGGGCGAAATGACGATTAGCACGCCGCAGGGCGAAATGAGCATGTCCGCCGACTCCACGGTGGATCTCGCCACCGGCAAGCGCATCGCCAAAATGGTGGCGCCGATGGGAGAGATCACCCAGGGTTACGATGGCAGCGTCGCCTGGATGGCGATGGGCGGCCAGGTTCGCGAAGCGCCCGCGTCGCAGTCTCAAGCAGCCCGGCAAGCCGCGTTGCGCGAAAACATGCTCGTGCTCCAGCGTTTCGATAAGGATGGCTACCAGGTGCAAGCGCTGGGAACGGAGAAGCTGAACGGCAAGGAGGTCGAAGCGGTGCTCGTCAGCCACGCCGCCGAAAGCGTCTCCGTCCGCTTCTTCCTCGACCCGGCGACCGGTCTCATCGCCGGCCGCTCCTATGTGGGTTCGATGGGCGGCCCGCCCGCCGAACTCACCGAGGTCTACTCGGATTACCGCGATGTCTCTGGCGTCAAATTGCCCTTCGCCGTCGAGATCACCCGCCAGGGCGGTCAGCGGGCCAGTTCCTCGAAAGTCGCCGAGATTACGCTGAACCCCGGTGTGCCGGAGTCGGCGTTTGCCAAGCCGCAGTAAGACCGGGCAGTGAGGTATGACAGGCCTTCTTGACCAAGTGCTTCGTCGCGTTCAGTCACTGCCGCCGGAAGAGCGGATGCAATCGCCGCCCAAATCACTACCGGCGTGGCGAGACACGCCCGCTTGATGAATTGATCGGATGAAATCGTGCGTACCTACCTAAAGCTAACGGTAGCCGGCAAACAACATCTATGCCGTCAGCATCGGCCTTGGATACCGCGCAGTAGGCCGTGTGGAGGGATCTGAGATCGTCTGGACCTGGATTGGCCGACACGGCGAATACGACAAGTTCCTTTGACGTCCTTGTCTGCCGCTTCACGCAGGCGAACGAGCCGCTCGCTGCCCGTTAGGCAGCTTTCGCCAGTGGGACGCGATTGACCTTCGCGAGGCCAACGCTCTCCAGGAGGCGGATCACCACCCAAGCCGGGTCGAATTCGCCGCGCCGCATGGAAAAGCGCGCCGCTGTTGGGTATTCGTGGTGATTATTGTGGAGGCCTTCGCCGCCGGTCAGCCACGAAATGACCGTGATGTTGGTGGCCTGATTCTCGAAGTTCCGGTAGCCGACAATGTGGCACAGGCTGTTGATGGACGAGTTCAGAAAGATATACACGATCGCCTGGCCGAAGAACAAGCTTAGGCCCCAGGCCCAGCCGAACATCAGGACGAAGATCGAGATTCCGGCCAAAACGCCCCAGTACTCCGAACCGTACTTGTCGAGGAGCGTCGGATGGTAGTCCGGGGTATATTTGCGGACCGTTGACTCGTTCTTGGCTTCCTTGCGGTACAGGAGTGCATTGGTGAAGAAAACGTACCACATCCCCATTTGAACGGGGCTGTGCGGGTCTCCTTCATGATCGGAGAAATGGTGGTGCTTGCGGTGCACCGCCATCCACTCACGCGGGGAGATGCCGGTGAACAGAGCCAAGTGAAGGTGCATCAAGAACGCGATGGCCGGATGCACCTCCAGACCGCGATGGGTAATAGTGCGATGCAGATAAATCGTCGTACAGAACACCGACACCTGCATGATCACAATCGTGATCAAAAACATCCACAAAACTGACATCAATTACTCCTAAGGCACGTTTCAGACCGGCTGGTGGCTGATTGGGCCGCGAGGCGGGAAGTTGCACACCGTCCGCGAAGGCACAAAAAAACGGCTCAACCGATTTCCGTGCGGATCGACACGAACATCGGCCAGCCGCAACGACCCCTTAATGGTAACAGATTTACCGCTACCGGTTCGGGTGCGCGCGGCCGCCGGGGCCCCGGGCGTTCCGCTATACCAGTGGCAGGTCCTCCTGATGGACGCCGTTCTCTTCGGTCTCGGGCACCACGCTGGCCGCCGCTACCGAGTCGCCCTCCTCCATTTTCACCAGCCGGACGCCCTGTGCCGCGCGGCCCGATTGCCGGATCTGCGACGACTCGATCCGGATAATCTTGCCGTCCGATGTGATCAGCATGACGTCGGAATCGTCCTTCACGTTCAGGATGGCGATGACCGGCCCTGTCTTTTTCGTCACCCTCATATTGATGACGCCCTTGCCGCCGCGTGATTGCAGCCGGTAGGAGTCCGCCCTGGTCCGCTTCCCGTAGCCGAGCTCGGAAATCGCCAGGATGAGGCTGTCGTCGCCCACCACCTCCATCCCGATCACTTCGTCGTCCTTGGCCAGGTTGATTCCGCGCACGCCCTGGGCCGGCCGGCCCATCGCCCGCACGTTGGTTTCGTTGAACCGGATCGCGGTCCCCTCGCGGGTACCGATGAAGATCTGGTCGTCGCCGTTGGTCAACTGCGCTTCAATCAGTTCGTCGGTGTCGCCGAGGCCGATGGCAATGATGCCGCGCGACATCGGGTTGTCGAACTCGGTGAGTTCGCATTTCTTGATCGTGCCCTGTTTGGTCACCATGACGATGAAGCGGCCCGGAGTAAAGTCCTTCACCATGAGAAACGCCTTCGCCGTTTCGTCGGGTTGGAGGCTGATGAGGCCGTTGATGTTCTTCCCCTTGCCTGCCGTTCCTGCGTCGGGAATGAAGTAGCCTTTCAACCAGTACAGTCTTCCCTTATTGGTGAAGATCAGGACGTAGCTATGGGTGGAACCGATCATTAGATGTTCCACCACGTCCTCGGAACGAGTGCCCATCCCGATGCGGCCCTTACCGCCGCGCGACTGCCGGCGATAGGTGTCCACCGGGGTCCGCTTAAGGTAGCCGCCGCGGGTCACCGTGATGGCGACATCCTCCTCCTGCACCAGATCTTCCAACTGAATATCGCCCGGATCGTCGACGATCTGCGTGCGCCGCGCGTCGCCGAAGTCCTTCCGGATTTCCTTCAGTTCGCCGATGATCACGTCCCGCAACCGCTGATCGGAGGCGAGGATCTCAGTGTACTCGCCGATCTTGCGCTGAATCTCGGCCAATTCATCGAGAATCTTCTGCTGCTCCATACCGGTCAGCCGTTGGAGTTGCAGTTCGATGATCGCCTGCGCCTGCCGCTCCGTGAACTCGAAGCGGCCGATCAATCCGTCGCGCGCCTCCCGCGGCGTCTTCGCCGCTCGGATGATACCGATCACCTCGTCGAGGTTGTCGAGCGCCTTCTGGAAACCGAGCAGCAGGTGTTCGCGGTCGCGCGCCTTGCGCAGCAGGTAGTCCGTCCGCCGCCGCACCACGTCGATCCGGTGATCGATGAACCGCTTCAGCGTGTCGATGATCCCCAACTCCATCGGTCGGCCGTTTACGATGGCCAGCATGATGATGCCGAAGTTGGTTTGCAGCTGGGTGTGCTTGTACAGGTTGTTGAGCACCACCTCGGCGTTCTCGCCGCGTTTCAGCTCAATCACCATTCGCATGCCGTCGCGGTCCGACTCGTCGCGGACATCGGATATTCCCTCCAGTTTCTTGTCGTTGACCAGCGCCGCGATATCGGCGCACAGTTTCGCCTTGTTCACCTGGAAGGGCAGTTCGGTGACGATAATCGCTTCGCGGTCGCGGCCCAGTTTCTCGGTGGCCGCCCTGGCCCGCATCTTGACCGAGCCGCGGCCGCGCGAATAGGCCGAGACAATCCCGTCGCGGCCAAGGATGAAACCGCCACCCGGAAAGTCGGGGCCCTGCACGATTTGCATGATCTCGGCCAGCGTCGTCTGCGGCTTCTCGATCAGCAGAATCGTCGCGTTGATAATCTCGGTGAGGTTGTGCGGCGGGATGTTGGTCGCCATGCCAACCGCGATGCCCGAACCGCCGTTGATCAGCAGATTCGGGAGCCGGGCGGGCAGCACCTCCGGCTCCATCTCGCTGTCGTCGTAGTTCGCCCGGAAATCGACGGTCTCCTTGTCGATATCCTCAAGCAGCGCCGCCGCGATGCGCGTCAACCGCGCTTCGGTGTACCGCATCGCCGCCGGCGGGTCGCCATCGAGCGAACCGAAGTTCCCCTGTCCGTCGATGAGCGGATAGCGCATGTTGAACGGCTGCGCCAACCGCACCAGCGTGTCGTAGATCGCCGAGTCGCCGTGCGGGTGATACTTGCCCATTACCTCGCCGACGATCTTGGCGCACTTCCGGGTGGGCTTGTTGTGACTCAGGCCCATCTCGTGGAGCGAGTACAGGATGCGCCGGTGGACCGGCTTGAGTCCGTCCCGCACATCCGGTAGCGCGCGACCGATGATTACACTCATCGCGTAATCGAGATACGACCGGCGCATCTCGTCTTCGATGTTGATCGGAATTAGGGTGCCGGGCGTGCCACCCAGCGGCAACTGCCCGCCGCCATTCGTAGGCGGCGTCGGCGGCGTTTCTGGATCGTCCGAATTGGCCAAGCGAACTCCTTTGAAATCAGCGGCCTGCGAGACGTACCCGACCGCTCAAGCGGATTGCTCTCCGATCCTTCTATTTTAGCAGGTGGCGGACCGGCCCCGCGCCTGCACAGATCCCGCGCACCCCAGGTCACGGAAACGAACAGGATGCGCTTTTGACTCTCTACCCGCGCGAGGCTCTCCCTTGATTTATCAACGACTTGCGCGATGCAATTGCTTTGGCCGCTGCCGGGCGCCGTTGGCGATCGCGTCGAAACCGATATCCGTGATTGGCGGCATAAGCCTGATCGAGTCCTTTTGGTCTCTGCGCCAGGGTGCCGCTCCGGCGATGATCTGGCCTCCGGAACTGTTTAGCCACCCTTCGCGACAGAATCCATCCTTGAAACTGAGTATCCTATGGTCAAATTTCAAGGATGCGATTATCCGTCGTACCGATCTCCAGACAAGGCTCCAGTTATCTATTCTTTCGAATCCAGTGACCGTTCTCTATGGCCCCCGGCAGTGTGGCAAGACGACACTGGCGCGTGAGGTAGCAGAGCGAGCCCAGGCCCATTACTTCGATCTGGATGACCCCGGTGGGCGTCCAACGGAGCCAACTCGGTATGTCAGCGAGGCTTCGTGGTCACCGAGCGCGGCATCTACCATACCCCATCATCGGCGGCCTAGCCCTAGCGCGCCGCGAGTACACGGTGCAGTTACTCGATACCGGCAACGGGCCGCTCGACGGTCGCCGGAAAGCTTGAAGGCCGGTTGTACCTGAACACGGGGCTTGCCGTGCCGCCGGACGGCAGGACCTTCCTGGTCGCCGGAAGCACGCACGCCGGCGCAGACCTGATGCTGGTGGAGAATTCCATTAACGATTTCCGAGGCCCGGATCAAGCCCGGCGTGGCGACAGGCCCAATACGGCCGCTGTGAGTAAGACCGTCACCGCCGCCGCCACGAACAAAGGCAGCGCCACCTGGGCGGCCGGCGGAAGACACACAATCGGCGGCATCGAGGGACCGAGGACGATCACGATCAACGCGGCCGCCAGCACGGTAAGCAGCGTGGCACGGACGCGACGCGCCTTCGAAAGGTGATCCCAGGCGCGGCGCCCGGAGCGCAGATCCCGGAGTGCGCGGTGGACCCGCCATCCGGTTGCCACGAACATCAACAGGCCAGCCGTAGTAAGCAAGATGCCCCAGAAGTCAGGGCTCTCCCAGGGGGAGGACCGGACGGCCATTGGCTCGCGACCGCCGGCGAGACCCGCCAGAATGTTGCGCGCGATGGCCCCGGCGCGCGGGATGCCCGCGTTGGTCAAGACTACAACCCCCAAGCCGCGCCGGGGTGCAACCACGGCCGCCGTAGACCCGCTCCAGATGTAGCCCGTGTGTTCCAGCACCAGTTCGCCGTCGAGCCATGCCGCGTGCGGCCTGACGAACCAACCCATGTCGTAGCCCGGTTGGGGATCGGGTTCGAGCCAGTCGCCGAACGGGCTACTCTCGCCCAAGAGGTGGGATAGATAGCGGCCCATGTCGGCCGCCGTCGACCGCAAGCGCGAAGAACCATGCCAACTCGACGACTCCGGCGGCGCGGGGCGCAGGCGGCCCCACGCAGGTTGGTACTGCGCCACGACGGCCGAGAAGGAGGTTTGAGTCATCCCGAGCGGATCGAGGACGGATTGGCTCAGAAAGGCCGCGAACGGTTGGCCCGAGGTGCGCTCCACCAACGCGGCTAGCAGCATGTAATTGCTGTTGGCGTACACGAATCCGGCTGGTGTTGCGGGACGCTTCACGGCGCCGAGGGTGGTTGCTGTTTGCGGTAGCGTGAAATGGCCAAGAGCGGCGCAGCAGGGAATGCGGTAGTCGTCGTCGCGCTGGAAGCCCGAGGTTTGGCGCAGCAGGTGGCGGATCGTCAGATGCCTGTCCGGCGCGAATGCGGGGAGGTGGCGCGACACGGGATCGTCCCAGTTGACGTGGCCGTTACGAACGAGGTTCAGAACCGCAATCGCCGTCAGCGACTTGCTCAGCGAAGCCAGTTCGACGGGTTGGTTCGCGGCGAGTCCGTAGCCGCGGACTTCGCCGCCGCCGGCAAAGACCGCCACGGCGATACCAGGAATGCCATTCAGACCGCGCTCGGCTTCGACGTAACGATCCACCCAGCCGGGCAAAGGTTCGGCGAGGAGCGGAAAGAAGAGTGCGAACGAGAGGGCTAAAAAATGAAACTGAGCCCACCGCGAACAGCGCGCGGGGAATGAATCAGGATCAGTTGGCGCCCATCGAGCGTGGAGATCGGCAGATACCCCTGGGCGAGCAGATTGCGGAGTTCGGCCGAAGCCTCCAGCCTGCCGGTGCCCATGCCAGCGAAGCCGGGTATCGGCTGGCGCACATGAAGGTTGAGGCCGGGCTCGATCGAGTTCCGGCCGGTGAGCGAGAGATGCGTCGGCGTCAGGACGCTGTAATCGATCCACTGATAGCTGGCAATATATCGCGTGCCGCTGCCGGGCGTGATTCCACTCAGGCGGGCCGTCATCGAATGCCGCATCGCCGTCTTCATCCGCGACCGGAGATCGACGGCATCCGCCGACACCGGCGCATCCGGCGACAGATCGAGCGCCCCGGTGTAGCCATAGGCCACCGTCGCGTTGACATTCTCGACGATCTCGTGCGAAACCGAGAGCACGGCGCCCATGCGATCATAGTCGCCCACATTGAAGACGGAGCTGTTGCTCGCGATGTCGGGCAACAGATCGGCGATCGGATAGAAACCAGCCGGAGCGGCGGTGGTCAGCGCGGCGTTCCGCACCCGTTCACGATAACCCGAAGCTCCGACGGTGAAGCCGCCGATCATCTGTTGATAGCCGATCTCCGCCGTGTTGGTCCGCTGGACCCGGGCGTCACCGCCTACCAGCGATACGCGCGGGAACAGGCCGAGCGTCGAGATCTGGTGTTGCAGTTCCGCCGCCGGCGAATCGCCGGTCGCGAGCAGTTCTGTCGGCACCGTGCCCGAGGAGAAGGCAAACGAAAGCTGGCCGGTTTCGGCTTGCCCCAAGCGGACCCGCGCAAAGGGACTGAGATAGTTCAAACGGTCCAGGAACGACACGGTCTCCAGCGTCGAACCGTACTCGACCGATACATCGTTGCCGAACTGCCGCCGGTCCACCGCGGAAATGGACATGGACTGCAGGGCAGGCAGATGGGCCTGCTGCGCGCCCGCCATAAACACATTGCCAAATCGCATTGGCATGAACATCTGCCGCATGGTGACGTTCACCTCGGGGCTCGGACCGCCTTCCATACTCCGGCTATAGGAGGTCCGAAACCCGGCGGCGGGCACGCCCGTCGGCGAAGAGTAGCCCAGGTTGCCGGAGACGCGGAGTTGGTTGACTCCAAACAGAGATGTCGCCACCGCGAACGCCGTGCCGAGGTCGGCTTGGTTGGCGATAGAGGAGTAGGCTCCCCCTCCGCCCTCACCCGCCGTCAGGCTCAATACACCTTGAGTGTTCGAGAACAACTCGGCCGAAGCAGCTCGCCGCGGCCGGATGGGATCCCAGTCCGCGCCTGGTCCAAAACGCAGGACCGGCCGTGTGGCGGGCGCGCTGCGCAGCACCCACTTCCACTCGTCGCTCATCACCGCCGGCTCGCCCGCGGAAATGTACACCAGCTCGATCGAACTCAGCAGGCCGGTGAGGCTGATCGCCAGCACGCTCCGGCTGCCGGGTTGCACCAGGATGTCGCGCTTCACGGCGGGGACGAATCGGGCCAGATTGACTCGGATCGAGTAGACGTCCGGCAGAATGCTCTGGAACTCAAAAGCGCCGCGTTCGGAGGAGAAGGTCCGCTGAATCGGCTTATCGTAGCGGTTGAAAAGTAGAACCGCCGCTCCCATCTGCGGCACACCGGTCGCATCGGTCACCAATCCGGTGATCGAGCCATTGAACTTGATGGGGTCGGCGGCGGCCAGATGAGCGGGTAGGGACAGCGTGACGAACACGCCGAGCAGCAGCGGTGCCGCCCGCCTAGGCTGTCGGAAGTCGATCACGTTCGTTCCCTACCTGCCCAGTATACTCCTCAGTTGACCTTAAAGGTGGCCGATGGCGTCAACGTCGCGTTCGAGTTGCGGTCGGTCACTTTCATGCGCAGCGTGTACTCGCCCGGATCGAGATTGGCCAAGGGCAGAAGTTTCTCGATGGTGTATTGGTTGGCTGAAGCGCCCTCGACCGACGCTACTTCTTCGGTGTATTCGAAGATCTTCTTGTTCGAGCCGTTCTGCACCACTTCGTACTCGACGGTGGCGTTCGGCTTCTGAGTCGTCTCGTCGGGCTCGAAATTGTAAAGCTGGAGATAGATACCCATCTTCTCGTCGCGCTTGAAGGTCTCCTCCATGCGCGGGCGGACCTTGTGGGCGCCGATCACGAATTGTCCGGAACCGATGTTCCGCGTGGGCACTTTCTCGATCAGGTCGGCAAGGATGAGGCTGCTCATCGCCAGCTTCTCTTCTTCGTAGCGGGGCACCTGGAGAGCCATCTCGTAGTTCGTCATGTTGCCGCCCACTACGTCCTTCACCACCAGGTTCAGCCGGTAGGTGCCGGGCGCAAGCGGGATCGACTTCTGGTAGATCGAGGAACCATTGATGGCCTGACCCAGCAGTTCGGTCGGCACTTCGCTATCCACGACATCCTCGAAAACGTTGACCACGCGGCGCGACATCGAAGTGATGCGGCCATAGATGTTGATGATCGCCTTGGAGACGCCATCTTTGTCCTGGAACTGCAGATCCTTCTTCTCGAGCAAGGCCGTGATGTTGGTGAGGATCGTCGAATCGGTCATGCGGATGTAATCCGCGCGCACCTTAATCGGCAGCAGGTTGTACTTGATTGTGGAACTGACGGCCGCTTCCAGATCCTTGAACTTGATGGACGGCGGTTTCTGTAGCAGCGCGAACTGCTGCAGGCGCTCGAACTGGTTCATCCGCATCGGCAGCGGCTGGTTGCCGGTGCCAAGACGGGTGCCGTCGGTCCGGCTGAAGCGGTCGGCCTTGTCGGCCATGCCCATCTGTTCCATCAGTGTCAGGCCGGCATTGGGCACGTACAGCAGCGCGTCCTTTTCCGACGGGTCCATCGTCATGCGGTATTCGCCGGTCATTGTGGGATCGACGAACTCGATAATGACGTCGGTGCCGATGCCCTCGATCCAGCGGTAGCGCCACTTCTCGAACGGATAGGTGGACGTCGTTCCGCCACCCTCCTCGAACGGACGCTCATAGGTGCCGCCCGAGGGCCGCGATTCGATCTCGTCCGGCGGGCCGAAGGCAATATAAATGCGTCCGCGATCGGTCTTCCAGCCGGGGATGCCCGAAGCGAACCGCTCGTTCGTGTACGCAATACGCCGGTAGTGCTCTTCCTTGTATTCGTTTTCGGCGGTGTCCGGCGTGGGGTCGCGGCGCAGCCAGAACTGTTCGATGAACTGCTCGCGTTCCTCGTCGGTCTCGAGTCGCCTGAACGCTTGGCGTTCCTCATCGGTGATGATGTAGGTGACGTCCTCGTTCAGCCACTTCCGGAACGGAGTTTCCAATTCCTTGCGCAGCCTGGCCTCGCGCCTCCGGCGTTCCCGATCCGAAAGCGGTTTCGCAACGGTCTCCCGTTGCGCGTCGGCCTGCTTGTCCTTCTTCCCGGCGGCCTCAAGCGGCGCGGCCCCAGGAGAAAAGACAAACGCAAAGAGGGAGCAGAGCGCGATCATCCTGATTGGTTTCATCGAGCCTTCCCGTAGATAGAATTCTGCACCTTTAATTTTAGGGCTATCTCCCTTACTTTACAAGCGGGTCTCGCCCGAAGCTGCCAATTCTCCCCCTGGAAAGACGCTTCGGGGAACCGGACGGTTGCGGAGATCGTGCGTCCTTCGTCTACACTTGATGAAAGTGGTTGCTACGAAAATGTGAAGCGGAAACGCTCCCGGAATCACCAAGTGGTTGAAAATAGGAGTTGAATGGCACCGCCTGGACGGTGGGCGGCATTGGCAGGCAACGTGCAACGGCTGGTACCGGGTGTCATGTATCCACGCGCGGTGGAAGAATCGGGTCGCGGGAGCCTGAAGACGGGCGCCCAAGGAGAAATGTAAATTTGCGCGAGTTGAAGGCACAACTGGCCGGCGCGCTGCTGATTATTCTCACAGCGGCGGTGGCGATCTCCGCCGCCATCAGCTTCCAGCAGCACCGCCAGTTCCGCCTCCCCGACGACGGAGTCACCTGGGTGGACCGGAAGGACGCCGAGGCGAAGCCGGTCGTGGTGGCGCTTGACGTCGCCGAGAACAGTCCTGCCGCTAAGGCCGGCATCAAGACCGGCGACATGTTGCGCAAGATCAACGCTTACGGCATCGCCGAGTCGATCGACGCGACACGCGTGCTGGCCAGCGTCGGTGCCTGGAAGAAAGCCGAATATACGCTGGAACGCGACGGAATCGAACTGAAAGCCAGTGTGATCATCCGCGAAAGCGAGACGCGGGGCACGCTCGTCTACCAGTATGTTGCCGGCCTCGCTTATCTGGTGATCGGCTTGTTTGTCTATTACCGGCGTGGCCGCGCGCCCATGGCGCGCCATTTCTATCTTCTCTGCCTGGTTTCGTTCGTTTTCAGCACCTTCCACTATACCGGCAAGCTCAACAATTTCGACAAGGTGATCTTCTGGGGCAACCTGGCGGCCGGCCTGGTCGCGCCCACCTTGTTCCTGCATTTCGCGCTCAATTTTTCTCCTCGCTGGGGCAGTCTATGGAAACGCTGGTGGGCCGGTTCGCTGTTGTACCTTCCGGCGGCGCTCTTTCTGGGCGTGTATGCCGGCTTCGCATCCGGCGTGATCCGCGCCGACGTTTCCCTGATTGAGCTGCGCTGGCTGCTGGACCGCTGGTGGTTGATCTTTCTGAGCGCCGGCTACTTGCTCGGCGGTTTGGTGCTGGCACTGGCGACCCGGCAAACGGACGACATCATTCTCCGCCAGCAGTTGAAGTGGCTCCGCAACGGCGCGGTATTCGGCGTGATGCCGTTCGTGCTGTTTTATGTCACGCCTTACGCCATGGGCTATTTGCCGGGCGCCTACATGCAGATGTCGGTGCTGACGCTGCTGCTCATTCCCATGACGTGGGCCTACGCCATCCTGCGCTACCGGCTGATGGACGTCGATCTCATCTTCCAGCAAGGGTACGCGCATACTCTGGCGACGCTGGCCGTGCTGGGCGTGATCTACGGCCTCATCTTCTCGATCGGCCGGGTCGAGGAACTGGACCCCAGCGCCGTGGTCCTGCTGGTGCTGATTGCGACGTTCATCTTCCAGCCGCTGCGCAATTGGATTCAGGAAGTGCTGTCGCGCCACTATTTCTACAAGGACCGCTACGACTACCGGCGGACGCTGATCGAATTCGCGCGGGAACTGAGTTCCGAGACGCGGCTCGAGTGGATGCTGTCCCTGGTGGCCGACCGGCTGAAGCGCACGCTATCCATCCGCAAAGTCGCGTTCTTCCTCAACCGGCGCACACTCGCCGAGGAGGGTGAGAACACCGGCGAAGGGTTCATCCTATACATGGACAGCGAAGGCCAGATCAGTCCCTACGAGCCGCTGGACCTCAGCTTCCTGCCGCCCGGTCCGAGCGGGCCGGTTTTCTTTGAAAACACCCGGCACCAGTTCGACGTCGTCTCGCAACACTTGCCGCCCTCGGTGCGCCAGGCGCTGGCGCGGCTGGATCTGAACTACTACCTGCCGTGTACGGCCCGCGGGAACACCATCGCCTATATCGGCGTCAGCCGGACGCTCGAAGGCGACTTCCTGTCGAGCGAGGACATCGAGTTGCTGACGACGCTGTCCAACTACGTCGCCATCGCCATCGAAAACGCGCGCCTGTACCAGTCGCTCGAACGGAAAGTGCTGCAATACGAGCGGCTCAAGGAGTACAGCGAGAACATCGTGGAATCGATCAACGTCGGCATTGTGGCGGCCGACTTCGAGGATCGCGTCGAAAGCTGGAACTCGCAGATGGAGGCGCTCACCGGCATCCGCCGCGACGAAGCGATGGGTCGCAAGTTGGCCGAGTTATTCCCGCACCGGCTGGCCACCACATTCGACCAGATGCGGGGCGAAAGCGGGGTCCACCACATCTACAAGTACGAGTTGCACCCCGCGACGGACGCCATGAGGAAGGAGAACGGTCATGGCTCCCCGGCGAACGGTAACGGAACGGCGGCGGCGCCGGCCGCCGTTGCCCCTTCCACCGTGAACATCGCCATCGCGCCGCTGCTGACCAAGGATGGCCGGCAGATTGGGCGGCTGATCATCTTCGACGACATTACCGAGCGCTCGGAACTGGAGAAGAAGCTGATTCAGACCGACAAGCTGAGTTCCATCGGCCTGCTCGCGGCCGGCGTGGCGCACGAGGTGAACACTCCGCTGGCGGTGATCTCCACCTACGCGCAGATGCTCGCCAAGCAAGTGTCGAACGACGAGCAGAAGACCCGCCTGCTCGAAAAGATCGCCAAACAGACCTTCCGCGCCAGCGAGATCGTCAACTCGCTGCTGAACTTCAGCCGCACCAGCCAGTCCGAGTTCGACGAGGTGGACCTGAACAAGGTGATCCGCGAAACGCTTTCCCTCATCGAACCGCAACTCGGCAAGGCGGGCATTCGCGTCGAGACGCGATCAAACGG
The DNA here is from genome assembly GCA_964413655.1 of uncultured Solibacteraceae bacterium. Taxonomy (GTDB): domain Bacteria; phylum Acidobacteriota; class Terriglobia; order Bryobacterales; family Bryobacteraceae; genus CAYPUQ01. The sequence continues at coordinate 11,730 of CAYPUQ010000004.1, read as the reverse complement.
GAACCTGGCGCCGATCCGTGGCAACGCCGGCAAGATGCAGCAGGTCTTCCTGAACCTGTTTCTCAATGCCCGCGACGCGATGGAAGGCGGCGGCACGCTACGCGTCGAGACGTCGTCGAACGGCGGCTTGGTGCGGGTGGAAGTCTCCGATACGGGCAAGGGCATCCCGCCCGAGGATCTGCCGCGAATCTTCGATCCGTTCTTCACGACCAAGGCGGCGCGCAAAGGCACCGGGCTCGGGTTGGCCGTCACTTACGGTATCGTAAGAGAGCACGGCGGTTCGATTGAAGCCGACAGTCAGGTGGCGGGCGGAACTCGCTTCCACCTGGAGTTCCCCGCCGTCGGCAAAGCCATTCATGCTTGATTCCGCGACTGTTGACACAACCGTGGCCGCCCCGGGAGTTCGCGGGCGCATCCTAGTGATCGATGACGAGGCCGACATCCGCGAAAGCCTCGAAGTCCTCCTGTCGATGGAGGACTACCAGGTGGATACGGCCGCGAACGGGACCGAAGGATTGGCCCGCTTCGAATCCTCCTCTTACGACATCGTCCTGCTCGATCTGATGATGCCCGACAAGTCGGGCATGGAAGTGCTAGCCGAGATCCGCGAACGCGACCGCGAGACGCCGGTAGTGATGATCACCGCTTACGGATCGGTCGAGGTGGCCGTCAACGCCCTGAAGACCGGCGCCAACGACTACTTCTCCAAACCTTGGGACAACGAGAAGCTGCTGCTCGAAATCGACCGGATGATCGGCAAGCACCGGCTCGAGCGCGAGAACGCGCAGCTCAAGCGGGCACTGAAGCAGCGCTACAACTTCCCGAACATCGTCGGCAAGAGCGAGCGGATGCTGAAGATCCTCGACCTGGTGAGCCAGGTCGCCAGCAGCCGGTCCACGATCCTCATTACCGGGGAAACCGGGACGGGTAAGGAACTGATCGCCAAGGCCATTCACGCCAACTCGCCGCGCGCCGACAACATGTTCGTCGCCGTCAACACCGGCAACCTCAACCCGGAATTGCTGGAATCGGCGCTGTTCGGCCACGTCAAGGGTTCCTTTACCAGCGCGATTGCCTCCCGCAAGGGCTTTTTCGAGGTAGCAAACCGGGGTACGATCTTTTTCGACGAGATCAGCACCGTGGGCACGGAGACCCAGGCCAAGCTGCTCCGCGTCATCCAGGAGCGTGAGTTCATGCCGCTCGGCTCCACCGAAGTGATCCGCGTCGATGTCCGGATTCTGGCTGCCGCCAACCAGGACCTCAAGAGATTAGTCGAGGAAGGGAAGTTCCGCGAGGACCTTTATTACCGGCTCAACGTTATCAACCTTGCCCTGCCACCACTGCGGGATCGCAAGGAAGACATTCCGCTGCTGATCGATCACTTCTTCGACAAGTACAGCCGCGAGAACGAGAAATTCCTCGACCCGAACGGGCACTCGGAACTGAGCTTCGATCCCGACGCCATGCACATCCTGATGGACCACAACTGGCCGGGGAACGTCCGCGAACTTGAGAACGTGGTTGAGCGCGCGGTGGTGCTCGCGACGCAGCCGGTTGTGCCGGTGGACGTGCTGCCGGAACAACTGCTGCATCAGGGCGGGATGCGCATCCGGCGCGACGAGGCCGGCCTGTTGCCGCAGGACGCGTCGCTATTCGAAATGGTGGCCGATTTCGAGCGCCGGAAGATCATCGACCATCTGGAGGCCGCCAACTGGAGCCAGACGGACGCCGCCGAGACGCTCCGGATTCCCCTTTCGACCTTGAACCAGAAGATCAAACGGCTCGAGATCCAAATCAAGAAGCGCGCCGAAGCAGCGCGGTGATTCCCCGATGAGCAAGGGCCTCTGCCTCGCCTTGGCCTTCCTCGTGGGCATCGTCCCGGCGCAGACGCGCATCCGTATCACCGAAACCGCCGGCATCGCGCGCGAGAACGAACCGGTGACGGTTACCGCCGCCGGGCGAACGCCAACGATCTACGTCTCCGTCGCGCCGAAGGAAAGCAAGGTAGTGCCGCTCGATACCGCCCCACCCGAAGATGCGCTGCATTTCACACCCGCCGGCCGGCTCGGGTTCGTCGTCGAGAACGGCCAACTGATAGCCGACCTGTCGCGCCGCGCCGTCCGCGGGCACACAGAAGACAGCGGCACGCTGCGGCAGCTTGTCTACAAGCCGTTCGGAGTCACACTGCTACGCACATTCAACCGCATGCACTGGGCGCCGAGCTTTCAGCGCACGGGTGCTCGCGGTTACACGAGCATTGCGGACTGGGATCCGGTGCAAGACTTCGACCTTCGCCGGGTGGAAGGCTCGGTGGTTTTCACCCGCCGGGGTCACCATGCGGACTATCCGGAGATCGGGCTGAACGCGACCTACACGTTCTACGCCCACGTGCCGTACTTCTTGTTCCGTTCGGTGATGACCATTGAGAAGCCCATCGACATGTACTGGCTGCGCAACCAGGAGATGACGATGGACGGTTTCTTCACGCACGTTGCCTGGCCCGGACCCGCCGGCGCGCCCCGGATCGCGGCCTTCGACGAGCACAAACCGATACTCGACAAGGAACCGATTCCGGTAGACGTGCCCTGGGTCGCTTTCGTCAACCTGGAGCGAGGCTACGGCTTCGGCGCCGTCGTGCTGGACTACCAGGCAACCACTACCGCTGGCGCGACGACCAGCATCAACGACGGCGCCCACAACGGCAAATACTGGGACCGTCACCTGATCAACCGCACGAGTACGCCCCTCAGGCCCGGCGACCGCTACGAGGAGCGCACCGCCTACGTCCTGTTCCGCGCCGCCAAGGACGCGCCCGTCGCGGAGTTCCTCGATTGGGAGCGGCGGCTGCGGAATCCGCTCCGGGTCGAGGTTCTCGGCGAAAGGTGAGTTGGCACTCGCCACGGCCAAGCCGCAAACATTATTAAGAAAAATACCCTTGCAATCGCCGTCAAGAGGGCGCCGACTTATGTCGGCCGGTTCGCTCTCGTGAAAGCGCCCGGCGTCGAGAGGGGAGATTCCATCGTGAAAAAGTTGGCTTATGTTGTGGCACTGTTGTGCCTCTGCGTCAGTGCCGGAGCGCAGGAGCAACCGGCCGTTGTCAACACCCTGTGTTTAAAGGTCGATCCGGCGAAGGCCGTTGAATATGAGGCTTTCCTCCGCGACACGGTCGCCAAGGGGATGAAGGCCATGGTCGGCTCCGGCGAGGCAACGTGGTTCGTCGTGTCGCGGGCAGTTGTCCCGTCGGGCGAGGCGGCGATGTGCGATTATGTCGGAGCTGTGGGCACCAGCGGCTTCCCGGCCTCTCCGCTGCCGAACAGGATCGGGGTAGCGGTCGCGAAGGCAGGTCTCCAGATGACTCCCGAACAGTATTTGGCTAAGCTCAATACGCTACGCCGGCAGGTGACCAGTTCCATCATGGTCACCCTCGCGGTGACGGGGGATATCGCCGAGGGAGACTACTTCCGCGTCAACCAGATGAAGATTAAGCCGGGCAACGAGGCGGCGTGGCGGGATTTGGAAAGCAAGATCTGGGCGCCCGTGCAGGCGGAACGCGTCAAGGCCGGCAAGCTGAAAGGATGGCGCAGTATGAACCGGATGTTGCCCGGCGGCACGGGGCACCCCTTCGACGCCATCACCGTCGACGTCTATCCGTCGTGGGCCGCGATCGGACAACCGGGCGGGCTCGCCGAAGCGGTCCAGAAAGTCCATCCCGGCCTGACGGCGGAGGAGTTCAGCGCAAGGACGACTGCCGCGCGCGACTTGGTCGTCTCGGAACTTCGCCAGGCAATTTTGGTCGTCGGGAACACCCGGAAGTGAGGCTCTCGACCACGGCCGGTTGAGCCCCGCAACACTACTGGGCGGGGAACGGCCGCCCCTGCACGGCTTCCATCACCTCCGGATTCCGGCGCCGAAGCTCCAAGCGAACGGTTCCGCGCCTCGCGCGCCTTGGACAAAGGTTCATGCGCTCCCTACTGTCGCCGAGCAGAGGACCGATCACGGCTCCGGCGAGGAGTTCCTACGGAAAATTAACTCCTCGCCTCCTCTTGATGTTGACGAGCAGACCACCGCGGAACTCCACGCCGCACTGGAAGCCGGCACCTACACGATTCCGTTTGGAGGTCACCGTCGAGGAACTCGGAGCGCTGCTGAGCGGCATCGATCTGAGCAGCGCCAGCCGGCGCCAGCGTTACCGGCGCGCGCGGACATGTAAAATATTTCTTTTCGCCTCTGTCTCCACGCTGCCGAGAGACGTCGATGCGTTGCACAAGATCGTTCGCGACCTGTGCGAGCAGCTCAAGCCCGAGAGCGCCGAAAAGGACAAGTACCGGAGCTTGCTGCGCGAACTGCGCGCAGCGGAACCGCAAGAGCGAACAGCTCTCGAAAGATCAACTGCCTTGTTCGAGGGGCTCTGGAAGGCCGGCCATCCGGCGGAAGAAGACGCCGTGCCGGCCGCCGAAGAAGAACGTCAGCCGGAGGAATCGCCAGTCCAGAAGCGCAGCGGGCGGCAGCTGCTGGCGCGGCATCTGGTCCTGGAACGGATGGTGCACGATCTGGCGGAATCGGAGAAGCACGGCGAGTGCCGCGGCCAGGATCTGCGGCTGATCGCCGTAGAGACCAGCGAACGCTACAAGTTCATTCCCGCCTCGATGAAAGTGATCGAGGATGTGCGGTGAAGTACGCCTGTGATTGCACGGTGAAGACGGCGGACAACCCGCGCAGCCGATTGAGAAGAACACGGCCGGCGCGGTACGGAAGTTGGCCTTTCAAGGCAGCCGCCGCCCCTGGAGGCGTCCGAAGCCGATTCCCCGACGAACAAGGCGGCGCCCCTGTGTTGCGCAACGGGGA
>CAYPUQ010000004.1:2864-6785 GCA_964413655.1 uncultured Solibacteraceae bacterium | reverse complement strand
AGCCCGCGCGAAGCAAAGCTCCTGGATATTCAGAATCGCCTCGGATTCCCCGGGCCTGAGTCCAGCTAGTCCGGTTCTTAGTTATTTATAGCCCACGGCACTCGGCCTAACTCAGTTGAGGTCGACCACAAATTCCTCGCCGCCGTGCGTGATGGTCAGCTTCTTGCTTCCCACCGCCGAGTTAAGAAAAGGTCCCTCGAAGAGCATGGCGGGCGGTTCCGGGCCGCCGCGGCCGTATTCCACGTCGAGCATTGTGCCCCGGAGAGTGCGGAACCGGACGGCCGGAACCGGCTCCAGCCGAAACTCGATCGCCAGGTCCCGGATGGCCTGACAGAAAGCTTCGAAACTTTCGAATTCGGAGGCCGCGGCGGCCTGAACGATCGTCCCGTTCTTGCGGTGCGGACTATAGAGCCGCTTGCCGCCTCCCTCGATCGGGCGCCACTGGTAGGGCGCCAGCGGCCGGTAGGCCAAATAGGTCTTCCCGCCCTGCGCGAAAATCCAGCCCGTGCGGTCCTCTATTAGATTCACCAGATCCTTGGAGAAGAACCCGCTGATGTGGGGAAACCGCGTGCCCGGAGGGATGTTGTACAGCGCCACAATCGTGTCGAGGTCCTGCGCGATCTGTTCGAATGGCGACCCGCCCAGCAATTTATCCTCCGAGTCGTAGGTCCGCTTCGACCGCACGACGGCTTCGGTGACGAAGTCAGGCATCGCCGTGAAATACATCTGGAGCTCGTAGGTAGACGAGTAGGGGTGCAGCGAGAAGATGGTGTTGTGCACGCCGCGCGGGTCGGGCACATTCCAGGTCACGTCCCAGGAATGCTGCTGGATCGGCTGGAGAATGCCTCCCTGATCCGAGCCGGCGGCATACTCGGGTGTCACGTAGGTGGTCTTGAAGACCGGAGCGTTTCGGACGTCGGTGAATCGCCACCGGTTGCGGGTGCGTTTCCGCTCGCGGTGCAGGTAGGGTTTGCCACGGTCGTGAGCGATGCGGTGGATGATCTCGGGTGGACGGTAGGCCGAAGCCGCCGAGTAATACAAGGTGTAGCCGCTGTGACCGGGCAACGGGTAGCCCAGTCCGAACCACAGCCATCCGAGGTCCGAGGAGACGCCGCGCCATTTCTCCAGCACTTGGACGTCGTCGGTGCGTGCGTGGGCTCCAACGTAGATGCCGTTTAAGTTTTCCACCGCATAGTCCGCGATCACCCAGGCGAGCATCTTTCGAGCCCGTTCGCGCATATCGGGATCGTCGGCCCACGCATGCAAGTACGAGAGCGGCAGGACGAAGACGCCGATGTAGTGAGTGCAGTCGTATTCGCCCTGTCCGATGGTGGTGGTGAGGTCCATCCAATGGCGCAGCCAGCCCTCGGCTTCGCGCATATTCTCCGCGGAACTCTTGCCCGTGTACCAGGTCTCGCCCGGCTCGCCGGGATACATCTGGGACATGAGATACAGACAGGTGTAGTAGAGCAGCCAGTGGTTCTCGGTGTCGCCCCGGTAGGGCATGTAGGTCTTCCAGGTCCGGCGCAAGGCCTGACGGGCCTCGCCACTCAGTTGGCCGCGATCCAGATAAGCAATTGCGGTGACGGGAAACATCCAGAACATGTCGCCGCTCGGCTCGCGCAGCAGCCGGATCAGCTCCCGCGAGCACCATTCGGGATCGCGCCGCAGCGCCAAGCGGGCGGTGATCGGCGCGTAGCCCGAATCGAGCCCCGCGAAGTGTTCGATCACCTGAGCGGACCGGTCGCGGAACTGCCGCTCGCGAAGGTCTTGCGCCGGCACGGGCCAACCCACGAGTACGGCAAGTAGCGAAAGTCTGGCCAGGGTTTTCACGGCCGCGGCTCCGGGACGAACACGAAGCCAGTGACCAGTGATCCTTCCAAACCCGCCTTGCGCCAGGTGCGGCCTGCGTCGCCGGAAACGAATACCGCTTCTTCGTGAACGCTGGCGTATAGCGTGCCGGAACGGTCCGGGTCGAAGACGGCGCGCCAGATGTTGCGGCTGGGCAGCCCGCGGTCGCGGCGGCTCCACGTCACGCCGCCATCGTCGCTCACGGCTATGCCGGCGCCCCAGCCGGCGATGGCGATCCGCTTCGGATGCGCGGGGTCGAATGCCACGTTGTGAAGGGTTCCGCGCGGGACGCCGGGAATCCGGCTCCACGCGGCGCCGCCGTCGGACGACTCGAACGCACCGCTTGACTGCGTAGTGGCGATCCAGCGCCGCGAATCGTAAGGCGACTGTTCGAGATGCGTTGTCATCTTTAATTCGGGACCGGCCAGACGCCAGGTTGCGCCGTCGTCCTCGGTCAGCAGGACTCCGCCCTCGGTGCCCGCCAGAACCCGGCCCGCGGTTGCGCGATCTACCGCCACGGTCTGTGTGTATTGGCGCTTCACGCCGAGGTCCACGCGGCTCCAGGTCCCCCCTTGGTCGCGAGTGACGGCGACGCCGTCGGGCAGCCCAATCCAAACATGATCGGGGCGGTTCCGGTCGACGCTCACATCCTGGGTCTCGGTGACTTCCCAGCCCGTGGTGATCGTCCAGGTGCGGCCGCTATCGGCTGAGCGGATGCAGCCGTTGCCGGCGGCGATGTACAGGACGTGGGGATCGCGGGGGTCGTAATCGAGCGTTATGATCGCCGGGTGCGGGTAGCCGAGGAGCGTCCATCCGTTTGGCGCGCGCGCGAAGAGGCCACTCGGCTGCAGCTTGGCGCCCACCACCCACCCCTTCGACGTGTGCGCGCCGAGAAACAGCCGGTGCTGGGCGAAGGCCGGGAGTATCGCGACGAGGCAGCAGATGGCAAGCCGCGTGCAGCCGCCAATCAAGGAGTTCGATATCATGACGCGCCGTACTGCTCTTCTTCTCCTTTCTCAGATGGGCGCCGTCGGCCAAGGGCCTTGGCGTTCCGTCGCGGACCGCCTGATTCAAACTCCCCCGGATTCCTTCCCGTTCAACTGGGGGGAGGGTGTGCAGATGATCGGATTGATGCAGGCCCACGCGCTGACTAACGAGGCCCGCTACGCCGATTATATGGAACGTTGGGTGCGCCAGTTCGTAAGCCGCGACATCCGCGAGTTGTTGGACACCGGCGTTAGGCCGCGCGGGGAACGCCCCGGCTACTGCGGCTACTGGAGTCCGGCGACCGCGATCTTCCATCTTTACGAAGCGCGCCCAATGAAGGAGTATCTCGCCCTGGCCGACAGCGTTTGCGCCTTCGTCCGCGACGGGGCCGAGAGGGGCCCCGAGGGCGCCCTGGGGCACTGGATCGGCAGCCATCAGCTTTGGGTGGACACGCTGTACATGGCCTGTCCGCTGTTGAGCGCGCTGGGGCGGTTCCATGGCCGCTCCGAGTGGATCGACGACGCCGTGGGCCAGATTGTCCTGTATGCGAAGCACCTCCAGGATCCCGCGAGCGGCCTTTTCTATCACATGTGGGATTGGCGGACTGGCGAGCGCTCCCCGATCCTCTGGGGACGGGGCAACGGATGGGTGCTGATGTCGATCGCCGACACCGTCGAGGTGCTGGAGCCCGGTGGTCCGCGCTTCCGGGAACTATCGGCGATCGCTACGGCGATGTTGGCCGGCTTGCGTAAGACACACCGTCCGGAAGGCACGTGGAACACGATCCTCGACGATCCGGCCAGCTATCCGGAAGCTTCGGCCGCTTCCATGTTCTGCTACGGCCTGATTAAGCTCGTGCGACTGAAGGCGCTGCCTGCGAGCGATGCGCTGGCGGTGGCGCGGAGAGCGTGGAGCGCCGTCACGGAGCGCTATGTCCGCGATGGGATCGTCACCGGAGTGTCCGCCGGCACGGACCCGGGCAACGCGGCCAAATACAGGTCGATCCGCACCGGCAGCCAGACCTGGGGCACCGGCGCGTATCTGATGGCAGGTTCGGAGATGCTCCGCGCGGGATAGTGGCTC
>CAYPUQ010000004.1:0-2764 GCA_964413655.1 uncultured Solibacteraceae bacterium | reverse complement strand
CGGCGTGCCGATCCAGCCCGTGACAGTCCCGATCGCGCTCCGCGCCGGGCAGATCGACGGCCACAGCCAATCCAACGGCGTGCGCATCCCCCTGTCTGATCTGCTAATCGGAGCAAGCGCTCTGGAACCACGAAGTACGGCGAACGTCCGCCACTTTCAAATGACCCCCGAACCTGAGCGTCATCCGGCTTTAGCCACCCTTTTCCTCCCCCTTCAACTTTCCACAACGGTCCTCGCCGTCAAGGGTATAGCTTCGCCGCGCCCGATAGTCGCACTGTAACCGATCCACCTTCAGACTTACAGCCCGGCTGGAGTGCCGTGGCGGCGCACCATGCGCCACGTTCGATAGACGAGTTCACTGCCGCTGAATCAGTCCTTCGTCGATCTCCACTCCCAGCCCGGGGCCCTGCGGCACTTCGATGAAACCATCCTTCGCGGGCCGGGGCGGGTTCTTGAAAATCGCAAACCGGTGCTCGAACGATCCGGTCGGCGGATCGTGCAGCAGTTCCCAATACGGTGCGTGCGGCCAGGAGGCCACCAAGTGCAGAGTGGCGATGGTTCCAAGCTGGCCTCCACCATGGTGCGGAATGATCCGCTTCCCGAACGATTCGGCCAGCGCGCCGATCTTCCGCACGCCGGTGACGCCCTCGGTGACCAACGGCTCGGGCTGCAATATATCGTAGACACCCAGTTCGCACATTTGCCGGAACTCGTGGATGCCGCGGTTGTTCTCGCCGCCCGCGATGGCGATTGCGACGTTTCGGTTCAATTCGGCGATTTGCGTGAACTCATACCGCGGCAACGGCTCCTCCAGGAAAATGACGCCGAGCCGCTCGATTTCGCGCGCCGTTTCGAGCGCGCGCCGGTAGTCCCACAACACGCCGGGCTGCCAGTTGCCCGAGGATTGCGCCTGGTTGGCGTCCGTGAGGATCGCCATGCGCTCGCCAACGGCCTTCTTCACCAGTTCCACCGTGCGCAGGTCTTCGCGCATCGTTTCATGGTGCAGCCGGAGCTTGACTGCCTGCCAGCCCTCGCCGGCGAGTTGCGAGGCCAAACGCGCCCGCTCTTCCGGCGTGCCGAGCAGGATCAAGCTGGCATAAGGAATGACGCGGTCCTTGCCGCCGCCGAAGAGCTTGTAGAGCGGCTGTCCGCACGCCTTGCCGATCAGGTCCCACAGAGCGACGTCGACGCAGCCAGACCCGCGATAGGAAGGGCCGGCGGCGTAATAGCGAAGGCGCGCCGCGTGCCGTTCCGTATCGAACGGGTCCTGACCGGCGAGTTGCGCCCGGACGGCTTCAAGCAAGCCGGGATCGATGCCGGGTCCCAGACCCACCAGGCCCTGGTCCGTCTCAATTTCGATCACCGAACCGCCACCTACCGTAATCGTCATCGTGCCGCCCTTGTTCCAGGCCGGCTCGAGCGAGCCCACCTGCCGCACGGTCCGAAGAGTCGACAGGCGGACCCCGGTGATCTTCATCCGTCCAACTCGCTGCTGGGCGAGCAAGGCCAGCGGACCGGCCGCCACCGCGAAGCTCGCCAGCAGATCTCGTCTGGTCATCGTCATCGGTCTGCCACCCTCTCAGCCGCGCGCATCACGCGCAGCAGGTTTTCTCCCATGATCTTGCGGATGTCCGCGTCGGAATAGCCCAGTTCGATCATGCCCTTCACCAGCACCGGGTACTTCGAAACGTCTTCCAGGTTTCGCGGCGCCATGCCGGAGATGCCGTCGTAATCGGAGCCAATGCCCACGTGATCGGCACCCATGACCTTCACCGCGTGGTCGATCTGCCGCAGCACGTGCTTATCGTTCACCTCGGGGAGCTGGGCCTTGTACCTTTGCTGGATGGCCCTCTTCATCTCCCACTGCCGCGGGTTACCCTTGTGGAGGGCGAGCACGTCCGCGATGTCGCGGTCGCGCTGGTCCCGGTATCCCGCGAACACGTCGTAAGCCGTCTTGTCGAGATAAGGCGCGTTGAAGTTGAGGAAGAAGACGCCGCCGTTCTTTGCCAGGGCGCGCAGCATATCGTCGCTCATGTTGCGCGGGATATCGCACAGGGCTCGCACGTTGGAGTGCGACGCGATCACCGGCGCGCGGCTCACTTCGACGGCGTCGAAGAACGTCTTGTCGGAGACGTGGGAGATGTCCACTAGCATGCCGATCCGGTTCATCTCCCGCACCACCTCGCGGCCGAAGGGCGACAGCCCGTTGTGAACCGCCGTGTCGGTGCCCGAATCCGCCCAGTTGTTGGTTCTGAAATGGGCGAGCGTCATGTAGCGGACGCCGAGTCTTTGGAAGTTGCGCAGCACCGCCAGCGAGTCCTGAATCATGTGGCCGCCCTCGATGCTCAGCAGGATGGCGATCTTGCCGCCCTTGTGGATGCGAACGATGTCGTCCGCGGTGTAGGCCATTTCAAGGTCCCTGCGATTGCGCCGCACCTCCTCGTGAACCGCATCGATCTTTTCGAGCGCGCGGGGGATCCACAGGTGCGGTGGGAAGTTCTGCGGCTGGGCGACGATGCCGAAGAAAACTGCACCTGCCTTGCCGCGGCGGAGACGGGGGATATCGGTCTCGTAGTAGGAGTGCTCCTCAGCAAGTTGGTAGCCTTCGTCGACGATGTACCAGGGCGTGTCCACATGGAGATCGGCGATGAAGATGTTGCGCATCAGATGCTCGAAACGCGCGGAGTCCTGCGCGAGAGCGGCACATGCGAGCGCGGCGATCAGCATTACCAGGGGCATGCTTGGTGATTGTATACCGGTTTGC
>CAYPUQ010000003.1:44672-46851 GCA_964413655.1 uncultured Solibacteraceae bacterium | reverse complement strand
GGCCTACGTCGTCCGGGCGTCGGACCTGACGCCCGAGGAAAAATCCAGCATCGAGTACATGCGGTAACGCGTTGCGACCGCAAATCCACGGAAAAAGGAGAAAGCAAGCCCCGACAAACCCCGCCGAATCCAACTTCACGTCCGACCGGTGTGGGCGGCGTGTCTCCAGGACACCGGGTAATCTAATCTAATAAGCGCGCTCCCAGGGACGGCGGACAGGGGCTTGGTCGCGGCCCACCAGGCGATCGTAGAGATGAGCTTCGTTGACCGTGCCAAGCGACTCGTTATAGAGGCTGATCAGGCCCACCGCCTCGCGCAGGTCCTCGGCGAAGGCGTGCATGGCCTGCAACTGAAACGCTTCGGCCGGGACGCGCACGCCGCCCGGGGTCTGCCAAATCTTCTGGTACCCGAGCTCGACGAGCCCGGCGAGTTCGTTGCCAACTATTACACCGGTCTCGGCGATTCGCACCTTCCCGTCACCCGCGTCCCGGAGTTCGGCCCCGCATCCGTTGCGGACCACACGGGCGCTGGAGGATGATTCATTTGTGACCTGGAAACCCGCCTGCCGCAGGCGGTCCAGGTGTTCGGAGAAGGAGAAGATGGGTTCTTTTTCCCGGCGGAAGAACATAGCGGGTAAGAATCTAGTATAGCCGCCCGCCGGGGGCCGCGCGCACGCGCGCTCCTCCGCAGGCGGCCGGTTGTCCCGACGAATGAGAATCGCAATCGATCTCACTGCTCTTATGCCCATCGCGACCGGTGTCGATACTTCTATCATCGATCTCGTAACGCACTTGGCGAAGGTCGACTCCGAGAACTGCTATACGCTGTTCGTGAACACGGCGGACCGCCGCCGATTCGACGGGATGCTCGGCCCCAATATGACAGTGCGTCCACGCTGTATTCGGTCCCGTGCGGCCCGGTTCGCGTTCCAGCAGGGGCTGCTGCCGGTCTTGCTCGTCGCCGGCTCGCACGACATCGTCCATTCGCCTTCCTTTCTCATGCCGCTATGGCGAACGGGTGGCAAACACCTGCTGACCATTCACGACCTGACCTTCTTCTCGCTGCCGGAGACCCATAGCCGACTCCACCGCAGTTCATTGTTCCTCCGCGGCGTCCGCGCGAGTATCCGCCGCGCCGACATGATCAACGTCCCGTCGGAGGCTACTCGCACCGAACTTCTCCGCTGGGTCCCTGGCGTGCTTCCCGAGAGAGTGCGCGTCACGCCGTGGGGTGTCCATCCACGCTATTTTCCGGCTGCGTCGGCCGACACCGGGCGTCACCTGGTTCGCTTGAGGCTTCCGCGGCCGTACATCCTTCACGTGGGAACCATTGAGCCGCGCAAGAATCTCCTCACGCTGCTCGACGGCTTTCGCAGGTTGATAGCCGCCGGCGGCACGCCGCACCATCTCGTACTGGCCGGCGGCGAGGGGTGGAATGTCGAGGAAGTCTACCGCGTGGCCGCGTTACCGGAGTTGCGCGGACGCGTTCACTTCCTGGGCTATGTCCCTATCGAGGATCTCCCATGGCTCTACCGCGGCGCATCGGTGTTTGTCTATCCATCGCTCGGCGAGGGCTTCGGATTCCCACCGCTCGAAGCGATGGCCTGCGGCGTTCCCGTGATCGCCTCCCAGGGCTCGTCGCTCGAAGAGAACCTGCGCGGTGCCGCCGAACTCGTCCCGGCTTCGGACGCCCGGAGCCTTGCCGCCGCGCTCGCCACCCTTCTCGCTGATGCCTCCCGCCGCGAGCAACTGATCCGGCTTGGAACTGAACGGGCCAGTTCGTTCCGCTGGGAGCGGACTGCGGAGTTAGTTGTCGAGTGTTACCGGGAATTGGCCGAGCAACGACGGTAATGCCCCGAAGATCGCTGGTCCTCAACGGCACTCTTGCGCGGCGAGCCGGCGGCGACACCGCTACCGGTCGGTTGAATGCCGATGAGTCGCAGGTTTGCGAAGTGGTCCTCCCGGCCGAGGGTAAGAGCGTGCTCATCAGCGATCTGACACGGACGAAATAAACGTTCTCGTCGAGGCCTGCGGTGCAGGCGAGCCCGAATCCTGGCCCCGAGCCGTACGCGAGATTGGGAAGAGGTACGATCTATGCGGGGACCTGCTCGGCCGCTTCGAGCGGCATGCTGTTCGGGTTCTCTCCGGTGAACCGGACAACGCGCTGTTCCGCATCCCGG
>CAYPUQ010000003.1:0-44572 GCA_964413655.1 uncultured Solibacteraceae bacterium | reverse complement strand
CATGCTGTTCGGGTTCTCTCCGGTGAACCGGACAACGCGCTGTTCCGCATCCCGGAAGATTACGACGAGGTACGGCCGTCAGATCAGAGTCTGGCGATCTACCGCGCCCGACCGGCGCTACCTGGAACGCGCCGTAGCAACCGGCCCGCCATATAATCTTCAGGTGCCTTACATACTCGCACTCGACGAAGGAACATCCAGCGCGCGCGCGGCTGTTTATGATCAACAAGGCCGGCGCATCGCGATGGAAGCCGCGCCGACCCGATCCGCCTATCCCCAACCTGGCTGGGTCGAACAGGACGCCGAAGAGATCTGGCGCCAACAGATTGACGTCGCCCGGCAGGCGTTAGCCCGCGTCCGCTTGAGCGGCTCCGACATCGCTGCCATCGGCATCACGAACCAGCGCGAAACCACGGTGGTATGGGATCGCGCAACCGGCGCGCCCGTCGGTCCCGCCATCGTGTGGCAGTGCCGCCGCACGGCGGATTTCTGCCGCGAACTGGCGCGGTCGCCCGAGGCCGGAATCATTACGCGCAAAACGGGACTCGTCATCGACGCGTACTTCTCGGCGAGCAAAGTCCGTTGGATTCTCGACTACGTGGAAGACGCCCGCCGGCGCGCCGCCGATGGCGAGTTGCTGTTCGGCAACGTCGACACATGGCTCATCTGGAAGTTGACCGGCGGGCGGGTCCACGTCACCGACTACTCCAACGCGTCGCGCACCATGCTGATGGACCTGGAGACCGGCGAGTGGGATGCCGGACTGCTCGGGATCTTCGACATTCCGGCGGCGATGATGCCGCGGATTGCCGGTTCCTGCGAAGTGGTGGGCACCACGGATGGGGACCTGTTCGGCGCCGCGATTCCGATCGCCGGCATCGCGGGCGATCAGCAGGCGGCCATGGCCGGCCAGGTATGCTTCCGGGCCGGTCGATCCAAGAACACATACGGCACCGGATGCTTCGCGCTCCTGCACACCGGGGCGGCGCGGCCCGTGTCGGCGAACAACTTGGTGGCGACGCGCGCGGCCTCCACGAACACCACCGCGCAGTACGCCGTCGAAGGCAGCGTATTTGTGGCCGGAGCAGTCGTCCAATGGCTGCGTGACGAACTCGGCCTGATCCGCGAGGCGGCGGAGACCGCCGAGATCGCCGCCTCGGTTCCGGACGCGGCCGGCGTGTACCTGGTTCCGGCGTTCACCGGGTTGGGCGCACCGTATTGGAACTCCTCGGCGCGCGGCCTGCTCTCCGGCGTGACGCGGGCGGCGTCACGCGCCCATATCGTCCGCGCCGCGCTGGAGGGAATCGCTTATCAGACGGCCGAGCTCGTCCTGGCGATGGAAGCCGATTCGGGCCAGAAACTCGCCGAACTCCGCGTGGACGGCGGTGCGGCGGCTAACGATTTTCTGCTTCAGTTCCAGGCCGACATCCTCGACACGCCGGTGGTTCGGCCGCAGGATATCGAGACCACCGCTCTCGGCGCGGCGTTTCTTGCCGGGCTGGCGACGGGGTACTGGAGGGGCGTGGAGGAATTGGAATCGTTCTGGCGCGTGGAACGTACGTTCGAGCCGCGAATGGACGAGTCGCGGCGCCGCGCGCTTCTGGCTGGGTGGAAGACCGCCGTCGCTCGTGCTCTGATGGAAGAGGTGCCGTCATGAAAATCCTGCTCATGTTCGCTTTCGCTGCCGCAATGGCCGCCCAGGACCGGGAAGCCGCGCTTCGCGACGCCCTGCTCCTCTACGCTTCGTTTGACAACGGAATCGACGCGGACATCGCCGCGGGCGACAAACGCCTGTTCACCGCGCCGTCATATAAGGAGCAAGACTCCGCGAAACCTGGCCTCGCTCATCCGGACGTGTCGATCGTGCGAGGCAAGGGCCGCTCCGGTGACGCGCTCGAGTTCCGCCGCAAGAACACCCGTGCGGTCTTCTACCAGGCGGCAAAGAACGTCGCCCACCGCGCGGGGAACACCGAAGGGACCGTCTCGTTCTGGCTGAATCTGGATCCGGAAAAGGACCTCGAACCGGGTTTTTGCGATCCCATTCAGATCACCGACAAGGCCTATAACGACTCGGCGATCTGGGTGGACTTCACCAAGGACGAAGTGCCGCGGCACTTCCGGCTGGGGGTCTTCGGCGCGCTGAAGGCCTGGAACCCCAAGAACATTCCGCCAGAGAAGAATCCCGATTTCGATCGCCGCCTCATCGTCGAACCCAAGCATCCATTCCGCCGGGGAACGTGGACTCACGTGGCGATCGTCTTCAGCGGGCTCGGATCGGGCAAGGGCCGGACTTCGTTGTACCTTGATGGACGGTTAATCGGAAATCACGAGGCGATCGGCGAGCCGTTCGAGTGGGACCTCAACCGCGCCGCCATCCGGCTGGGCGTCAACTACGTGGGCCTGTTCGACGACCTGGCTATCTTTTCGAGGATTTTGAATCCGGGCGAGATCAAGTCCCTGCAGACCGCCCGGTTTACATCCGGCCGATCTCCACGCGCTCGCCGCTAAACGTGTTGAACGCGAAGCCGCCGAAGTCTTCGGTATAGGTAGTCGCGATCTCGCGTAGCAGGCCGATCGCAACCTGTTCCCCGAGCATAATGCCATCCCTGACGTCCGACCGGTAGTGGATGCCGGAGGCCATGCGGCCGAGGCCGATGTTCCAAGCCAGCTTATTCAGTTCGCCGCCGATCGTGAGGCGCCCGCCCGTGTAAGGCTTCAGTTCCATGCCGTCGGCGGCGGGTTGGACGGGATCGGGGATCTCGAAATCGTGGCGCAGCAGCGCCTTGAGAACCGTCACGCAGGCGCCGGCGATCGTCGAATGTCCGGATGGATAGGCGGAATGGGTTGGGCAACCTTCTGGGTACGACGACGACAGCAGCACCTGGCGATTGAATTTCTCCCGTGAGCGTTCGAGCACGCCGGCGTTCAGAAGGTCGGCGTGGATCGGGTACACGCGGCGCTGGAGCAGGTGCTGGTGGAGCCGCATGCCGAATTCTTCCGGACGCAACCGCCGGTGGACTTGCCACTTCTGGAACCACGTGGCGTGGAAAGCGGGCTTGCCCGCGGCGGCGACCATGCCGACGAAGTCCGGGTAGCCGAAGTTGATATAACCCTCTTCCTTTTCATTCCAAACGTAGGGATTGTTCTCGCTGTAAGCGAGCGGTCCCCATTTCTGCGCGCACATCAGCGCATCGAGATGAGGCAGATAGGAAAGGTCGCGGTGGACGTATTCGGCGAGGTCGCGACAGCTCCGGAGATACCGCGCCACTTCTTCCAATCCAATCGGGTCGCCCTTAGCGACACCATTCAGGCGTTCCAGGAGTTCGATCTCGTAATAGAGAAAATCGGAACCGGGGGGCGCGGACCGCATCTTCTGTGGAATCTCATGCACGCCCGACGAAGTGGGCTTGAGGAGGAACTGCGACACGAACGGCCCTTCGAGAGCGTCAGGGAGATCGAAGCGAAAGATTGTGCGAGGAGTGACAGCGCCGCCCTCGCGCGCGCCATGGAAATCCGATAGCCGATTCAGTTCGGCGCAGGCTTCAGCCACCAGTGGATGGCTTTCGTATTGCTCGAATGGAACGTCGCGGAGCAGCGCCAGCCAGTAAAGCTCCACCATCTCGCCGGCGGTCTCAGCGCTGGAAAACGCGGGCGCGGGAGGAACGGCGAACTGGCTCGGATCCGCCCCGCAAAGTTGATAGGTCAGAGCGCCTTGCGGGGTCTTCAAGCGGCCACGAAGTCCGCCCATTTCCACCGCGGCCCAATCCCCGCTCCGGCCGCTGCGGATGGCGTTCAGCATGGTTTCGTAGGCTCCCGGAAGCACCTCGCCGAATTGGTTGTGCCGCAGCGTCTTGGCGTAGCTTCCGATGAAATCGGGCAGGTTCCGTTCATCGCCGTTGTCGCGGTGGTCGGCCGCCGGCATGTTCCGGTAGTACTCGGCCAACCGCAGGCGCATCTGGTAGGCGCTGGCGAGGCGGCCCGAGGCGCCACTGGGGATGTCGGCCGCTTGTGCCGGACCCGCCGTCGCCGAACCAGCCACCAAGGCCGAACCCGCTCCGGCCAACGCTCCAAAGAACTGGCGCCGGTTCGCTCTGTCGCTTCCGGATTTACTATCGGACAAGCACACACCTCCTACAACGAGACAAAACACCATTATGACCCAAGCGACTCGGTGTGGCGAATGAACGAAACTGTAAGGAAATGTAAAGAACCCTCTTCGTTGCGTCGATCCGCGCCGGCCTCCAGAATCATCTCGAGGGGGGCAAGTGTTTTATAATACTTCACCAGTCTAATCGGGAGCCGTTAGCCGCGAAGCGCGGCGGGCTCGGGAGGCAGGAGATGCGATTCTTCACATACCTGACACTCGCTGTTATCTGTGCGGTTCCGGCACTGGCCGACCGCACCAAGGTGGACATCAATACCGAAACTCCGGAAGGGCAGTTGCTCCAGGAGATCGGCACAACCGAGGATGCCGCCCACAAGCGGACGCTGATGGAGCAGTTTCTGCAAAAGCATCCGGACCATCCGGGCGCGTTGTGGGTCCGGGGCCAGTTGCAGCCGGTCTACCTCGAAGCCGGAGAGCACGATAAGGCCATCGAGATCGCCGAGGAACTCCTCGAAGCCGATCCCACCGACGCCGAGATGGCCCACGGCGCGTTGAAAGCGGCCGAGGCTAAGAACGATCCGGACCTCGTGATCAAGTGGGCGGTGGCGACTTCCGAGGCAGCCCGCAAGATGGTGGCGAAACCGAAGCCGGAGGACGAGGACGAGGTTGAGTTCTGGGAGAGGCGCGTCGACTACGCCAAGCAGGTGGATGTCTACTGCGAATACTCGCTGTTCAATACGGCGCTGCAAACTCAGGATCCCGCCAAGCGGATCGCGCTTGCGGATGCATTGCGGGAGCGCAACGCCCAGAGCCAATACGTGCCGCAAATCGAACCGCTGCTGTTCGCCGCGTACCGTCAAGCGGGCGAGAACGATAAGGCGCTGGAGTTAGCGGAGCGGACGCTCGCGAAGGACCAGACCAACGAAGACATGCTTCTGTTCGCCGCCACGACGTACTTCGATAAGAAGGAGTACGACAAATCGCTCGGGTACGCGGGCAAGGCCGTGGAGGCGATCAAGGAGAAGCCGGCGCCGGAGGGAGTGAGCGCCGGGGATTGGGAAGCTCGCCGCAAGCAGGTAATCGGCAGCGGTCTGTGGCTTCAAGGCATGATCTTCGCCGGGCAGCGCAAATATGTTGACACCGACCGGGTACTGCGCGAGGCGCTGCCGCACCTGGAAGGTAACAACCAAATGCTCGGGCCGGCGTTGTTTAACCTCGGTCTTGCCAATTACCAGCTTGGCCAGAAGAACACCAAGCTGATTGTCGAGGCCCTGCGGTTCAACCAGCGGTGCGCCCAGATTCCCGGACCCTACCAGGCCCAGGCGCGCAAGAACGTGGCGGCCATTCAGTCGCAGTACCGCGGCATTAAATGAACATTCTCGTCCCGAACCTCGGGTCGACGTCGCTCAAGTACCAACTCATCGCGATGCCCGCGGGTGAGACGCTCGCGCGGGGACGCCTGGAGCGCGTGACCGACTACCGCGCGGCGATCGCCGGAATTCGACTCGATCATCCGGTGGACGCGGTGGCCTTCAAGGCCGTCCACGCCGGGCCGCGCTACCGCGGCACGTTCCTCGTCGACGACGGAGTGCTGGCGGCTCTCGAACAATATCTGCCCGCCGCGCCGGTCCACAACACGATCTACCTCACCGGCATGCGCGCCTTCCGCGAGGCGATGCCCGGAGTACCGTTGGTGGCCGCCTTCGAGACCGAATTCCACGCCACCATGCCGCCTTACGCGACGAGCTACGGCGTTCCGCGCGACTGGGAGAACGAACACGGCGTTCGGCGCTACGGCTTTCACGGCGCCAGCCACCAATACGTAGCCGGGTGGGTCCCGGAGATGCTCGGCCGGCCGGCCGCCGGACTGCGGCTGGTGAGTTGCCACCTGGGCGGCAGTTCGTCGCTGTGCGCGATCCGGGACGGCCAATCGATCGACACGACGATGGGGTTCTCGCCGCAATCGGGACTGGAGAACGCTACGCGGCATGGCGATCTCGACGTGTTCGCCGTGCTGTACATGATGGAGCGTAACGGCTGGGACCTGGCCACGGTGCGCGATCGGCTCACGCGGACGGGCGGGTTGGCCGGGCTATCAGGCGTGGCTGGCGGTGATGTGCGGGACCTCGAATCGGCCGCGGCGGCGGGGAGCGGGGAGGCCGCCCTGGCCCTGGAGGTGTTTTCCTACCAGGTCCGGAAGACCATCGGCGCTTATGCCGCTGCGATGGGCGGCCTGGATGCGATCGCCTTCACCGGCGGGATCGGCGAGAACTCGCACCGGCTCCGCGCGGTCTGCTGCCGCGGGCTCGAATTTCTCGGCGTGGATCTCGATCCGCCGGCCAACGAATCGGGCGCGGGCGACCGCCTGGTTTCGAGCGCCGGTTCGCGCGTAGCGGTGCTGGCGCTGGCCACGAACGAAGAGTTAGTGGTCGCGCGGCGGGCGTACCGAGTACTGTCTCACTGACGCACCGGGGGACCAAGCCAACGCTCGATGAACTCGAACGTCCCCACCCCGTGAATCCGGTGGACGCCATCGAAGTACTCGATCGCGGCCCGGTCCGGTACGCCGAGCGCGCGATAGAAACCCGCCACCTTCGCGAACTCGTAGGCCACCCACTCGTCGATACCGACGCCGTCACGGTGGCCGCGCTCCACCATGAAAGGTCGCGGCGCGATCAGCGCGGCCATCTCATAGTGACCGAAGGTCTCGCCCTGGTTGAACTCCAGGATTTCGTATTCGCCGGTGAAGACATAGGTGAACGGGTAGTCGGTGCGCGCGATCTTCCACGTCCACTCGTTGAAGTTGCCCGAGCAGACGACGACGCGGTAGCGCGGCTCCACTGGCGGGACTCGTAGCGCCGTTGTTCCACCATAGGACAGCCCGTAGAAACCGACGCGATCGGCGTCGACGAAGGGCAGGGATGTAAGCCAGTCGAGCGTGCGGGCGTGTTGTCCGGTAATGAAGCTGAACAACGACAGCCCGAGCGGATTGGTCTTCCGCTGCACTTGCCGGAACCGGTCGCCGCCGATGTAGGGATTCTGGGGCGCGTAGACGATATAGCCGCGCTCGGCCAGCGCGGCTGCGTAGCGCCGGTAGACTTCGCGGTTCCGGTCGTCCGGCGGATCGATCAGGTACGCGGGCCGACCCTCCAGACCGTGCTGACACACCACCACGGCGCGCCGTTCGCCCGGCTTCATATCCTTCGGAACGAGGAGCACGCCGTAAGCGAAGACTTCGTCCCAGACCGGAATCAGCACTTCCCATCCGGTGAATTTCGGCGTGTCGTAGAGGCGGCGCGTCTGGGCCCGCAACGGTTCATCGGGCGCCGGCAGGCGGCCCAGGATGTCCTCCTGAAACTTGTCCCGGTACGGCTCGACCGATTCGCCCGGTTTGGCGAAGAACTCGCGCCGCCGGTGTTCGGCCTGCCACACGAGCTGCTGCGTGTGATCCACCAACTGCCGCAGTAGGCGTTCCTGCCGAGCGCCGGCGCCGTCGGTGGTCTTAACCGGCGCGGCGCTCCCGGCGGTGACGCCGAGCACGGCTGCGAACTGGTCCAACGAAGCTCCGGTCAGCAGACGGCGTGGCGCAATCATCCGCGCCACTTCGCGATCGCCATACCAGCGCAGCAGGCTCCAGACATTCCGGTCGATTGGCTCACGCCAGATCTCTCCCGGTGCACGCAACTGCCCATCGATCGCCACGGTCGCGATGCGTTCGTCGGTGGCGGCCGCGTACAGCGACAGCACCGCTCCTTCGCCGGTTCCGTAGACGGCTACTGGTAGACCGACATGCTCCCGGCGGAACCAGTCGACGAGCGCCGACAGCTTCTGGATCTCGTAACCCAGGATGTGGCGGCCCATCGGATAGGCCATGCGGTAGACCCATTCGCGGTGCGAGTGCTCGGTCATGCGGATGGCGGGGTTGCCGGACCAGCGGCTCGACCGGTCGATCCAAACCGGAACCACGACCACGCAGCCGGCGCGTGCCAGAGCAACGGCGGCGGCGGGAATCTCCGTACCGCCATCGGCGTCCGGGGCCACGATAACCGCGGCGCGGGGCGAGCCCGCCGGGTGCAGCAGCCAACCTTCGCCATCCACGCCGGGGAGGACGGGCCAGCGCACGGTGGAAATCGTCTCGCTGACCCGCGCGCTCACGTTGATCTCCGGCGCGGGCACTCGGGCATCCCTGATTCCGAGCAGAGCCGCCAAGCGTTGACGCTCGGCAGTGAGATCGCCGGCGGAACTCCAATAGGCCTGACGCTCGCTCGTCGAGTCCGCCAGCCGCCGAAGCAGATAGCTGTCCATCGACTCGACCATCGCGGCAGCCAGGTCACCCTCGCGCAGGAGCGGTTCGGTGCCCGGCAGCGGCTGGGCCGGTACCCCTCCCGCAATCAGGAACGAAAGAAGAGTGAAGCGCGCTAACATGCTTTGCTGCCGCGACCGCCGGAGCTAATGTGGAATCTTCCCGAGCAGCGCACGTCGCTGGTACATCTGGTACACGTGATGGCCCTCATGGTGGAGCATGTATTCCACCTGAAAGTGAACGTCGTAGTGCTTGTACTCCGGATGCTGTCCGGGCCGGTGCCATTCGGCGGGCGTGAGCGGCTCCAGCCGTTCGATTAACGACTGTCGCTCGCGGGAGAACCCGAACAGCAAGGCATCGGACGGAGTCGCCACCAGCTTGTCGAACTCCGGATCTCCGTCCGGATTGTAAGGTGTCACGACCGGGCTGTCCTGGGTGAGCATCGCCTCGATGCGGCCGGCGAAAACCCGCTGGACGCGCCACAAGTGACAGACCAATTCCTTGAGCGACCACTTCCCCTCGACGACGCGCCGTTCGAAGTCGCTGTTGTCGAGCTTCGAAGACAGCCGCCGGATGTCGCCTTCCTGCTGCCGCAGACGCTCGATTAGTGCGAGGTGAATCGCGTGTTTGTCGTGCATGTGGCCCATTGTAACGGGGCGGGTTCAGTCGAGTTTCGCAATCACGGCGTCGCGCACTTCCGCCGTTGTGCCCGAGCCGCCGAGGTCGGGTGTCAACGCCAGCCCCTCGGCCAGCACCGCGCGGATGGCGCGGTCGAGCGTCTGCCCAGCCACGGGCTCGCCGAGATGGTCGAGCATCATCGCCCCCGAGAACATCGTCGCCAGCGGGTTCGCAATGCCTTTGCCGAAGATGTCCGGCGCGGTTCCGTGGACCGGTTCGAACATCGACGGGTAACGGCGCGTGTGATCGAGGTTCGCGCTGGCGGCCAGACCGATGCTGCCCGTCACCATCGCCGATAGGTCACTCAGAATATCGCCGAAGAGATTGGAGGCTACGACGACGTCGAACGAATGCGGCCGGCGGACGAAGTTCATCGCCGCGGCGTCCACCAACAGCGATTCTGTCTGAATATCCGGATACTCGCGCGCCACAATCTGAAAGGTCCGATCCCACAGCACCATGCTGTAACCCTGCGCATTGGACTTTGTGACGGAGCAGACCCGTTTGCGGCCGTTCCGCTGCCTCGCGAGTTCGAAAGCGAAGCGGATCACACGCTCGCATCCGCGGCGGGTGAAGACCGAAGTCTGCACAGCGACCTCGTCCGGCTGATGGTGATAGAGGAAGCCGCCGATCTGAGCGTACTCGCCTTCGGTGTTCTCGCGGACCACCACCATGTCGATGTCGCCCGCCTGGCGGCTGGCCAACGGCGACTGGACGCCTTGGTACAAGACCGCCGGACGGACATTCGCATACTGATCGAAGCCACGCCGGATCGGCAGCAGCAGTCCGTTCAGCGTGACGTTGTCGGGGATGTCCACGTGGCCGACCGCGCCCAGCAGGATCGCCGAGCTTGGCGCCAACAGCTCGAGCGCGTTCGGCGGCATCATCATGCCATGGCGGAAATAGTATTCGGCGCCCCAGTCGAAGTGTTCGAAGTGGAAGCGGAAGCTGAACTGTTCGCCGATGCGGCGCAGTGCGTCAAGCGTTGGAGGGACGACTTCCTGGCCGATCCCGTCGCCGGGCACGACCGCGATCTGGAATTCCTTCATGATAGGATCAACGATCATAACAGTGAGAACCGTTTTCCTGCTGCCCGTTCTGTGTCTTGGCCTCGCGGCCGAGGTCGACAAGCCCGAGCCGCCCGTTCATCGTCTGCCAATCCTGTCGTCCGTTTATCCCCAGGGGACCACGGCCGGCCAGACGCTGCGTGTGGTGGTCTACGGCGAGCACCTGGACCGCGCCTCGGTGGTGCTCTTTCAGGACACAGACGTGAAAGGGCGCGTGCTGACCGCGTCCGTCACGACACTCAATTTGGAGTTCACCGTCGCACCGGACGCCAAGCCCGGCCCGCGCTACTTCCGGATCGTGTCGCCGCGCGGGGCGTCGAACGTGATGCTGTTCCGGGTCGGCGATCAGCCGCACTTCACCGAATCCGAACCGAACTCGGACGCCGCGAGGGCCAACCGCGTGACGCTTCCCGTCACGATCAACGGCCGTCTCGACTTCGACGACGATTACGACTTCTTCCGGTTTCCCGCGAAGGCCGGCGAAAGCTGGATCTTCGATCTGCGCGCCGCCCGTAATGGCAACGGGCTCGACGCCGCGCTAATCCTGCTCGATGCCGATGGGCGCAAGCTTCAGCACGAAGAGGACACGTTCATCTGGGACCCGTTCTTCGTGCACCGCTTCGAACAAGATGGCGAGTACATCGCAGTAGTACAACCGACGCACCGCAGCAACGATCCCAACTTCGCCTATCAGCTCGATATCCGCCAATCGCCATGGCTGCAGACCGTGTCGCCCATCAGCTTGGCGCCGGGCGAGGAACGCGAGGTGACGCTGCACGGCGCGGGCTTGTGGGACAGCCAGGCGAAACTGGAGTTCGCCACGCCGGGTTTCGCCGGCGAGGTTCTGCAGGCTCGCGGCGATAGTGCTACCGCCCGTGTCCGGGTCCCCGCCGGCGCCGGTGAGGCTCCGCACGACTTCGTAGTCGTAACGCGAACGGGCCGTTCCAATCCTTCGGCGCTAATCGTGGATTCCACGCCGCGCCACGCCGGCGGCGACACGCTTTCCCTTCCCGCCGCCATGGACGGGGTGGCGCGCTACCGGCGGCCGGAGCGCTTCTGGTTTACGGCGCAGGCCGGGCAGAGGCTGGTCTTCGAAGTGCGCGCCCACCGGTTCGGCGCGCCCACCGATTCCGTCCTGCGTATCTTCGACCGGGAAGGAAAACAGATCGCGATGAACGACGACGCCAATCTACCGGGTGTCGCGTTTAACAAGGACTCGCGGTTGATGCATACGTTCGACGAAGCCGGCCGCTACCAGGTGGAAGTGCGGAATGTGTCAGCGGTGACCGGCGAAAACTTCCCGTACCATTTGCGGATCGGGCCGCCCGAGCCGTCCGCCGGCCTGATGCTGGCTACGGATCAGCCGTATGTGTATCCGGACGAAAAGGGCCAGTGGAAGATCAACGCGGTCCGGACGGACGGGTTCGACCAGGAGATCCCGCTTGAGATTCGCGGTCTGCCGGAAGGTGTTGGCCTGGACGGCGCCGCGATCCCGGCGGGGAAGAACGACACCACGCTGGAATTAACGGCCAACGGTCTACGTCCGGGCGAATGGGCAGAGGTGGAGGTGGTATCGCCAGTGGCTGATGGGCCGGCGTGGCGTTCGGTCCGCATTTCGAGCGGTGGCGGCGAGGGCGCGACATTCGCTCCGGTTCGCAAGGCGGCGCTTGCTGTCGTCGAGAAGCCGATGTTTTCGCTCGAAGCACAGACACGGGCTCTGCCGGTGGTTCGCGGCGGCATGGCCGAATTCCTGGTGACGGTGGTTTGGCGCGAAGGCTTCGGCGAGACGGTGCGGCTTCAAGCCGAAAACCTTCCGAAGAGCGTGGAGATGGTTCCGGCAATGGTCCGACCAATGGAGGAAAGTGTTAAGATCACACTCAAGGCGGCGAAGGACGCTCCGGTGGGGCGCGCGGGCCGCGTGAGTGTCGTGGGCGTCGCGGAGAATGGTCACACGCAGGCGGCTCCCAAAATCGCGGTGCAGGTCGATTGATGAATTGGCGAATTCTCTTCTTGCTGGGCGTTATCGCCCTTCCTTTGGCCGCGGCGCAACCGGTGCGCCTGGCGGTCGCCCCGGAGAACCCGCTGTTGTTCGGAAAGGACTCGCGGCAGCGTTTCGCCGTGACGGCCCACTTTGCCGATGGGTCGTCGGCCGACGTGACGGCGGAGGCGCGCCTGGAATCGGCCAAGCCGGCTGTGGCGGAAGTGGACGGCGCGGCGGTGGTTGCGCGCGGAAACGGCGCGGCGCCGGTCACGGTGAACTATGGCGGGCTTCAGACGCGGACGACGGCGCTCGTCCAGCGCGCCGAGGCGCCAATCCCGAGGAGTTTCACGGCCGACATTCTGCCGGTGCTCACCAAGCTTGGCTGCAACGGCGGCAGTTGCCACGGTGCGTTGAACGGGCAGAATGGTTTCCGCCTGTCGCTCTTCGGCTACGATCCCAATCTCGACTACGACATGATCACGTGCGAGCAACTGGGGCGGCGCATCGACCGGGACAACCCCGAGAAGAGTTTGCTGTTGCTCAAGCCCACTTTCGAGGAAAAGCACGGCGGCGGCAGACTGCTGCGCAAGGGATCGGAAGATTACCGGACGCTCCTCGACTGGATCGCCGCGGGCGCTTCACGCGACCTAAGGACGGAACGTAGCATCGTGGCTCTAAGGGTCCAGCCGCCGTCGCTAGTGATACATGGGAAGGAATCGCAGGCGCGGCTGCTGGTGACGGCGCGTTATTCCGATGGGACTGAGGGCGATGTCAGCCATCTCGTCCAGTTCAAGTCGAACGACGACTCCATCGCGAAGGTGAACTCCGGCGGAGTGCTCACCGCGCTACGCGGCGGAGAAACAGCCCTGGTGGTGCGCGGTCCAGGAGTCACTGCCGCGGCGAAAGTTGGTGTCGTGCTGGAGCGGCGCGAGTTCGCGGCGCTGCCGGAGCGGAACTTCATCGACCGGCACGTCAACGCCAAGCTGAGAGCGTTATCGATTCCTCCTTCCGAGCCCGCCGATGACGCCGCGTTTCTGAGGCGCGCCTACATCGACATTATCGGCCTCATTCCCACGGCCGCCGAGGCGCGCCGGTTCCTCGCTGACCGCTCGCAAGACAAGCGCGCGAAACTGGTCGACCAGTTGCTGCGGCGGCCCGAGTACGCCGACTATTGGGCGACGTACTGGGGCGATCATCTCAGCAACACGCGCCAGCTTCTCTATAACAAAGGGCCGTGGACGTTCACGCGCTGGTTGAACGACGCGTTCCGGCGGAACCTGCCCTACGACGAATTCGTGCGCCAATTGCTCGTCAGTTCGGGCAACATGTACGAGGCAGCGGCCACCAGCTATTACCCGCTCATGCGCAAGGAACTGGACTTAGCCGCGTCTACCAGTCAACTGTTTCTTGGCGTCGGCATTGATTGTGCCCGCTGCCACAATCATCCACTGGAGAAGTGGTCGCAGGACGATTTTAACGGGATGGCGGCGTTCTTCTCGCAGGTTCGCTATAAGGGCGCCGGTCCACGCAACAACGAGCGCATTCTGTATCTCGATTTCAAGCGTGAGTTCCAGCATCCGGAGACGAAGCGCGTCTATTGGCCTAAGCCGCTCGGCGCGCCCGCGATGGCGCTGGAGCCCGAGCGGAACGGCGAGTACGTAGACCGTCGCGAAGTACTGGCGGACTGGATGACGTCGCCCGAGAACCCCTTCTTCGCGCGCGCCATTGTCAATCGGATGTGGCGGCAGTTCATGGGGCGCGGCATCGTCGAGCCGGTGGACGATTTCCGCGATACCAATCCCCCGACGAACGAGCCGCTACTCAACGAACTGGCGTCCGATTTCGCGTCGAACGGCTTCGATCTGCATCGCCTGATCCGCCGCATCACCGCTTCCAGCGCTTACCAGTTGTCCTCGGTTCCGAACGAATGGAACAAGGACGACACGATGGCCTATTCGCGCTACTATCCGAAGCGGCTCTCCTCGGAGCAGTTGCTCGACTCGATTTCCGAAGCCACCGGCGCGCCCGAAAAGTTCCAGTCGCTTTATCCGGGCACGAGGGCCATGCAGGTACCGGACCCCGAGATCCCTTCCTACTTTCTCGAAGTCTTCGAGCGGCCGTCGCGGCAGTTGCTCTGCGAGCGAAAGAACGAAGTGACGCTCAATCAAGCGCTGCACCTCGTAAGCGGGTCCTCGCTTCAGGGCAAGATCCGGTTTGAGGAAGGCCGATTACCGGCGCTGCTGGCTGGGGGATTGTCCACCGATGACGTGGTGGAGGATCTGTACCTGGGAACGCTGGCACGGTTCCCGGATGACGACGAACGGCGGTTGGCACGCGAAGCGGTGCGCCGCGCCGGCGACCGCCGCAAGGGCCTGGAAGACGTTTTGTGGGCCTTGCTCAGCTCGAAGGAATTTCTGTACAACCACTGAGGGAGCACGATGCGCGTCACAAATTCGACAGACATTTTCGGCCGGCGGGATTTCCTTCGCCTAGGCTCGCTCGGATCGCTCGGTATTACCCTTCCAGCCTTTCTGCGCGCCGCCTCGACGGCGAAGCCGAAGAAGGACATCTCGGTGATTCTGATTTGGCAGAGCGGCGGCTGCGGGCATCAGGACACATTCGACATGAAGCCGGATTCGCCCATCGAATATCGCGGCGAGTTCAAGCCAATCCCAACCAATGTTCCGGGTCTGCAGATCTGCGAGCACCTGCCGCGAACGGCGCAGATCTGCGACAAGCTCACCATTCTGCGTTCGATGCGTTCGAAAGAGATCAACCACGAGCGCGCGATTAATTACTTGCTGACCGGCTATCTCCCGCTGCCCACCATCGAGTTCCCCTCGATCGGATCGGTGATTTCCAAGGAACTCGGTCCAAAGAACGGCATGCCGCCGTATGTGGCCGTCCCGACTACCTTCCCGTCCTATGGCGCCGGCTTCCTGGGCGGCGAGCACAACCCGTTCATTTCCGGCGACGCTAACGTTGCTGGCTACCAGGTCAGCGACCTGACGCTACCGACCGACGTCGACTGGCAGCGCCTCGGCAACCGCCGCTGGCTGGTGGAGCAGATGGACAGGAAGTTTCGCTCCATCGAAGCCAGCCCCGATTTTGCGGCGCTCGACAGCTTCTACCACCGCGCCTACGACCTGATTAAGTCGCCAGCGGCGAAGAAGGCGTTCGACATCGAGTCCGAGCCCGAGGCGTTGCGCGAGCGCTACGGCCGGACTCCGGTGGGCCAGGGCTGCTTGCTGGCGCGGCGGCTGGTGGAGGCTGGCGTTCGCTTCGTTACGGTGGCAAAGGGCTGGCTCAATTATGATACCCACGGCAACAACTTCGAGACGATGAAGAAGGTGCTGTTGCCGGAATTTGATCCGGCGTTCGCAACACTGGTCGAGGATTTGGCGGACCGTGGCATGCTGGACACGACGCTCGTCATCGTAAACGGCGAGTTCGGACGCACGCCCAAAGTCAACGGCGATGCCGGCCGCGACCACCACTGCAAGGCGTGGTCGGCGGTCTTCGCCGGCGCTGGGCTGACAGGTGGCCGGATACTCGGCGGGACAGACAAAACGGCTACCGAGATTACCGATCTTCCGGTGGAGCCGGAAGACCTGATGTTCACGCTCTACTCGATTCTCGGCATCGACCCGACCCATGAATACCAGACCTCGATCGGGCGTCCGGTGAAGCTTGCGAATGGCGGGCGGCTGGTGCGCGAACTGGTGAGTTAGGCCGCTGGGCTCACGACGCCGCCTTCTCGATCAACACCCGGTCTTCGCCGGCGAGATCCATCTCTAACGCGGCACCTTTACCCGCATCACTCATCTTCCGGAGCGTCTTGCGGACGATGTCGATGACCTTTGGCTCGTCGAAGCGAACGGCGATCTCGTGGAACTGGGTTTCGAGGAAGACCAGGCAGAGGGCATCTTCGAGCGTTTGGGCGTCGGCGTCGCCTTTCAGATCGGCACGGCGGATGATCTCACCCACGCGCTCAGCCGTCTCCGTCGGATAACCGCATTCCGTGGCGATTCGAGCCGCTTCGGCGGCGTGCAACTTCTTCAACTCCGTGCGCCACTTGAGGTAGCCGATGCGGCCTTCGGGGTAGTTGCTTCTCGGTACCGACCATCGCTTGATGTGGTGGGCGCGCGTCGCGATCCGCAGTTCGTCCGAGGCATCGGGCCGGAGGCGCTCGACCCAACGCGTGGCCATCTCCGAATGAACCAGTTCCTTCGGACGCGGCTCGCCGCCATCGACGCTGAGCCTATTCGGATCTTCCGAATTGACGGCGTCGATGGCGGCGAGGGCGCACGCCAGACGTGAATCGAGCATCCCCTCCAGTATCGCCCGCGTTACGGCTGGCCAAGGTCGAGCGAAATGTACAGCACCGGGACTAGCGCTGCCAGCGCGGGCAGCTTGGCGGAATCGACGCGGCCGAAGACTAGTTTCGCGCCGTTCGGATGACGGACGACCTGGAGACCGGCCTTTTTCAGTTCCGCCAGTACGGCCGGCGATGCATCGCTGAGCCAGACTTTGACGTTCAGCGTTCCGCCGTTGGCGGCGGCCGCCGCCAATTGCCCGTCGATCTTGGAGGCGGCATCGCGCATCACGGGTGGATGGCCCGGCCGAATCACCTGGACGGGCGGTTGAGACTGCCCGGCTCCGCGCCGCGCATCGACTTCGGATCCGATGAAGGTCATCTTGCGGCTCATGTTCCCCATCGGGGCGGTGGCCGCCATCGGCATCATCGGCGGCTCGCGGTCGCCGAACACACCTTCGTAGCTAACGCCTTCCGGCATTTCGACAGGAACCTCGACGCGGCGCAGCCGGCCGCCCTCAGTCACGGTCTTCTCCTCCACCGCGACAAACGAGGTGAACTGGGTCATCAGGCGGTGCTGGAGGGCCACTTCCACGATGTTCTCTTTCACGCTGTCATTCATCGAGCCGCGCTGGAGGCCGTTCCAGTCCTGGCGCATCAGGTCGTCAACCTTCGCCCGCGCCCACAGAGTTCCGAGCACCGTGTGGTTCTTCTCGGTGGCGGGGAGATTGACCGGGATTTCGCGGACGAACTCGCGCCCCTGTTGACGGCCGCGCAGACGGATGGTGCCACGCGCGGGCGTGCCGTAACGGCCGGTGATGACCAGGGGCTTGGCGGCGAAGAGGTCGGGAATGCGCTTCGGATACACATCGGCGACTGGCAGGCCGTTCCAGTCGATCGCAACATCGGTGAGCAGCGGCGCGTGGACCCGTTCATGGAAACGCTTGGCGGCGGCGGAACCGTCGTCGTTCAACGCTACATACTCGACTTCACCGCGGCCTTCTTCCGCCATGCGGTCCAACAGGAAGCGGTTGACGGAACTGCCGATACCGAACGAGAACACGCGGGCGTTAGCGTACCGTTTCACTTCGCCGACGATCTCGAAATCGTTGCCGATGTAACCGTCGGTGAGGAAGCAAACGATGCGAACATGCTCCTGGCTGTTGGTGGGCTCAAGCGCGGCACGGATGGCTTTCATCATCTCCGTTCCGCCGCCGCCACGGCGCGAAAGCAGAAACTGCTGGGCGCGGCGAACGTTCTCAGGCGTCGCCGGAACGGGCTGGTCGAAAAGGATGTGCGTGTCGCCCGCGAAGGTGATCAAGTTGAACGTGTCGCGTGGGTTCAGATTGTCCATCGCCAGTTTGATGACTTCCTTGCTCTTCTCGAGAGGAAAGCCGGACATGGAGCCCGAGGTGTCGAGAACAAATACGATCTCCTTGGGCGTTGCTTCGGACGGCGAGACGCGATCGGGTGGTTGCAGAAGAAATGTGAAGTAACCGCTGTTCGCGTCGCGGTGGGAGAGAAGCGCGTCTTCCACTTTGCGCCCGGCTACCTCGTAGGCAAGGATGAAATCCTTGTTGGGCAGCACGGCCCTTTGCTTCAGGCGGACCATGGCACGATTCGCCGAGAGACGGCCGGTCTCGACCTCGTGGGTCTTCGACGCGAGGTTGTGCACAGGTACGCCGGCGTCGAGTTTCACTTCGATGCTGATGTCGTGGCCGGCGCGGGTTCCCGGCGGCGTCACGGGCGGGGTGACCTTCGAGGCATCGGGGACCCGGTCCGTATCAGGCGCCCAGCCGCCGCCTTGCTGGCCGGTGGCGGAGCCGGGGATGTAGCGCGGGCCGACGACCATCGGGAACGAAAACTCATACTTCCCGGCTTCGTATGGGAGAGCTTCCACGTAGGAAATGGAGACTTTGACAGTCATCCCCGGCCCGATGTTGGCGACCGATTGCGTGAAGATATTGGGCCGCTCCTGGTCGAGCAAACCGGTGAGTTGCCCTTTGCGGCGGGCGTCTTCGTAAATCTTTCGGGCCTCTTCGCGGCGTTTGATCTTGCCACGGACGGTGCGGTCGCCGACGAGGATGGTCATGTCGTCAACGGCGGCGCGCTGTGGCAGCGGGAAGGTGTAGACCGCCTCGATGGCCTCGCTCAATGGGTTCTGGAATTCCTGGGTGACGTTGACACGGACCAGCGGACCCGAAATCTCCGCCCGAACCGCGGTGTTTTTCAGCGGGCAGACGGTGCTGGGTCGTCCTTCGGGGTCGACCGCCGCGAGCGAGCCCGGCGAGTCGATGGTAGCGGCGTGGGCGACGTGCGGCGGCCGGCTGGCGTTGATCTGAGTACAGGCAGCCAGTATGGCAATGCCGAGCACGGGCCAAAAGCGCCGGGTGACGGCCACGGCGCGCGGACTGGGTTCTCGGGACATCGTGAGTTCTCCTCGATTAAGTTTCGGACCGCCTCGGCGGCCGTTCACCGGGGAGATGGCGCGCCGGCGGGAGTCCTTTCATCGGTTGAGAGATTTTTTGTGCCCAACGCAGAGGTGTTATGGTTTGAGGATGAAGGTCACAGTCGAACGCGAATCGGCCGCCGTATTCCGGGTTACGGTGAAGGGCGCCCGGACGACGGTCCATACCGTGACAGTTGAGGAGGACTACTGCCGGAAGCTGACTGGGGGCAAGGTGGACGCAGAGCGTCTGGTAGCCCGGTCGTTCGATTTCCTGCTCGAACGGGAGCCGAACACCAGCATTCTTTCGCGGTTCGATCTGCCGGTAATCCAGCGCTACTTTCCCGAATACGAACGGACGATCGGATCGATGTTGGAAGAGTAAACGTACTACCCGGCGGACGTGACGGTTTGCAGCTTGGGACGCTGCGCCCAAATGGAATAAAGGTAATCGCAGTGCATCAGCGCGATATTCTCGATGGAAATGCGCTTGGGGCAAACCGCTTCGCATTCGCCAATATTGGTGCAACTTCCGAAGGCTTCGGTGCTCATCTGGTTGACCATGCGCACGGCGCGATCGTAACGCTCCGGCTGGCCCTGCGGAAGGAGCGCGAGGTGGGCGATCTTGGCGGAAGTGAAGAGAGACGCCGAGGCGTTCGGGCACGCCGCGACACAGGCTCCGCAGCCTATGCACTGCGCGGCGTCCATCGCCCGTTCGGCGTTCTCTTTCCGAATCAGGACCGCGTTGCCATCGGGGGCGCTGCCCGTGGGGATGGAGATATAGCCGCCGGCGACGATAATGCGATCGAAAGCGCTCCGGTCGACGATGAGGTCTTTCAGCACCGGAAACGCCTTCGCGCGCCACGGTTCCAAATAGAGTTCCTCGCCGTCCTGGAAATTTCGCATGTGAAGCTGGCAGACGGTGGTTCCGCGCCTGGGTCCATGAGCCAAACCATTGATCACGAACCCGCAAGCGCCGCAGATACCTTCCCGGCAGTCGTGATCGAATGCGACCGGCTCCTCGCCTTTGCCGGTCAGTTCCTCGTTTAGTACATCCAGCATCTCGAGGAACGACATGTGTTCGTTCACCTCGTTGTGCTCGTAACGAACAAACCGACCGGGCTTGTCCGACCCCGGCTGCCGCCAGATGTGGAGAGTCAGCTTCATGTTACTTGTAGCTCCGCTGCGTCGGCTTGACGTACTCGAAGTTCAGCGGCTCGACGTGCCGGACAGGTTTAACGTCCGGCCCTTGATACTCCCAAACCGCCGCGTGCGAGAAGTTTTCGTCGTCGCGCCGGGCCTCACCTTCCGGCGTCTGCCAGTCCTCGCGGAAGTGTCCGCCACAGCTTTCGTTTCGTTCGAGCGCGTCCAGGCACATCAGTTCGGCCAACTCGAAGTAGTCGGCCACGCGGCCGGCCCGCTCCAGCGATTGGTTGAGGTCGTCCGCGCTACCGGGAACCTTGACGTTGCTCCAGTATTCGTCGCGGAGTTCGCGAATTTTGCCAATGGCGGTTTCCAGGCCTTGTGGATTTCGCGACATACCGCAGTAGTCCCAAACCAGCGTGCCAAGTGCGCGGTGGTAACTATCCACCGAACGCTTGCCGTCGATGGACAAGAGCTTCTTCGTAATGTCCGCCACGTTGTCGAGCGCTTCCTTGCAAGCTGGGTGCGACTCGTCTACCTTTTCAAGGCTGGTGCTGGCCAAGTAGTCGCCGATAGTGTACGGCAGAACGAAGTAGCCGTCGGCAAGGCCCTGCATCAGCGCGCTGGCGCCGAGGCGGTTTGCGCCGTGATCGGAGAAGTTCGCCTCGCCGATCACGAACAGGCCGGGAATGGTGCTCATCAGGTGGTAATCCACCCACAGTCCGCCCATCGTGTAGTGGGATGCGGGATAGATGCGCATGGGGACCTTGTATGGGTACTCGCCGGTAATGAGCTCGTACATCTCGAAAAGATTGCCATAGCGTTCGGCGATGGTCTGCGCACCGAGGCGGCCGATGGCGTCGCTGAAATCGAGATAGACGCCGAGGCCCGTTTCGCCGACGCCATAGCCTTCGTCGCAAATGGCCTTGGAGGCGCGGCTGGCGACATCGCGCGGCACCAGGTTGCCAAAGCTCGGATAGCGGCGTTCCAGGTAGTAGTCGCGCTCTTCTTCGGGAATCTGATTGGGCGGCCTCGTGTCGCCTTTCTTCCTCGGGACCCAGATGCGGCCGTCATTGCGGAGCGATTCGCTCATCAGAGTGAGCTTGGATTGGTACTCCCCGGACACCGGAACACAGGTGGGATGGATTTGAGTAAAGCACGGATTGGCAAGT
The DNA here is from genome assembly GCA_964413655.1 of uncultured Solibacteraceae bacterium. Taxonomy (GTDB): domain Bacteria; phylum Acidobacteriota; class Terriglobia; order Bryobacterales; family Bryobacteraceae; genus CAYPUQ01. Next base: position 23,362 of record CAYPUQ010000003.1, on the reverse strand, counting down.
GCGGCGCCCCGCTTGTAAGCGCGCCAGATGGCCGTGGCGTTCGAGTTCTTCGCGTTGGTGGACAGGTAGAAGACGTTGCCGTATCCGCCGGTGCCGAGGACGATCGCATCGGCCAGCCACGTCTCGATCCGGCCGGTTACCAAGTCCCGCGTGACGATGCCGCGCGCCTGGCCGCCGATGACAACCAGATCGAGCATCTCCTTGTTCGGATACATGCGGACGCGGCCAGCGTCCACCTGCCGTTCCAGCGCTTGGTAGGCGCCGAGTAGAAGCTGCTGGCCCGTCTGGCCACGAGCGTAGAAGGTACGCGACACTTGCGCGCCACCGAAGGAACGATTAGCCAGCGTGCCGCCGTATTCGCGGGCAAAGGGAACACCTTGCGCCACGCACTGGTCGATGATGTTGACCGAGACTTCCGCGAGGCGGTAGACGTTGGACTCGCGGGCACGAAAATCGCCGCCCTTCACCGTGTCGTAGAAAAGCCGGTAGATGCTGTCGCCGTCGTTCTGATAATTCTTCGCGGCGTTGATGCCGCCCTGCGCCGCGATGCTGTGGGCGCGCCGGGCGCTGCCGTGGTAGCAGAACGTATGGACGTTGTATCCAAGTTCGGCCAGGGTGGCCGAAGCCGACCCGCCGGCCAGACCGGTCCCGACCACGATGACGCTGTACTTCCGCTTGTTCGCCGGATTGACCAACTTCAGATCGAACTTGCACTTGTCCCAACGGTTCTCGATGGGGCCGCCCGGTATACGCGCTTCCAATTTCATGGCAATTCGCTATTAGGTCCGGATGCCCAGCAAGACGGCCAGCGGCACCGACGAAAACCCGATCAGCAGCAGGATCGAGATCACGGCGGCGGCCTTCTTAATGCCAGGCGTGTATTTGGGGTGACTCAAGCCGAGCGACTGAAACATGCTCCAGGCGCCGTGATAAAGGTGCAGGCAGAGCAGGCCCATCGCAATCAAGTAGAAGAGCGCTACGGCGGGGTTGCTGAATCCGGTGATCAGGTTGGCGTAGACGTCGAAATCTTCGTTGAATTGGGGATGTACCGTGCCCGTTGTCAGGTGAAGAAGATGATAAACGATGAACGCCGCCAAGATGGGGCCGCTCCAAATCATCGTTCGCGACGCGTAGGTCGAGTTTGCCGGGGTGAGCTTGCGGTAGCGCTGGGGACGCGCCTCGCGGTTCAACTGCCAAAGCTGAAATGCCGAAGTGATGTGCAAAACGACAGCGGCGAGCAATACGAATCGAACCACCCACAGCACCGGGCCCAACGCTCGCAGGTTTTCGGCATATTGCCGTAAAGCCTCGCGGGCGTTCGGCAGAAAGAACTGCAAGTTGCCGGCCATGTGCCCGATCACGAAACCAAAGAGAATCAGCCCGGTCGCGGCCATGATGGCCTTTTTTCCGACGGTCGACTGGTAGAGTCGCGCGACACGGGAGTTCCCGATCGCCGACGGGACAGCACTCATGTTTGTTCCTGTTCCTAACTGGAATGATGCCGGTGAACTCCCATTGTAGGCAATTTTTGGACGGTTCCGCCCACCGCCGTAACAGCGGTACGCGATTACAACGAAATGTTTTACGACGCGGCGATTAATTGCCGCAATGCCGCCACTTCACTCTTCAGATTGCGGCCGTACACACCCACGTCGCTGGACCAGGAGATGACATCGAAGCCCATCTTGAGCCACTGTTCCGCCTGCGCCCGACTGTTTGGCTGGACACCGCTGCGCAGTCCGTGCTGCCGCGCGGCGGCGATGACGCGCCGCAGGGCTTCGAGGAAATCGGGGTGGTCGAACTGCGCCGGGATCCCCATCGACTGCGAGAGATCGAAGTGGCCTACCCAAAGCACGTCTACGCCGGGAGTGGCGGCAATCGCGTCGAGGTTGGCGAGCCCCGTAGTAGATTCGATTTGGCAGATCACCGTGGTGTTCTCGTTGGCGCGCTGGAAGTAAGCCACCGGATCGGGCACGGTGAAGTCGGTATGGGCGGTGCCGAGCGCGACACCGCGGCGGCCGAGGGGCGCGTACTTCACTGCGTCGACGATGCCGCGCGCCTGTTCCGCGGTCTCGACATTGGCAACCATCACGCCCAGCGCGCCCGCGTCCATCGTGCGCGCGAGAAAGTGGTACAAGCCCTGCGGTACTCGCACGAACGGGGCGATGTCGGTGGCCTTGAACCACGCCATGAGGTCGGCAACCCGCTCGGCGTCGAAGCCAGTATGCTCCATGTCGACGAAGACAAAGTCCAGGTCCACATGGGATAGGATCGTCGCGATGCCGCGGGTGCCGAACTCAAAAATCATGTGGCCGACGGGGACGCCGCCGGCCAGCACGGTCTGCCGGAATCGATTGTCTTTCACCCTAACAGGTTACAGCGCCTTATCGAGGAGCGGGCGATGCCTTCTCAATGAACCTGCGCCGTCGCCGCTTCGGCCACCAGCGGGACAGCCAGGTTGCCTGCCGCATCGAACTCGAAAGGGATGGGATCTCCGAGGATCTCCAGCGACGGATTCTTTGTAATCCCGGGCAACAGGTTTTCCGTCAGCAGCAGGTTGGTCAGTTCCATCGTGTTCCGGATGTAGCCAATCTCGACGTCTTCCGGACGGAACTTGCCGACCGTCGGCCAGATTTTCTCGAAACACTCGCGGTCGGTGGGAAAGTGGATCGGCGTGCGGATCGCCGCGGGCGTCGAAGCTGTGAGCGAGTTGATTCGGGTCGGAACCCAATCGAGTTTATCGAGCAACCGGTCGGAGACAACGTCCGCCATGCCAAGCCCGACGCCGTTGCCGTAAGAGAGACTGCTAATGTCGCGAACGTAGATTCGCTCGATCGCCGGCGTATCGGGCCACGGGTTGTACTGTCCATGGACGCCGCGATTGACGACCTTGGTGTCCATCCCGGCGCCGGAGATGTTCTTGCCGATCTCGCCGAGGACCAGGATGTCGAGATGGGGTACGGGAATGCGGCCCATCCAAGTTTTGACGGTGGCGAGCAGTTCTTCCTCCTTGCTCTCCATCTCTTCGACGCGGACCGCGGTCACCTGGCCGGTGTTGTGGTTGGCATCCTCCAGGATGGCGAGGCCGCCGAGGATCTTCCCCGAATTGAGCACCTGCCGGCCCACGCTGCGAATCACGAACTCCAGGCCGAGTTTGTAAGCGTGGGTGTGATAGTTCTGCGCGCCGGCGAACTTGCCCAGGCCGATGGCCATCATCTTGAACAGGCCGCTTTCGAGCTTGCCGGCAAAGTCCGTGTGCCACTTGACGCGGCCGACCAGCATCACGCCGGCGCTCGAAAACGCATTTCGATCCATGAAGGCTTCCAGTCCTTCCGCTGTTTTCCCAAGTGAGACCACCTCCAGGGAACTGAGGACTGGGCATCCCATGGTCGCCTCGTGAATGCCGTAGTGGGCGAGGACATCGGCCTGTCCCTCGGCGGTGGCGGCGCCATGACTACCCATCGCCGGAAAGATGAACGGGTCCATGCCCTGGGCCTTCCACCAGTCGACGGCCGCGCGCACGATGGTGGCTATGTTGGCAATGCCACGGCTGCCGACGCCGATTGCGACGCGCGATCCGGGGGCCAACCGCGCGGCCAGGCCGGCCGTCGAAAGCTGCTGGTGAACCGCTGCTGGAATGTCGGCAATCCGGCGATCCGGAAAGTGCTGGCGCACGCATAGAAGGCGGGAAAACTTCATGGAAGCAGTATAGCGAAGCGGTAAGCGGACGCGGCGCCAGCCACGGGAAAGCGGCGGTTTAGTTGCGAATCTCACTCGCCGATAGCGGTGTCGCGCCTGGGGTCCTCACGGTTGGCTCGGACGCATCTGAGTCTGGTCTCCGGTAGGTGGGCAGCAGCAGTAGCAGGGCACCGCCGGCGCAGGTCGCGGCGGTGGCGGTTGCGAGGGCGGCAGTGTAGGATTGCGCGGCGTCGTAGACCGAACCCATCAGCAGGGGCGAGAGGCCGCCCGAGATGGCGTAGACAGTGAACGCGTAGCCGTAGAGTTCACCGAAGCGCTCGATGCCCATGTAGCGGCCGATCATGTAGGGGAACACGTCCGCTTCCGCGCCCATCGCCAGGCCGACGAGTCCGGCGGCGAACAGGGCGAGCGGCGCGCCGGTCTCGAACATCAGCAGCGCCAGTCCAACGCCGGAGCCCATCACGAACAGGAATCCGATGCGGGGCGCGAAATACCGGTCGAGCAACCAACCCGTCACCAATCGGCCGGTCACCGAGCAGACGCCCAACACCGAAAGAGCCATGGCCGCTGTTTCCAGACTCAGACGCCGGTCCGTCAGGAGCGGCGCCAGGTGCGCCACCACGCCGTTGACGCCGAGCGACAGAAGGAAGAAGGAAAGCAGCAGCAGCCGGAACGGGCGGGAGCGGAACGCCCGCGTGGCCGCCGGCGCCGAGTGTTCGACGGTTCGCTTGGCGGTGGGCCGCTCGTGGCGGAGGCTGATCACCGCCAGCAGCGGCGCCGTCGCAACCACGGTCAGGCCGAAGGAGGCGTAGGCGAAACGCCAGCCATGATCCCGGATGAGTACGGTTGCCACCCACGGCATCAGCATCGATCCCACGCCGACGCCGGCCATCATGAGCGACAGGGCGAGCCCGCGCCGGGAGTCGAACGAGGCAGTAATGGCGCGCGCCCAAGTGAGCTGCGTTGTGCCGTTGGCGAAGACGCCGATGAGAAACATGGATAGGTAGTAGCGCCAGAGGCGGCCGTCGAGCAGGGAGAGCGATGCGAAGCCCAGCCCGAAGGCGAGCGCGCAAACCACTACGACGGGGCGGACGCCCAAGCGGTCGGCGAGGCGGCCGATCACGGGCGAAGCCGCCGCGACGGTCAACGCGGCGATCGTGAATCCGAGCGAAACCTGCGCCCGCGTCCAGGAGAACTCCTCGGTCAGCGGTTTGAGAAAGATACCGAACGTGTAAATGAAGACGCTTGCGAAACTCAGCATTACCGCGAAGAACGCGGCCGGTACGAGCGTCCAGGGCTCGCGCGGAGCGGCGGCGGTCATGCCTGTTCTGCCGACCGGATGTAGCCGTTTGCCATGCGCGGCGCAGCCGCCCGGTGCGCCTCTTCAGGCATGACATGAACGCCCGCTGCGTGAACCCAGCGGTTGAAGAAGTTAAAGAGCGCGGCGACGGTGATGGCATCGTAGATCGCTTCATCGGACCAACCGTGGCTGCATAGAACATCGATGTCGCCGGAGCCGATTGACGCCGAGTCGTGGGTCACCTTCACCGTGAAGCGGAGCAACGACTTTTCGGGTTCCGTGAGGGGGGACGAATCGAGGTCGTCCACGACAGCATTAACGAGCACCTCGTCTTTCAGCAAATAGGCCGCGGCCGCCGCGTGAGACTTGTGGCAGAACTGACAGCGATTGTGCGCGGAGGTGAGTGTCGCGATTAGTTCGCGGAAACCCGGCGACAGCGGCGATGGCCCGCGCAGCACTTCGTGTGTGAAACGTTCCAGATGCCGCGTGGCGTTCGGCTTGAATCCAAACAGGCACCAGATTTGCGGGTACAGCGAGCCGGCCTGGCGGCACTTGGCGATCAGTTCCGCGTAGGCGCTCCCGGCGGGAGAATTCGCCTCGACATCTCGCAGGTACATCGGTTCCATTCGAACCCCCTAAAAAAGGATCTTGACGGCCAGTTGGAATAGGCGGGGCGGAGCGCTTTCGAGAACACGGCCAAAGTTGGGCGAGGCCAGATCGTTGACCGGCACGCCGAAGTTCGCGGTGTTGGTTACGTTGAAGCACTCAGCGCGGAATTGAAGTTGTTTGCCCTCGGCCAGCGCGAAGGTCCGGAACAGCGAGAGATCCAGGTTGGCAACGCCGGGTCCGCGCGCAATGTTCCGGCCCGCACTGCCAAACTGGCCGGCCTCGGCCGCGGGGTTGAGACGGCGGAACGGCTCGCGGGTCAGCCACTGCTCGGGACGGCGCGGCCCGGCGTTGGGGTCGCCGATCATATCCGGGCGGCTGGAGAAGAAGCCGGTGATTGGCGGCGTCGAGCCCTGGAGCGACACGTTCGCCGTGTCGTAGATGGTGAACGGCGTGCCCGAGGATCGCGTGGCAATCCCGTTGATCTGCCAGTTTCGCAGGAGCGGGCCAACCGGCGTGTTCCGCGGATTGGGAATCCGCCAGGTGAGGCTCGAAGTGAAGCGGTGCCTGGCGTCGAACAGCGATGGCCCGCGCTCCGCGTTGAGGTCAAACGGGTTCTGCGCGAGATCGTTCTCGCCGCTCACAAGCCGGGGCGCGGATCCGGCGACGCTGATGCTCGAGACGTAGTCCAGGGTCTTCGAGAACCAGTAGGAACCCTGAAATCCGAGGCCGCCGCGGAACCGGCGCGTCAGGGAGAACTGCGCGGCATGGTACGTGGAGTTCGTTCCGTAGGTGATCATGGCCACGTGGCCGAGACGGCAAGGCGCTCCGGGGGTGGTACACGACGCGTACTGGCGGCGCGCATCGGCGTTCTGCGCGGTGGCGCCAGCGCCGAAGATTGCCGGGTTGGCCTCGACGTAACGTGGCACCCGCGTGCCCTTCGTGCCCACGTATCTCGCCTCGATTAAGTAGGCCTCACCGAGCGCGCGTTGGATGGACAGGTTCCAGTTCTGGCTGTACGGCATCTTGGCCGCGTGATCGAGCGTGACCACGGTGGAAGGACGCGGGAAGGCGGTTCCGGACGACGGCGGCTGGCCGCCGAGCGGGTCGGCGTAGTTCAGCGTTGGGCCGGAAATCTGCACGGCCTGGGTCCAGGGAACCGCGCTGATGGGGACTTGCATTGGCTGGCCGGCTCCGTTGGAGAACTGATCGTAGAAGACTCCGTAGGCGGCGCGGATACTGGTGCGCCCATTGCCGGAGGGATCGTAGGCGAGGCCGACGCGTGGCATCACGCCACCGTAATACATGGGCAGGATGTGCTTGGGCACGCCGGCGTCGCCGGGGAACAGGACTCCGGGCGGCGCATCGGGAAACACGGTGGATTGCTGGCCCGGAATGAAGGCGTTGAGACGGTCGCGGACCTCTGCGAACGGAGAACTGATTTCATAGCGGACTCCGAAGTTGACGGTTAGCCGGCGGGTGGCGCGCCATTCGTCCTGCGCATAGCCGGCGAAGTCGAAGCTACGCAGTCCGCGCGCCAGATCGCCGCCACCTTGAAAGAACACTACCGGGCGGCCGAGCAGCAGATTCGCGAACGGATCGCTGGCCGGGAACGAGCCGAAGACGAAGAAGCCGTTCGAGGCGATCCCCTGCGAGACATTGATCTGGGTGCGGCGGAACTCGCCGCCGAACTTCGCCGAATGAGAGCCGCGCACCATCGACAGCGCTTCGAACATTTCGAAGGTGTTCTGGACGGTGTCGCGCGGTCCGGTTATCGGGTTGCCGACGCTCGCGTACCCTTGCACGATGTGGTACGGCACGCCTTCGGCGGCTGGATAGGTAGTGTCGTAGTTGAAGCCGAGGGCACGAGGCGGCCGGTGGCTCAGACGCTTGTCGAAGAGAAAATCGTGCCGGAAGAAGGCGACCCGGGCGGCGTTGATGGTCGTGGGGGAGAATACGTGCGTATGTCCGAGAACGCCGGAATGCGTGACAATCTCGTCGCCGACGGGGAAGCCGGGCACGTCGGCGCCGCGGACTGACAAGGGGTTCACGTTGGATACGTTGGAGACGGCGTAGCGGAGCATCCATTGGTCCGTTTCGCGCTGGTTGAAGTCGACCCGGGATCCGCCTTGATCGTAGGTGTTGCGCATCACCTGCGTCGCCGAGAACAGCGATGGTCCGAGATTGCCAGTGGGGTAGTACTCGAGGATCTCGCGCGCGATGGGGTGGATCATCGATGCGGGAATCCGGTTGTCGGCGAATGGCTGACCGGTGGCGAAGTTGATGAGGGGGATCTGGTCGCCCGTTTGCGGATCGCGCCTTCCGGAGAAATCGCCGATGCGCTGGCCCGCCGTCGGCACGGTGGCGGCTTTGGTGACGCCCTGGCGGTTACGGAAGCCTTCCCAGTAGCCGAAGAAGAACAGACGGTTGCGGATGAGCGGTGCGCCGAGCGTCGCGCCATACTGATGCTGTTTGAGTGGCTCGACATCGACGGAGAAGAAATTGCGGGCGTCGAAGACGTCGTTGCGGCCGAAGTAGTACACGCTGCCATGGATATCGTTGGCGCCGGACCGCGTCACGACGCTGGTGGTCGATCCGCTGTTGCCGCCGAATTCGGGCGGCGCGGTGTGCGTGAGAATGCGGAACTCGGCGATGGCGTCCACCGGCACGCGGATCGCGAAGCCGGCGTCCATGCGGTTCACGTTGCGCGCGCCGTCGAGGAGGTAGTTATTGGCCTCGGGCCGCTGTCCGTTCACGGAGAAGGCCTGGCCGGAGCGTAACGAGCCGCCGGCGGTGGTCAGCCCGCTGGTGAGCGGCGCGACGCCGGGTTGGAGCAGGCCGAGTTGCGTGAAGTTGCGCCCGTTGAGCGGGAGGTCGAGGATTTCGCGGGCGGTCACGACCTTGCCCAAGACGTTGGAATCGGTTTCGGCCTGGACTTCTTGCGCCCGGACTTCAATCGATTCGCGGGCCGTGGCGAGGTCGAGGGTGGCGGTCACACGGGCGCGGTCGTTGATCCGCAGTGCAACCGGCCGCCGGATGAACGGCGCGAATTGCGGCGCTTCGACGCGTAGTTCGTACTCGCCGATCGGTAGAAGGATGAATAGGAAACTGCCGTCTTGGCGAACCGCTTGCGTGTGCACGGCTCCGCTCGCCAAGTGGGACAGTGTGACGGTGGCCGCGCTCAGCGGTTCCCCGGCCGGATCGGCCGCGTATCCGCCAAGCGATGCCGTGGGGTCCTGGCCGAAAGCGGGTGCGCTAGCGAGGGCAAGCGCAGACACGAGTAGAGTGAGGTGTTTCGTATTGAGCCCAGTCATTCGCAGATTAGCGGCAGAATAACAGTAGGCTCGTTGAAGCCACAATAATCGGAAATAGCTAATAGAAAAGCATTAGCAGTGTTACGTCCTTACGCTTGGCGCATCATCTCCGTCCAGGTCACCTCGCGCTTGGTCTCGTAGGCCATCCGGCCGAGGATGGAAGTGAGCGTACTTTCGACGGCGTCCTTCGCCATGTTGAGAGGCTTGCGCTCGATGATGCTGGTAAAGAAGGACTCCACTTCGTCGATGGTGATCTCGCGCTTGGAATCCTCGCGTTCAATTAGGCTGCGGTCGCGCAGGTCGTCGGCGTTGGTGAGGCGGGATTGCTGGATGGGGCCGTGCCACTTGTAGTAAGTTCGCGTGGTTTCGAGCATTCCCTCGGATCCGAAGAATTGCTCTTTCACGTCGCGGAACCCCGCGGTGAATTTCACCGAGATCAGCCAGCCTTCGACGCCTTCGGGATAGAAGTAGGTTATGTTGTGGTGGTCCGACGTCCAGTTGCCGTACGGCTGCGGATAGCGGACGCCGCCCGTCCCGACGGCGCGCTCGGGGTGCGCGTTGGCAAACCAGTTCAGCGTGTCGACTCCGTGGCAATCCTGCTCGACGATGGGGCTGCCGGAGGTTTCGTGCAGGATGCCCCAGTGGCGGATCTTTTGCTCTTCGGGTGGATAGGGTGAGTTGAACTCTTTCGGGGGCACGCCGCCCAGCACCCAGTAGCTCATCATCATTTTCTTGTCGCCGATCTTGCCATCGCGCAGGATGCGTTCCGCCTTCAGATATTCGGGACTGAACCGCTGCTGGAAGCCGAAGTAGATCGTCTTGCTCTTGTCGGCGGCCTCGCCCGCCCGCATCAACCGCACGACGCCCGGCACGTCGGCACCCGCAGGCTTTTCGCAGTAGATGTGCTTGCGCGCGCGAACCGCCGCCTCGAAGTGCTCCGGGTGGAGGAACACGGGCGTCGCGATCAGCACCGCGTCGATATCGGGTTGGGCGAGCAGTTCGCGGTAGTCCTTGTAGACGCGGGCGCCGTCGGCGCCGGGCATTTGAGTCTTGGCGGCGTCGATCCGGTCGGGGTAAATGTCGCAGATGGCCGCGAGTTTTGCCCGGCCGTCCCGCGCCATATGGCTCCCCACATAGCGTCCGCGCCCGCCCGTGCCGATGACGCCGAACGCCACCGCCGAATTCGCCTGGGAGCCGAATACGGTATCCGGCTTGAGAATGAAAAAGTTAGCGGCCGCGCCAGCCAGCGCGCCGCGCCGTGTCAACTGGGGCATGATTGCTCCTTTTCGGGTGCGGGTGTTGTCTGAGAGAGGAATGAGTGCAAGCTGGGGGCCATTTCATGGGTCGTGCCAGTCGAGCCCGTCTTGAAGGGTGACCAACTATAGCGGGCTGGCTCCGTTTGCGGACAAGAGCAACAGCCCATACAACACCAGCCGCATGACTGTTTCGGCAGGCTCCGCAGTACCACCTCGGCGCCGCCAGACCGTGAACGTCGCTCGACTCCGGTGCTCTTGCTTTGGGCTAGTTAGTCGCGAAGCGGAGGATCTCAAGAGCGACTGCCGTCCTCGAATTCGCGCTGTGTCTCTCCTGTTGATCCAGGTAGAAGGCAATCGGGGCTGTATATCTGGGCGCACATGAGCGATGGAACGTTTTCCCAATTAGCTTCCGGCGATCGGCTCTCGTTGAGCACGCACAAGGGTAACAACGTTCGGCCGATGGCTGATTGGCGATCAGATCCCGGGGCGCGGGATGGTTGGTACAGAAGCTATAGTGGTGGAAAGCCTTCCTTTTTGTCTATGCCCGAGAAGCCGTACGAACACCAGGCGATTGAAGAGAAGTGGTATCCGCGGTTGGCGGATTCGGCTCTTTATCGCACCGAAGCCGAGAGCACGAAGCCGAAGTACTACGTGCTGGAGATGCTGCCGTATCCGAGCGGGCGGCTGCACATGGGGCACGTACGCAATTACTCGATCGGCGATGCCCTGGCGCGGTACATGTGGATGCGCGGGCACAACGTACTGCATCCGATGGGCTGGGACGCGTTCGGACTGCCGGCCGAGAACGCCGCCATCAAGCGCGAGATGCATCCGCGGGCGTGGACGCTGGACAACATCGCCAACATGAAGGCGCAGCTTCAGCGGCTGGGGTTCAGTTACGACTGGGAGCGCGAGATCTCCACCTGTGAGCCGGAGTACTACCGCTGGAACCAGTGGTTCTTCCTTCAAATGATGAAACGCGGGCTGGCGTACCGGAAGAAGGCGCTAGTCAATTGGTGCCCGGAGTGCTGCACCGTGCTGGCGAACGAGCAGGTGGTGGACGGCTGCTGCTGGCGGCATGAGACGACGCCAGTGGAGCAGCGGGCGCTCGAACAATGGTTCTTCAAGATCACCGCTTACGCAGACGAGTTGCTCGCCGATACGTACAAGCTGGAGGGCGGCTGGCCCGAACGCGTGCTGACGATGCAGCGCAACTGGATCGGGCGGTCGGAAGGCGCCGAGATCGATTTCACCGCGGAGGGCTCGGGCGAGAAGATCCGGGTCTTTACCACGCGCGTGGACACGATTTACGGATCGACGTGCGTGATTCTGGCGCCGGAACATCCGCTGGTGGGTTCGCTTGCCGATGAATCCGGGCGGGCGCAAGCCAAGGCGATGGTGGACGACCGCGCGCGCAAGGGTCCGGGCGACGCCGACAAGACCGGCTTCTTCACGGGCCGCCACGCGGTGAATCCGTTCAACGGGGCGCGGCTGCCGATTTGGATCGGGAACTTCGTGTTGATGGAATACGGCACGGGCGCCATCATGGCTGTGCCGGCGCACGACGAACGCGACTTCGAGTTCTGCGAACGCTACGATATCCCGATCGTTCCGGTGATCCGGCCGGTGGACGGGGAACTGGCGACGCGCGAAACCATCCAGGCGGCATTCACCGAAGACGGGGTCTGCGAGAATTCGGGCGAGTACTCTCGGCTGCCGTCGGAGGAAGCGCGCCGGCGGATGTGCGCGCGGGCCGAAAGCGAAGGGTTTGGCAAATTCGCCGTCACGTTCCGCATCAAGGACTGGGGCATCTCACGGCAGCGGTATTGGGGCACGCCGATTCCGGTGATCCATTGCTCCGCGTGCGGCGTGGTGCCGGTTCCGGAAAAGGATCTGCCGGTGGTGCTGCCGCTCGACGTCCAGGTCACGGGCAAGGGGCGGTCGCCGCTGGAGACGGTCGAATCCTTCACAAATGTGCGCTGCCCGGAGTGTGGTTCGGAGGCGCGGCGCGAAACGGACACGATGGACACGTTCGTGGACTCGTCGTGGTATTTCTACCGCTACTGCGATCCGGCGAACGACCGGGCGCCGTTCGATCCGGCGGTTGCCGCGCAGTGGTTCCCGATCGACCAGTACATCGGCGGCGTCACGCATGCCATCCTGCACTTGATCTATTCGCGATTCTTCACCAAGGTGATGCGCGACATCGGCTTGGTGCAGAACGGCGAGCCGGCGGCGAACTTGTTCACGCAGGGGATGGTGTTGAAGGGCGGCACGGCGATGTCGAAGTCGAAGGGAAACATCGTGGACCCGGACGATATGGTAGTGAAGTTCGGTGCGGATACGTGCCGGCTGTTCGTGCTGTTCGCGGCGCCGCCAGAGAAGGACATGGAGTGGAACGAGTCGAGCGTGGAGGGGCAGTACCGCTTCCTGTCTCGCGTGTACCGCTTCGCTACGCGCAACCTGGACGCGGCGCGGGCGGGCGGCGGCACGCCGGGCGAAGCCGACCGGAAGGCGCTGCGCAAACTGCACCAGACGCTGGCGAAGATCACGAACGATTTCGACTCGCGATGGCATTTCAACACTTCGATCGCGGCGCTGATGGAGCTGATGAACGAGTTGCAGGCGCTTGAAGGGGAAGTGTGCGGTGCGACACTGGCCGAGGCGATCGAAAAGGTGACGCTGATGCTGGCACCGTTCGCACCGTTCCTGGCGGAGGAGATGTGGGGGGAATTGGGCCGGACGGGTCCGGTGTTCCGCGAGGCGTGGCCGGCAGCCGATCCGGAGCTGGCGCGCGAAGAGGGCGCCGAAATCGTGATTCAGGTCAATGGCAAGGTGCGGTCGCGCTGCGTGGTGGCGTTCGGCACGCCGAAGGAGGAGGTGGAGCGGATCGCGCGTGGGGACGAAAAGGTGCGTGCGCACCTCGACGGCAAGCAGGTGGTGAGAGTGATATTCGTGCCGGACAAGTTGTTGAATATCGCGGTGAAGGGGTAGCTCCGCGTCACTGGACCGGCTCGGCCGGGTTGAGGACCTCCAGGAACGCCCGGGCGGCGTGGCTGAGGGCGCGGCGGGCGGGATAGAGAAGGCAGATCTTGCGCTCGATGCGGATCTCCTCGACGCGCACTTCCTTTAGAGTTCCCTGTTCCAGTTCCTGCTCGACGCACATGCGGGGGAGAAAGGCCACGCCTTCGTTGCGCTGGACCATTTTGCGGATGGTCTCGACGGTCGGCATCTCGACGTCCATGTTGAGCGAGACCTTGTGCCGCTGGAACTCGCGAATCACGAAGTCGCGGTAGGGTGACAGGACGTTGTGGGCGATGAAGGTCTCCATGCCGAGGTCGACGATGGGGATGGAATGGCGGGAGGCGAAGCGGTGCTGTGGGGAGACGACGAAGGCGAGGTGGTCGGTGTAGATGACCTGAGAGACAATGCGATCGTCATTGGGTTCGTAGCTGACGACGCCGAGTTCGAGGTCGCCGTCGAGGAGTTGGGAGGGAATGCGGCTGGATAGCGAGCGGCGGACCTGGACCTTCACTTTCGGGTAGGTGTGGCGGTACTGCTGGATGTGTTTGAGCAGGTATAGCGACGTGGATTCGTTGGCGCCGATGATCAGCCGCCCGGAGGAGTTGTCGCGGAGTTCGGAGAGGGCGGTGTCGAGTTCGCGCTCGAGGTTTTCGAACCGCCGGGCATAGTCGAGCACAACTTTGCCGGCGTCGGTGAGTAGCAGTTCCTTGGCCGAGCGGTCGATCAACTTTTCCTGGAGTTCGTTTTCCAGCCGTTGGATGGCCAGGGAGATGGCAGGTTGGGTGCGAAGCATTTTCTCGGCGGCGCGGGAGAAGCTCTTCTCGGTGGCAACGGCGAGAAAGACTTTGAGGGAGTGAAGTTCCATAAGGAGCCTTGATTAGAATTTTACCCGTTATAAGCAAGAGCGGCGGGACCGGACTTATGGTTGGATGCCGGTTGGTAAATGGGGTTGCATAAGTTTTTGAAGATAATGGGAGAGCAGGGTGCGACGGGCTTGACACCACAGACATGTGCGGAATAGCTGGCTACGTTGGGATTGAGGATCGTTCGACGGCGCTGGCGGCGGTGGAGCGGATGCTGGGTGCGCTGGCTCGGCGCGGGCCGGACGCTGAAGGGGTTCAGTGTTGGGAGCCGGCGGTGTTCGGGCACCGGCGGCTGGCGATTTTCGACCTCTCCGATGATGGGCGGCAGCCGATGCTGACGCCGGATGGGCAGGTGGGGGTCGTCTTCAACGGGGCGATCTATAACTTCGTTGAATTGCGCGGGGAGTTGGAGGGGCGCGGGTTCGCGTTTCGGAGCCGGACCGATACCGAGGTTCTGCTGCATGGGTATCGAGCGTGGGGCATGGAGGGACTCGTTGGCCGGTTGCGCGGCATGTTCGCGTTTGGGCTGTGGGACGAGGCGGCGGGGCGGCTGTTTCTGGTGCGCGATCGGTTGGGGGTGAAGCCGCTGCTCTATGTCGAGATAGGCGGAGGACTCGTATTCGCGTCGACGGCGAGGGCTTTGGAAAGCGCTGGCGTTGCGAGTGCGGTAGATCCGGTTGCGGTGGCTGAGTTCCTGGAGTATGGGTACGTCACCGATGCACGGTCAATTTACGAGGGCGTGCGGAAGGTTCCGGCGGCGAGCGTGTTGGAGTGGCGTGACGGCCAGACGCGGCAGTGGTTGTATTGGGACGTTCCGGCGCCGGAGGAGAACGGGGTTGCGTTCGAGGAGGCGGTGGAGCGGACCGGCGACTTGCTGCTCGATGCGGTGCGTCTGCGGCTGCAGGCCGATGTTCCGGTGGCGGCGCTGTTGAGCGCGGGCGTAGATTCTAGCCTGGTGTGCTGGGCGATCGGGAAGTTGGGCGCGGACATCCAGGCGTTTACGGTAGCGACGCCGGGCGATCCGGAGGACGAAGCGCCGGAGGCGGCCCGGCTGGCGCGGCGGCTAGGGGTGCGGCATGAAGCGATCGAGGTGGAGGGCGATCCGGAACATTTAATCGAGGAAGTGACGGACGCCTACGCCGAACCGTTCGCGTGCGCGTCGGCGTTGGGGATGTTACGGGTGTGCGAGGCAGTGCGGCGGCGGGCCACCGTGCTGTTGACCGGCGATGGCGGGGACGATGTGTTTCTCGGCTATCCAGGGCACCGGCATTTCTACGCCGCGCAGCGTTTGGCGCGGGCGTTACCGGGCCCGCTGGCTCGGCTGTGGCCGAGCGTGCGAGTGCCGCTTAGCAGCGTGGCGGCGCTGCGGCGTCCAGTCCATTTCGTCGATTATGCGGCTGGTGGGATCGCCGCCGTGATCCAAGCGAAGGACGGCCTCCCTTTTTACGAGCGAGCCGGGTTGCTGGGCGAGCGGCTGGCCGGTGTAGGGTTGGTGCAGCGAAATGGGGCGTGGTCGCCCGAGGCGGGGCGACGGGTGCTGACCGATTTTCTCCGTTACGAGCACGAACACCAGTTTTTCGGGGAGTACATGACGAAGGTGGACGGAGCGTCGATGCGGCAGGGACTGGAAGCGCGGTCGCCATTTCTCGACCAGGAGATCTGGAATTTCGCGGCGCGGCTGCCGTACGCGCTGCGGCTGCGCGGCGGGACGTTGAAAGCAGTGTTGCGGGAACTGGCGCGACGGAAGGTGGGCGAGGAAGTGGCTCGTGGACGGAAGCGTGGGTTTACGATTCCGGTGAACCGGTGGCTGGCGGCGCGATGGCGGAAACTGGCCGAAGACGCGTTTGCCGATCCGACGCTTGAGGAGGAAGGCTGGATGCGACGGGGCTCGCTGGCGCCGGCGTTCGAGGCGGCGGCGGCGACGGGCTGGGTCTCCAATCATTTCTGGTACTGTCTGGTTTTGGAGTTTTGGCTGCGGCGCGGCCGCAAGGCGTCCCGGTGAAAAAAGTCATACGGCGTGGGCTGAAAGAGATTATTGTGGACACGGTGCCCGACCCGAAGCCGGGCCCGCACCAAGTGCTGGTGGCGCCGGTGTTCTCACTGATTAGCAGCGGAACGGAGACGGCGAGCATTCATCAGCAGGGCGTGCTGCGGGAAGTGGCGGAGAATCCGAGCCATTTGCAGCGAGTGCTCTCGGTGATGAAGACGACCGGGCCGGTCGCGACGATCCGCGAGGTGATGGCGAAGTTCTCCGAGTACGCGTCGCTTGGCTACTCGGGCGCGGGGTTTGTTGCCGAGGTCCATCCGACGGTGACCGATTTGATGCCGGGCGACCGGGTGGCATACGGAGGGCAGGAGACCGGCCACTCGGAGGTGATTGTCACGGGGCGGAACCTGGCGGCCCGTGTGCCGGACGCCGTCCCGTTCGAGCACGCCTGTTTCGCGACGTTGGGCAGCATCGCGCTGAACTCGATCCGGATTGCGGGCGTGCAGTTGGGCGAATCGGTGGTGGTGCTGGGGTTAGGGTTGGTGGGTCAGCTTGTGGCGCAGCTTGCGCGGCTGCAGGGGGCGGCGGTGATTGCTTCGGACCTGCGCGGGGAACGAGTAGACCTGGCGGCCTCGCTTGGCGCCGATCATGCGGTGGCGGGCGGTGACGGATTGCGGGAGACAGTGATATCGATCACTGGCGGACGGGGCGCGGACTGCGTGATTCTGGCGGCGGCGGCGAAGTCGGCGGCGCCGGCACGGGCGGCGCTGGCGATGTGCCGCGACCGGGGGCGCATCGTGGTGGTCGGCGCGGTGGAGATGAGTTTCCCATGGGAGGAGATGTACCTGAAGGAGATTCAACTCCTGATGTCGCGCGCGTACGGTCCGGGGAGCTACGATCCGCTGTACGAGAAGAAGGGGCAGGATTATCCGCTCCCGTATGTACGGTGGACCGAGAACCGCAACATGGAGGAGTTCCTGCGGCTGGTTGGAAACGGCAAGGTTCAGATTCAGCCGCTGGTCACACACGTGTTTCCGCTCGACGGCGCGCCGGAAGCCTACCAGACGATCATGGCGCCGGGGTCGTCGAGTCTGGCTGTGCTGCTGCGGTATCCGGCGGCGGAGGTAGGCGCGGCGCCAATCCGCGAGCACGTTTCGACGGTTGTACTACGGACGGAGAGGAAGCCGGCGGACCGGTTGGGCGTGGCGCTGACGGGCGCGGGCAACCTCGCGCGATGGGCGCATCTGCCGGCGCTGCTAAAGATCGGCGCCGTGGATCTGCGGGCCATTCACTCGGCGAACGGGATGCGTGGGAAGAGCTACGGTCTGCGATTCGGGTCGGCATACTGCACGACCGATTACGACGTGGTGTTACGCGACCCGGAGGTGGACGCGGTACTGATTGTGACGCGGAACACGGAGCACGCGACGCAGGCGGCGGCGGCGCTGGAGGCTGGCAAGCACGTGTTCGTCGAAAAGCCGATGGCGCTAACGGTGGAGGAGTGCCGGCGAATCGCGAGGGCCGCGGAGTGTTCCGGGCGAACATTGTCGGTGGGGTTCAACCGGCGGTTCGCCCCGTACTACCGGGCTTTCAAGAAACGGCTGAAGCGGAGGCCGGGACCGGCGGTGATCCACATCCGGATGAACTCGCCGGGGATTCGCGGCGACTACTGGATGGCGGACCCGGCGGGCGGCGGCGCGATTCTTGGCGAGGCGTGCCACTTCGCGGACCTGGCGTGGTGGCTGTTGGAGTCGGAGCCGCTGGAAGTGTCGGCGTACAGCTTGCCGCTGGGGAAGAAGGAACCGATCGGCGAGAATAATGTCGCGGCGGTGCTGCGGTTCGCCGATGGGTCGGTTGCGAACCTGACGTATTGCACGGTGGGTACCTCGACGTCGGGCGGCGAGCGGGTGGAGGCGTTCGCCGACGGCATCGGGCTGGCAACCGAGGACTTCTGCAAGCTGACAGTGAGCGGCGCGATGCCGACGGTGCGGCGGAAGCTGTTTCCGGATAAGGGCTACGACGAGCAACTGGCGGCGTTTGTGCGGAGCCTGCGCGATGGGCGCGATCCGGAGGTGACGCTGCGCGACGGCGTGCGGGCGACGGTGGTGTGTTTGGCTATTCTCGAAGCGTGCCGGTCGGGGCGGCCGCAGGCGGTGGACCTGGAGAGTGCCCTCGGATGAAGATCCGGGTGCTGCTGATTGCGCCGTCGCTGGAAATCTTGGGCGGGCAATCGGTGCAGGCGCGGCGGCTGGTGGGTCTGCTGCGGCTGGAAGAGGAGATTGAGATCGACTTTCAGCCGATCAATCCGCCGTTTCCGGCGGTTCTGCGGTGGGCGAAGCGGGTGCGGTTCCTGCGCACGCTGATCGGGCTCGTGCTGTACTGCTCGCAGATCGTGTGGCAAATTCCCCGGTATCGGGTAATTCATTTGTTTTCGGCGGGACTATCGTCGTTTACGCTGTGGAGCATTCCGGCGCTGGCGTGGGGCCGGCTGACCGGGCGGAAGGTGATCCTCAACTATCGCGACGGGCAGGTGGAGGAGCATGTGACGCGGTGGCGGTCGGCGCTGCCGGCGATCCGGCTGGCGGATGTGGTGGTGAGTCCGGCCGACTATGTCGCCGAGGTGCTGCGGCGGCACGGGGTTCCGGCGCGGCGGATCTATAACATCATCGACAATGCGCCGTTCGTGTACCGGCAGCGGCGAAAGCTGCGGCCAGTGCTGTTGACGAACCGGATTCTTGAACCGCTATACAACGTGCCGTGCATCTTGCGGGCGTTCCGGCTGGTGCTGGAACGGTATCCGGAGGCGACGCTGACGATCGGACACGACGGGCCGAGCCGGGCGGAGTTGGAGCGGTTGGCGGCGGAGATGCGGTTGCCGAACGTCCGGTTTATTGGGCGGGTGCCGCAGGAGGAGATTCCAGCGCTGTACAACGCGGCGGATATTTACGTGACGACGCCGAATTTCGATTGCATGCCGGGGTCATTGCTGGAGTGCTATGCGGCGGGGTTGCCGGTGGTGGCGACGCGGGTCGGGGGGATTCCGCATATCGTGACGCACGAGGAGACGGGGTTGCTGGTGGAGGCGGACGATCATGAGGGGCTGGCGGCGGCGCTGGCGCGGTTGTTGGAGGAACCGGAGCTGGTGGAGCGGCTGACGGGGAATGCGCGGGCGGAGTTGGAGCGGTACGAATGGGGGGAGATTCGGGAGCAGTGGTTGGGGGTTTACCGGGAGTTGGCGGGGTAGCGAACTTGCCCTTTAATGCGCCGCTGACTGATCCGGAACAATCGTAGGGACAACCTTTAGATAAACATCCCAAATCCAGGGGTGGAGCTTCCCCTGATGATCGCCGAAGATCTTGGCACGGTATCGAAAAAGGTTCCCATGCTGATCACGACGTTGAGCCTCACGGTAGTCGAGCGCAATACGCCCAATACCTGCGGCGGACAACCCGATCAATTCTGAAGGATCTGATATTCCATCGTGGCTGGTATCGCACCAGACTCTCAGTTCGCTGAAGACCTCATCTCGCGCGTCAATGAAGCTATCAGCGTTGCCTCCTGCGTGGGGACGGTCGTAGACAGACAACGCCTTGAAGCCATTCCGTTCACCGTCCTCCGGTTGGGGAGTGAACGTCCCGAAGAGTTCAGTTCCGTTGTCGATCCGCCCATTGCCGTTCCGATCGAGTGTGAGCCAGCAGCTACCGGTTCCAGGTAAGGTCCAAGCAACCCGCTGAACCACACCCGTCCCGGTGATGTCGAAGTCTACCCCGCCAGCGGCGTCGGTAAGCCGCACTCCCCTGCCCTCAAGAGCGAGCGCCAACGGAGAGTAGTCGTAGCAGCACATACAGCCTTGCGCGTGATAATTGGGCGGGCACCCCCCGCTGGGCCACGAGCAATAGTCCACTGGGCCATGTTCCTGGTACGGACACGGCTGGCTGCATTGTTCTGGACAGGGGGCAGGGCACTGTCCCCGGCCAAAAGGCCCCATCAAGGAGACCGCGAAGTAAAATGCCACACCGGAAACGAGCATCGCTATTCTTGGTGTTCCCACGGCGCTGCCTCCCGCGATACCTAGTTATTGCAGCAAATTGTTGCTGTATATGCAGTCAAACTGCCATCGCTGCATTTATACCCAGTCGTAGACGCCAAACGCTGATAGCATTGCTGCACAGATTGGGCATTACCACAAACGATCAAGTTATTCTGAGGATCACGAGCGGCTCTGCAAGAGATGCTGATGGAACCACCCATCCGGCACGCATTCAATTGGTCGGTTTGCTGCGCGCCTTCTTCACCGCCCGCCATGCACAGGGACAAACCGCAGCTTGAGCAGTTAAGTGTAACCGACAGGCAATTCTCGGGCGTATTCGGACATTCGCATTGCTGAGCGACGACTCCAACGCTCAACCCGCCAACTATGGCCACTCTGATGAGGCCGGTAAGTCCAAGCATCGATCTTCGCCTCCTTAAGGTGTATTCACTGTGATCGCTATCGGAGCTTTGTGCCATTGCTCAGGTAGTAGGCCGTCACACTGCCGGTGGAATCCAGCAGGAGCAGTTGGGCGGAGGCTACAGCGAGAGACAGAGGCACCCCCACCTTCCCGCGGTCGCCATGGATTACCTTTAGACGGAGTGCTCTGGTCGACTGACCGGAAGGATCGACTACGAGAACCAAGGCTCCCTCTTCTGGTTTGTAACCGCTAAGCAGGCAGTACAGATTGCCGTCCGCATCGGAGTCCGCAGCGACCACGGTGATGCCGCGCAGATCGCCCTTCCGGGACATGGTTTCTCGCCGATTGAGTTCCTTGACCCGTGTTGCTTCCGCATGTGTGATTGGTTGAGTTCCGATGGGACCTGACTTCACATCGGCCACGACAATCGTTGCGTCGACACGGTCGACAATGCGAATTCGTTCGCCGGACTGAGGGAGTACAAAGGCGGAGCGGAGGCGATCGGGGCTCGTCACTTGCCTCATTTCGCCGGTTGCCAGCGACTTAAGAAATCCGCCTGAGGTCACGCCATAAGTTGCATTGCCGGCGACAACCAGCCGGAAGATATCGGGTTCCTCGACTTCTCCGGCCAGCCGGCCGGTGCGATCATACACACGCAGACGAGGCGTACCGGCCGGAGGATTAACGAGTAAGGCGGAAAGAAGTAGCGTGTTTCCTGACGGTTCGATCACAAAGTCCATCGCCTCTTCGTCTCCGATCGAAACCGTCCAGGCAATCCGGCCACCCAGGTCGGCGCTGCCCAGAACGCCACCGGTGTAGGTTGGGCCCGGAAATGCCAGAAACGCTAGACGAGTTTCGTTCGCCTGGATCTCCCGGACGTGCAAAGTTCCGTACCCACTGGCTGATAACCTGGTGTTTAAATTGAAACGTCCCGCGATTTGTGGCCAGTACTCTGTTTGGCCGCAGAGGTTGCCACGCGCACCCAGGAGCAACAGAAGGGAGAAAGCGACGAGCGGCAAAGGGTTGCCCCACCGACGAGCCGCCTTCGCAAGACTGCTTCGCGTTCCCGGCAGCACTGGTATATCGCTTCCCCTTACCGAAAGTCCCAAGAAGAACCTCGAATCCATACCGCCCTCCGACGAGCCAAACCGATACTGACAAAAAAAAAAAATGGTGTCAATCAATTTGTAAATTAAATTACCTTAATTTTATTCCTGTAGCTTTGTCCCCCCGACCCGACGACTTCTGCAATCTCACTGTCAATGACACGGTGTCGGCGGCGCGCGGGAAACTGTTTCCGTGCGAGGGCTACGACAAGCAGTTGGCGTTCGTGCGGAGCCCGCGGGAAGGGCGGGATCCGGAGGTCACCGTGCGCGACGGCCTGCGGGCGACCGTAGTGTGCCTCGCGATACTCGAAGCGTGCCGGTCGGGGCAGCCCCAAGCCGGGATCTGGAGAGCGCGCTCGGATGAAGATCCGGGTGCTGCTGATCGCGCCTTCGTTGGAAATTCTCGGCGGGCAATCGGTGCAGGCGCGGCGGCTTGTGCGTTTGCTGCGGCGGGAGGAAAGAATCGAGATCGATTTCCAGCCGATTAACCCGCCGTTCCCGGTCTTCTTGCGCTGGGCGAAAGAGGTACGGTTCCTGCGCACGCTGATCGGCCTGGTGCTGGCAGATTGCCTGGAGGATTCCGCGGTGCCGGGTGAGTCATCTATTTTCCGCGGGGCTCTCGTCGTCTACGCTGTGGAGCATCCCGGCGCTGGCGTTGAGGCGGCTGACGCGGCGGAGGCTGGTCCTCAACTATCGCGATGGCCAGGTGGAGGAGCATGTGACGCGGTGGCGGTCGGCGCTGCCGGCGATCCGGCTGGCGGATGTGGTGGTGAGTCCGGCCGACTATGTCGCCGAGGTGCTGCGGCGGCACGGGGTTCCGGCGCGGCGGATCTATAACATCATCGACAATGCGCCGTTCGTGTACCGGCAGCGGCGAAAGCTGCGGCCAGTGCTGTTGACGAACCGGATTCTTGAACCGCTATACAACGTGCCGTGCATCTTGCGGGCGTTCCGGCTGGTGCTGGAACGGTATCCGGAGGCGACGCTGACGATCGGACACGACGGGCCGAGCCGGGCGGAGTTGGAGCGGTTGGCGGCGGAGATGCGGTTGCCGAACGTCCGGTTTATTGGGCGGGTGCCGCAGGAGGAGATTCCAGCGCTGTACAACGCGGCGGATATTTACGTGACGACGCCGAATTTCGATTGCATGCCGGGGTCATTGCTGGAGTGCTATGCGGCGGGGTTGCCGGTGGTGGCGACGCGGGTCGGGGGGATTCCGCATATCGTGACGCACGAGGAGACGGGGTTGCTGGTGGAGGCGGACGATCATGAGGGGCTGGCGGCGGCGCTGGCGCGGTTGTTGGAGGAACCGGAGCTGGTGGAGCGGCTGACGGGGAATGCGCGGGCGGAGTTGGAGCGGTACGAATGGGGGGAGATTCGGGAGCAGTGGTTGGGGGTTTACCGGGAGTTGGCGGGGTAGGGTGAGGAGGGGGCTTGTGCCATGTGCGATTTCGGAACAATTATTGGGCTATGTGCCGTTCGCCCGCGCCGCGTGGCAGTATAATCGTGCAAGCGAGAAAGGGGGTAGTCCGTGCATCCAACCACCGCCGTGGCGACGGCTTTTTTCGCCGCCATGGAGCGCAAATCTCTCGAGGAAGCGCCGATCGCCGAAGATTCCTCTTACGAAAGCCCGCTCACCCCGGAGCCCATCGCCGGACGGGAGCATCTGATCCGGTTCATTGGCGCCTATCTGCCGGCGATGAAGGAGGTTCGCGTGATCCGCCACATCGCCGGCGGCGATCATGTCGCAACGATC
>CAYPUQ010000002.1:0-47147 GCA_964413655.1 uncultured Solibacteraceae bacterium | reverse complement strand
TTCTCCATTCAGACTACTGCGGGGACGCAGCGAGGTCAATCGAGGCCGTCGACGATTCCTTCAATCGTCCCAGGCGCATTTCCTTCCAGCCGGTTGTTCACGAAGACGAAAGCGCCGCGCTTCTCCGTCAATGCGCGTCGCACGATCTCGCGGATCGCCTCGCGCGCCTTCGGGTTTTCCTCCTGCACGTGAGCGTAAGGTTCAAACCGGCGCACAGCCTCTTCGTATGGCCTGCCCACGCGCAACAGCGCGCGCACGACCGCAAAATCGGCAGTCCAGGCGCCCGGCATCCCGATCTGCGTGCCAAGCGGCGGCATCCGGGTCCACGCATTGAACACGTGCGCGATCCTGTGCAGCCGCAACAGGCCAAAGTAGTCCGGGCAAAGGAACTCGGCGTTACGGACTTCCACGGCATAACGCCAGCCCTCCGGCAGGGCGCGCAGGAACGGCGCAAGCTCGTCGAGGAATGATTCCGGTGTTTCGTATGCCTTCTTGGAGAAGGTGCCGAACTCGAAAATCAGGACGCCGATCCGCCGCCGGTACGCCTCTAGCGGCCGGACGAGGGCCTGTTCCAACAGCGCCGCGTTCAGGAACGATTCGTTCTTCGCGCCCGCCCGCGCCCCGTAGCGGACATGACCCGGCCAGTGCTTCACGGTGATCTCCTCGGGAACTTTGAAGGCGAAGGTCAGGCTTTCGGGCGCGCCGGCGAACAGCCGTCTCCAGTATTGTTCCGAGGGGAACTGGTAGAACGAGAAGTCGCCGCAGACGGCCGGGAACACTTCCGCGTATTCGGCTAGGCAAGTCTCTTCGAACAGTTTCCGCGAGAACCGCCCGCGCGTGAAGTAGCGCTCGGGCGTATAGATCTGCCCCATCCAGCCCTCGTACTTCCACGAGCTTGTGCCGAAGAGAATGTCGCTACGCGCCAATTCCGCGAGATTTTCAGCCAGCTTTGGCCGCCCCGGCCACAGCGGTTGCACGAAGAGGGGCAGGTTCGACAAGGCGCCTATCCCAGCGCGCGCCGCACGCGATCGCGGAGTTCGGCCAAGCGGTCGGCCGGCTCGTTGCTGAACACCAGCCGCACGTACTGCTTCGAGTTCCGCTCGCCCCAGGCCGTCATAGGCGTTACCGCCACCTTGCCGCGCTGCAGCAGGCGCCGCGAAGCTTCAAGGGCGTCGATGTGCCAGCGGCTCACGTTCATCAGCATCGACCAGCCGCCGCCCGGCTTCACGACGTCCAACCCCTCAAGCTGTTGCAGCATGACGTCGCGGCGCTTCTCCCACACCCGCACACGGGCGGTAAGCCCCTGCTCCGGCACCTGCAGTGCATTTGCGACGCCCGATTGCATCAGGCCCGGCGGCGCCACCACGTTGTAGATATGCGCTTTCGCGATGTCGGGGAGAATTGTCTTCGGCGCCACGACCCAGCCGATCCGCCAGCCGATCATGCAATACTCCTTCGACGCCGAGCCGACGATGATGGTGCGCTCCCGCATGCCCTCGATCGCCGCGGGATGGCGCAACGGCCGTCCGTCGAACACGATCGCTTCCATCGCGGCGTTATAGATCAGCCACAGATCGTGCTCCCGGCAGACCTCGGCCACCTTGTCCCACTCCTCCTCGTTCAGGACCGCGCCGGCCGGCGCCGCCGGATTCATCAGGAAAATGGCGCGCGTCCGCTCCGAGACGGCGGCCTCCAACTCGTTCAAATCGAGCCGCCACTCGCCGTCCTTCACAAAGAAGGGCGCGAAGCGAGGCGTGCAGCCGAACATGCGCACTCGGTGGATCATGCCGGCGTACGTCGGGTCGGTGACAATCACCTCATCGCCGGTGTCGGTAGTTGCGAGCAGCACGTTCACCATGCCCTCAGCGCCGCCCGTTGTCACCAGCACCTCGGACACCGGATCGTACTTCTCGCCGGATCGCTTGTGGACGTGCCGCGCGACTACCTGGCGCAACTCCTCCCGCCCCGTAAACGGCAGATAGCTGTTGTCCTCGTCCCGGTCCAGCGCCGCGCGCGTGATCTCAATCGCCGAGGACGGCGGACGCAAGTCGGTATCGAGATTCTCCAGCCGGAGGACTTCCGGATCGTCTCCGGCCGCGGCGGCGATCCGGTCGATATCGAAGCCGGGGATTCCGGCCAACCGCGAAGTAGTTCTCATCTGCTGCTCTTATCATCGCGCAGGCAGAATCATGCGCACTTCGGCGCAGGCGCCTCACCCGGTCAGATCCTCCAGTTCCTGCAATACCGTCGGAATCAGTTCCGATACTGTCGGGTGAATATGGGTGGCCCGCGCGAGTACCGTGTACGGCGCGTCGGTGTACATCACGTCGAGGATCGAGTGGACGGCCTCGTCGCACTCCACACCAAGGAGCGATGCGCCGAGAATCTTCGCGGATTCCGCGTCCACCAGGATTTTCAGGAACCCCTTGGTCTCGCCCTTCTCGACCGCGCGGCCGACCCGCGTCATGGGACGCTTGCCCATCCGGACCTTACGCCCCGAGACCCGCGCTTCGGTCTCGTTCACGCCGCAGCGTCCAAGCGGCGGATCGGTGTAGATCGCGTAGGCTGGGATGCGGTCCGTGATCCGGCGCTGCTCGCCATCGAGCAGATTCGCCGCGACAATCTCGTAGTCGTTGTAGGAGGTGTGCGTGAAGGCGCTCCGGCCGTTGCAGTCGCCGAGCGCATAGACGCCCTCCACATTGGTCCGCAGAAAGTCGTCGACGAGCACGAATCCGCGCGCGTCCGTCCGTATTCCGGCCTGTTCGAGTCCGAGGTCGTGGGTGTTCGGCACGCGGCCCAGCGCCACCAGCAGGTGAGAACCCGAGTATGTTCCGCCGTCCGTTTCCACGGTGGCCGGGCGCGAAACGCGTTTCACCTGCGAGCCCGTCACGACGCGAATGTTTTCCTCTTCGAAGAACGCCCGCACGGTCTCCGACACGTCCGGGTCTTCCTTGCTCAGAAGACGGCCGCCTCGCTGGACAATCGTTACCTCGCTGCCGAATCGCCGGAACATCTGGGCGAACTCGCAGGCGATGTAGCTGCCGCCGAGAACAACGAGGTGATCCGGCAGGGTGTCGAGTTCCAGGATCGACGAGTTGTTCAGCGGGTCAGACTCGGGAAGACCTGGGATGTTCGGCGTGCTCGCGCGGCCGCCGGTGTTGAGAAAGATGAGCGGCGCTTCGAGGACTTGGCCGCCCACCCGCACCGTGTGCGGGCCTTCCATCCGCGCGTGACCTTCAAGCACTGTCACCCCGTCGGCGCCTTTCAGCCACGACTCGACGCCCTCGCTGAACTCCTTGACGATGGCGTCCTTGCGCCCCTTCACCTTTTTCATGTCGGCGCGCACCGGGCCCGGAGCGTCGATGCCCCAATCGGCCGCCCGGCGCGCGACCCACGCGGCCCGTGCGCTGGCCACGAGCGTCTTGGTTGGGATGCAGCCAACGTTGACGCAGGTCCCGCCGAAGCGCTTCCGTTCGACGATCGCGATCTTTCGGCCTGCGCTCGCCAGTCGGGCCGCCAATGGAGGCCCGGCCTGGCCGGTTCCAATGATGACCGCGTCGAACTTTGTTACATCCGCCATACAGGCACCTCCACCGTTTCTGCCGGCACGCCAAATCGCTCCCACAGCGTACACTAGACTGAAATCAGTCTTCCAAAGGAGGCTGTCCTTGCGGCATCTGTACGTCCTGCTTATGCTCGCCCTCGCCGGCGCGCCCGCTGCCGCACAAGACGTCCGGAAGGTCTCGATTCTCCACAACAACGACTTGCACGCGCGCCTGCTGCCTGACAGAAACGGCGTAGGAGGGTGGGCGCAACTGGCTACTTTGGCTCGCCGTGAGCGGGAAGGATGCAAGCATTGCGTCTACGTTCATGCGGGCGATCTGGTCCAGGGCACTCCGGTGTCGACGCTATTCCGGGGGACTCCGCTCTACGAGATCGCCAACCGGTTCGGCTTCGCCGTAGCGACTCTCGGTAATCACGAATTCGACTATGGCCATGGACAGGTGAAGAGCTTCCTAAAGGCGGCGAAGTTTCCCGTAGTGACCGCCAATGTTGTGGACGAGCAGGGCATTCCGATCACTGGGCGAGGGTACTACATCAAGAAGGTCAACGGCGTGAGGATGGCGTTCGTCGGCGCCGTGATGACGGACCTGGTCGATGGCTTCCTGACGGCGGAAGCGATCGGCCACTGGAAGGTATCGCCGGTGTTGGAGACGATCGAACGCCTCGCGAACGAACTGAGTTCCAAGACCGACATGATCGTCGTGGTCGGCCACATTCATCAAGCGGAGGGATCGGAGATCATCCGGCGCATACCGGCGGTGTCCGTTGTTATCGAAGGGCATAATCATCGGGGACGGTCCGAACTGGATGTTCACGAATCGAGGGTCGCCGCTAACTGCCGTGCGTACGGGGTCGAGTTGTGCCGTCTGGATTTAGAGTTCGACCGGACGCAACGCAAGCTGGTCTCGTGGAGCTGGAAGCGCATCCCAGTCGCAAACCCTGCGGTCCCGCCCGACGCCGCAATGCAGGCTGCAATCGACCGGTGGGAGAAGAAGGTCTCCGATGCGGTGGACGTACCGCTGGCCGAGACATCACGCGACTGGATGGCGCCGGAGTTGAAAGAATTGATCGAACAAGCCATCCGCGAGGAGATGGCGGCGGACTTTTCCTATATGAATTACGGCGGCATCCGCGATCTGTTGCGGAGCGGAACCATCCTCGCGCGCCACGTCTGGAACATGCTTCCGTTCGACAATCGGATGGTGGTAGCCACGGTACGCGGCTCACAGGTTCCGGAAAGCCTTCGAGGAAGCCGGGCAGTGGATCCCGAGCGCGAGTACAAGATTGCCATGGCGGACTTCACCGCGACCAACCAGGCCGAACGGGAACGGATCGGGCTCGGCGAGATCCAGTTCGAACCCACGGGGAAGGTGTTCCGCGACGTGATCATCGAGTGGATCCGCAAGAAGAAGGCGCTGTAGCTGGCCGCTCGGACGGACAGGCCGTGCGGGATGAGCGTCCGCGTTTGACACTTCATTTCGTGGCGTGTTACTGATGAAGTGGCAATTTTTGAGGGTGGCATGGCAGACGAAGCGAAACCCGATAGTCCCCCGAAGCCCGCGGCTGAAAAGCCGCCGGCGAAGCCCAAAGCGCCAGCCGTGATGGCGGTGGAAGCGTGGGAGGGCGAACTGCCCGGCGCTGTCCGCGAGCAGTTTGGCGAGGCCGTGTTGGAGGCGTCAACCTACCTCGGACAGAGTTTTTTTGTGGTGAAGCCAGACATCGCGATTCCGCTGATCGAGCACCTGCGCTTCGAAATGGATTTCGATTATCTGGTGGACCTCACGGCGGTGGACTACCCGGACCGGCCCGAGCGCTTCGAGGTGGTCTACATCCTGTACAGCTTCGCGCGCAACGAGCGGATTCGGGTCAAGACATCGATCGCGGAGGGCCACCAACCGCCGACGGCAACTGGCGTGTTTCTCACCGCCGACTGGATGGAGCGGGAGGTATTCGACATGTTTGGCATCGAATTTGCCGGCCATCCGAACATGAAACGTCTCCTGCTGCCGGACGAATGGCAGGGACATCCCCTGCGGAAGGACCACAGCATCATCGGCATGGACAACGACTGGGTGCGGCGCAACCTGGGCATTGAGAGCGGCCAGTAAGCCATGCCGGAAGCGACGTTTCTCGATTCGACCGAACTGGTCCTCAACATGGGGCCCCAGCATCCCTCGACGCATGGCGTGCTGCGGGTAGTTCTGAAACTTGATGGCGAGAAGATCATCGGAACCGAATGCGTGGTCGGATATCTGCACCGGGGCGTGGAGAAGATCGGCGAGAACCGCACCTATGTGATGTTTGCGCCGTATGTCGACCGCATGGACTACGTCGCGGCGGTCTCCAACGGGCTGGGCTATTGCCTCGCGGTCGAGAAACTGCTGAAGGCTGAAGCGCCGCCGCGGGCGCAGGTCGCGCGGGTCATCCTGACGGAGTTGAACCGGATCGCCAGCCACCTGCTTTGGCTCGGCACGCACGCGCTGGACGTGGGGGCGATTACGCCGCTCTTCTACACGCTGCGCGAACGCGAGGAAGTTCTCAAAATCTTCGAGAACTACTGCGGGGCGCGGCTGACGACACACGCATTCCGGATCGGCGGCTTGCAGTACGAGATCTACGAGGAGTTCGAGAAGGAAGTGAAAGCCTTCTGCAAGATGTTCCTGCCGAAGGTCGACGAATACGAGGAACTGCTGACGAACAACCGCATCTGGCGCAACCGGTTGACCGGCGTGGGCGTGCTGACGGCGGAGGAGTGCAAACAATACGGCGTGACCGGGCCGATGCTGCGCGCGGCCGGCGTGAAGTGGGACCTGCGTAAAGCGCAGCCATATTCCGGCTACGAGAAGTACGACTTCGAAATTCCAACGGCTCAGAACGCCGACACCTTCGACCGGTACATCGTGCGGATGGCGGAAATGCGACAGTCCGTGCGCATTATCGAGCAGGCGGTGGGGGATATCCCCGAGGGCCCCATCATGGCCAAAGTGCCGAAGGTGATCAAACCGCCGGTCGGCGAGGCCTACGTCTCGATCGAAGCGCCGAAGGGCGAACTGGGGTACTACATCGTGAGCGATGGCGGTCTGAACCCGTACCGGCTGCGGGTCCGGCCGCCGTCGTTGATTAACCTCCAGTCGTTGGATAAGATGGCGCGGGGTGGCTTGGTGGCCGACATCGTCGCGATCATCGGGACCATCGATATCGTGCTCGGCGAAGTGGATCGCTGATTGCAAGGAGTTTTGGGATGGTGCGACTGCTGAAGAAGGTCTTACTCATCGACCTGCTGCAAGGTCTGTGGGTGACGTTCCGCAACCAGCACCCCAAGAACATCTACACCGAACAATACCCGTCGGAGCGGCCGAAAGTGGCCGAACGCTATCGCGGCGCGCCGCGGCTGAACATCAATCCCGAGAACGGCGAGACGCTCTGCATCTCGTGCAATCTGTGCGCGGTCGCCTGTCCGGAGAACCTGATTGTGGTGATCAGCGAGCGCAACGAGCAGACCCGCAGGAAGGATCTGATTCATTTCACGTACGACCTGTCCCGCTGCATGTTTTGCGGGCTGTGCGAAGACGCCTGTCCCGTCGACGCGCTGGAGCTGACGCAGGATTTCGAGTTGGCCACCTATACGCGCGATGGGTTGATTTGGGACCGGCAGATGCTGGAGGAAGGCCCGAAGCCGACCCGGTACACATGCTAGCCGCGATTGCACCGCCTCCCGGGGCGGACCGCACGCCGGCGGATCCCGGAGCGTTCCGCCGGCTATGATCGACACGTACTTTTTCTACGCCTTCGCGTTGATGAGCCTCGCCGGCGCGGTGCTCACAATCACGCGGCGAAGCGCGGTGCATAGCGCCGTCTGGCTGATCGTCTCGCTGCTCGGCGTGGCCGGTCTGTACCTGCTCCAGCAGGCGGAGTTTCTCTTCGCCGTACAGATTATCCTTTACATCGGCGGCATCACGGTCCTGTTCCTGTTCGTCATCATGCTGGTGAACCTGGACCAGGCGGCGAAGGAGCGCCAGTTCAACCGGCAGTGGTTGCTGGGCGCCGTAGTGACCGTGCTGGTGACCGTTCAGGTGGTGCTGCTGCTGCGCGCCGGGGGCGACGCGTTCCGGCTTCCGCCGGAGGCGCCCATGCCCGCCGGCGACGGCAACGTGGAGCAACTCGCCGACATTCTGTTTTCGGAGTACCTGCTGCCATTCGAGGTGGCTTCGCTGTTGCTGCTGGCGGCGATCGTGGGTTCCGTGCTGATGGCGAAAAGGAGGACCTGATGCTCGCTCCAGTGACCACCCTTCATTACCTGGTGTTGAGCGCGGCGCTCCTGCTGGTGGGCACGGTCGGCGTGTTGACCCGCCGTAACATCGTCATCATCCTGATGTCGATTGAATTGATTTTGAATGCCGTGAATGTGAACCTGATCGCGTTCTCGCGCCATCTCGGGAATTTTCACGGGCAGATTTTCGCGATTTTCGTGATTACCATCGCCGTGGCCGAGGCGGCCGTCGGGCTGGGTATTCTCATTTCTCTTTTCCGGAACAAAGAAACTGTGCAAGCGGATGAAATCGATCTCTTGAAGTGGTAGCGGCGGGCGAATGAACTTCCTCGATCTGATCTGGCTGATCCCGCTCTTCCCGCTCGGCGGCGCGGTGCTGATGTTCTTTCTGGGGCGCCGCCTGGATCCGCAGGGGCATTCCGCGGTGGCGCTGGCGCCGGAACTCGCGGGCGCCGGCGGCGCGCACGGTTTCGGCCATGCTCACGTTCCGGCGTCACGCGGGCTGATTTCGTGGCTTTGCCCCGGCGCGGTGCTCTTGTCGTTCCTTTTCTCACTGGGCGCCGTCGCCCAACTTTCCGCCAAAGCTGACCGAATTCACGAAGTGGTGCTGTATTCCTGGGTAGCGGGCCTGCCTTTCCGGCTGTGGGACGGCACCCTGGGCACGTTCCAGGCCGACATGGGTTTCCTGCTCGATCCGCTCAGCGCGGTGATGATTCTGGTGGTGACCGGAGTCGGGTTCGCGATCCATGTGTACTCCATCGGTTACATGGCGCACGACGGCGGTTACTACCGATTCTTCGGATACCTCAACCTGTTCGTCTTCTTCATGCTGATGCTGGTGCTGGCGAACAACTACGTGTTGTTGTTCGTCGGGTGGGAAGGCGTCGGGTTGTGCAGCTACCTGCTGATCGGGTTCTACTTCCACAAGAAGTCGGCGGGCGACGCCGGGAACAAGGCGTTCCTGGTGAACCGGATCGGCGACGCGGCGTTTATTCTCGGGATGCTGCTCATGTTCGTGGTGCTTGGCACAACGAAGTTCACGGCGGTGAAGGATACGCTGGCGAGCGGATTCGCGGCCGAGACGGCCGGTTTCGGTGTGCTGAGCGTGATCGCCCTGCTGCTGTTTATCGGCGCGACGGGCAAGTCGGCGCAGTTCCCGCTGCACGTCTGGCTGCCGGACGCGATGGAGGGTCCGACGCCGGTGTCGGCGCTCATCCACGCCGCGACGATGGTGACGGCCGGCGTCTACATGGTGGCGCGATCGTCGGCGCTCTACGCGCTGACGCCGTACACGGCGGAAATTGTGCTGATCGTTGGCGGGCTAACGGCGATTATGGCCGCATCGATCGCCCTGGTGCAGAACGACATCAAGCGCGTGCTCGCGTACTCGACGGTCAGCCAGCTCGGATTCATGGTGATGGCGCTTGGCGCGGGCGCGTATTGGGTCGCTGTGTTTCATCTCTACACGCATGCGTTCTTTAAAGCGCTGCTCTTCCTCGGCTCCGGCTCGGTGATCCACGCGATGTCCGGCGAACAGGACATGCGCCGGATGGGCGGCCTGAAGGACAAGCTGCCCGTGACGTTCAAGACGATGTTCGTTGGATCGCTGGCGATCGCGGGCATTCCCGGCTTGGCGGGCTTTTTCTCGAAGGACGAAATCCTGTGGCAGGTGTTCAGTTCGCCTTACGGCTCGAAGGTTGTCTTCGTGGTGGGCCTGGTGACCGCCGCGATGACGGCCTTCTACATGTGGCGGCTAATGTACATGACCTTTTACGGTCCACCGCGCGCCGGCGAACAGACGGTGGCGCGCGTGCACGAGTCGCCACGGACGATGACCGTTCCGCTGGTGGTGCTGGCCGCGGGCAGCGTCCTGGCCGGCTGGATTGGCGTGCCGAAACTGTGGAGCGTGTTCCCGGAGGCGTTCCGGACTTTCGAGCACTGGCTTCAGCCCGCCTTCGTAGCCGCATCGCACGAGGAAGCGCACGCGAGCCACGCGGTGGAGTGGCTGCTGATGCTGCTTTCGGTGGGCGTTGCCGTGGGCGGGATCTTGCTGGCACGGAAGCTGTACGCGGCGGGCCGAACGGACGAGCCGTTGGAGAAGGCGACCGGACCGTTTTACAAGGTACTCGCGAACAAGTGGTACTTCGACGACATTTACGATTTTCTGTTTGTCAACGGGCTTGCCAAGCGCGGCGGTTCGGTAATGGCGAGCTTCGACCGCATATTCGTGGACGGCGGCGTGAACGGAGCGGGTCTACTGACCCGGCTGACCGCGGTCGTCTCGATGTGGTGGGACGGTTGGGTTGTCGATGGCTTGGTACGGCTGAGCGCCGCGACCGTGCGCGCACTCTCGTATCCACTCCGGCTGGCGCAGACTGGCTACGTGCAGGCGTACGCGCTGGTGTTTCTGGCCGGGGTTGCGGTCCTGCTCGGATACTTCCTGGTGCGGTGAAACGATGCCACAGGCCTTTCTCAAACTAAGGTATCGCCGCAGTAGCGCACGCACTCGTGCGTGCCGCGCCATTGAATTACATCATGTGACACGCCGATGAACGAACACCTGCTCAGTTACATCCTGTTCTCGCCGCTGGCCGCCGCTATCATTCTGTTGTTCATCCCGTCGTCGCAGCGGACGGCGATCAAGGTATGGGCCAACCTCTCTTCGCTCGGCGTCTTCCTGCTATCGCTGAACCTTTGGCAAAAACTGGACCGCGCCAACGGCGGCTTTCAGCTTGTCGAGCGCGCCGAGTGGATTCCGGCGATCGGCGTCAGTTATTACCTCGGCATGGACGGCATCAGCCTGTTGTTGGTTCTACTCACGACGCTGACCAGCTTCCTCGCCGTGCTCTCGTCCTGGACCGCCATTCACGACCGCATCAAGCAGTACTACGTGATGATGCTGGTCCTCGAGTGCGGCATGATCGGCGTATTCCTGGCGCTGGACTTCCTCCTCTTCTACGTCTTTTGGGAGGTGGTACTCGTGCCGATGTACTTCCTGATCGGCGTGTGGGGCGGGCCGCGCAAGCTCTATGCCGCCATCAAGTTCATCCTTTATACGATCTTCGGCAGCGTGCTGTTATTGCTTGGCATCCTGACGATGTACTTCCAGCACCACGCACAGTTCGGCGTCTACACGTTCGAGATCGCCGAGCTGATGAAGGTCACCATGCCGCTCCACCTCCAGCAGTGGGTGTTCTGGGCTTTCTTCATCGGCTTCGCGATCAAGGTGCCGATGTTCCCGTTCCACACGTGGCTGCCCGACGCGCATACGGAAGCGCCAACGGCGGGGTCGGTGATTCTGGCGGCGGTGCTGCTGAAGATGGGAACGTACGGTTTCATCCGCTTCTCCTTGCCGCTGCTGCCGCGGGCGTCCATCGAACCGTGGATCGTTCAGGTGATGATCGGCTTGTCGCTGGTGGCGATTCTTTATGGCGCGCTGGTGAGCCTGATGCAGCCGGACTGGAAGAAGCTGGTGGCCTACTCGTCGGTGAGCCACTTAGGATTTTGCACGCTGGGCATCTTTTCGCTGACGCATAACGGCATCGCCGGCAGCGTCATTCAGCAGATCAATCACGGCATCTCGACCGGTATGCTCTTCCTGATTGTCGGCGTCGCCTATGAGCGGCGGCACACGCGCGAGATCAAGGAATACGGGGGCCTGGCGCACGTGATGCCGGGGTTCGCGTTCGTGTTCGCGTTCGCGATGTTGAGTTCGGCGGGGTTGCCGCTGCTGAACGGGTTCATCGGCGAGTTCACCATTCTGATGGGTGCGTTCGAGGCGAACTGGCGCTGGGCGGCTCTGGCGGTGCCAGGCATCGTGCTGGGCGCGGCATACCTGTTGTGGCTCTACCAACGCGTGATGCTCGGCCAGATCACGAACCCGGTCAACTTGAAATTGCCCGACCTGAATCCGCGCGAGTGGGCGGTGTTCGCGCCGCTGATTTTGTGGGCGTTGGCGATTGGTGTATATCCGAAGCCGTACTTCGAGATCCTGGAGAGGCCGGTGGCGCAGATTGTCGAGCGGGTGACGACGGAGACCGCGACGCAGGCCGCTACCGTCCCATGGCGAGGAGAGGCGCGATGAGCGAGTTCTATACCGCCACGGACCACTTCGTTCTCCTGCCCGGATTGTTACTCGCCTTCTTCGCCTGCGCGCTGCTGCTGATCGACTTCATCGTGCTGCCGGAACGGCGGCAGAAGAAGTGGATGCTGGTCTTCGTCGTCGTGGCGGAAATCTTCACCGGCGCCGCGCTGTGGCGGCAGCAGACCTACGCCGCCTCGACGGCCTACGAACCGCTCACGGCGTTTCAGGGCGGGTTGGTGGTGGACGGGATTTCGCTGCTGTTCAACTGGATGTTCGTCGCGGCGACGGTTCTGACGGCGCTCATCTCCTACCGCTACCTCGAGATTGAGGACGAGCACCAGGGCGAGTATTACTCGCTAATCCTGCTCGCGCAGGCCGGGATGTTCTTCCTGGCGGCGGCGACGGAACTCGTCACGATCCTGGTGGGCGTCGAACTGATGGCCGTGGCGTTCTACATTCTGGTGGGATTCCTGCGGACCAACCGCCGCTCGAACGAGGCCGCGATGAAGTACCTGCTCCTCGGCGCGTTCTCGAGCGGCTTTCTCGCCTACGGGTTCTCGATTCTATACGGCTTGTCCGGATCGACGCGGCTGGCCGGCATCACGAATGCGCTGGCTGCGCGGGACCCGTTCGATCCGCTGGTGCTGCTGGCGCTGGTAACGACCGGCGTCGGGTTGTTGTTCAAGGTGGCCGTGGTGCCGTTCCACATGTGGGCGCCCGATGTGTATGAAGGTGCTCCGACCACCATCACCGCTTACTTGTCGGTCGCTTCGAAGGCGGCGAGTTTCGCCTTGCTGCTGCGCATTTTCACCGGACCGTTCGCAGCCAGCCGCGAGGCGTGGGAGGGCGGGATGGCGGTGCTGGCCATTCTCACGCTGACGGCCGGCAACCTGGCCGCGATCACGCAGACCAATGTGAAGCGGTTGCTCGCGTATAGCTCGATTTCGCACGCCGGTTACGCGTTGTTGGGCTTGGTCGCCGGCAACGAGACTGGAATTCGCGCACTTACCATCTACCTGCTGGTTTACGTGTTCATGAACCTGGGGGCGTTTCTGGTCGTCGTGGCGCTGTGCCGCCAGCCGGGCGGCGGCGAGGAGATGGACGATTTCAACGGGCTCGCTCACCGGCAGCCGGTCTACGCAGCGCTGATGGTTGTGTTCCTGCTCTCGCTGGCGGGTATTCCACCGACGGCGGGATTTATCGCAAAATACTACATCTTCCTCGCATTGATTCAGACGGGCCACTATGTTATCGCGGCCATTGCGGCCGCGTATGTCGCGGTGGCGCTCTTCTACTATTTCCGCATCGTCAAACGGATGTTCACGAGCGAACCCAGTGAGGAGATGGGTCTGAGTTCGAGCTTTGGACTGCGGCTGGCTCTCGGAGCGGCGGCGGTGGCGACGCTCGGCATTGGCCTGTACCCGCAGCCGCTGGTGAATCTATTGATCGCCTCGCTGGTCCGGTAGAAAAATATGGAAGCCGTCCTCAACCATCCGCTGTTCTCCCCGGTGCTGATCACGCTGGTGATCGTTCTGCTGTTCCCGCTGGTGGCCGGCTACATCGTCCTGGTGGAACGTAAAGTCCTGGCCGATATGCAGGTGCGGTTGGGGCCAATGCGGGTTGGGCCGCACGGCCTGCTGCAGCCAATCGCCGACGCGTTGAAGCTGTTGTTGAAGGAAGACATCATTCCCGCCGAGGCCGATAAGACGATCTTCTGGTTTGCGCCGGTTCTGGCCACGTTTACGGCGCTCACCGCTTTTTCCGTCATCCCGTTCAGCGAATCCATCCGCGTTACTGATGTGAACGTGGGCATACTGATCATCGCGGCCATGTCGGCCGTGGGCATTCTCGGTGTGGTGCTCGGCGGCTGGTCGTCCAACAGCCACTACTCGCTGCTCGGGTCGTTGCGCAGTGCCGCGCAGCTTGTCAGCTACGAAGTCGCCCTGGCACTGGCGCTGATTTGCGGGATCATGCAGGCCGGGACGCTGAGCATGATCGGGATCGTGCAGGCGCAACAGGATCGCGGCATCTGGTTTGCGTTCGAAAACTTCGGGCTGATGCTGGTTCCGTTCGTCGTCTACCTTATCTCCGCGGTGGCCGAGACGAACCGGTCGCCGTTCGATCTGCCGGAAGCCGAGTCGGAACTGGTGGCCGGCTTTCACACCGAATACAGCGGCTTCCGCTGGGCGCTCTTTTTCCTCGCCGAGTACGCGAATATCTTCGTAGTTTGCGCGGTGGCGGTAACGCTGTTCCTCGGCGGGTGGCTCCGTCCCTTTCCGAACGTGGGTTGGCTGGAAGTTCCCCTGAACTTCGCTTTCCCCGCCGTGCTGCTCGGCGGCGCCGGACTGGCCAGCCTGCCCTTGGCGCGCCGGCTCCCCTACCGGCCCCATGCGATCGGCCTGGTTGCCGTCGCTCTGTTACTCATTGGTTTCGGTGGCCTGTTCCTGATTCCCGTGGTGAACCAGGCGGTCATCGGGCCGTTCTGGTTCTTCCTCAAAGTGGGCGCGGTGATCTACATGATGATCTGGTTCCGCGGCACGTTCCCCCGCTTCCGCTACGACCAGTTAATGGACATCGGATGGAAGTACATGATCCCGATCGCGCTCGGATCGATCCTGCTCAACGCGCTGGCCGGCATGCTGCGGGCGGCCTGACGCGCGAATTTACAAAAAAGAATTCCGCAAAGGGAACAAAACCGATAGGTCCCGCGTACGTCTATGTACGCTGAGGGCTGGGCTCCGCGCGAACACCCTTTCCCCAACCATCCATGTTTCGCGCGGAACCACCCTCGCTTCCCGGTTCGCCCATCCTGAGTTTCCGTGAGCCTTTCGGTAACCGGGTCGCGCGCCTAAGGCACGCAACCCCAGAGTGCCACAGCCGGCTGTGGAGCGCAAGCGGGCGGGTGATGTAAGAGAGCAGGTTCTTTTCCGAGTTGATGTTAGAGGGTGAGGCGAGTTCGCACCACCGAAACGTGAAGGGCGATTCTGTTTCGCTACAGCGGAACGGCGTTATTCCTCTTCCGGACCAGCAGCGGCGCGTTCAGGAAGGCCACCAGCGGGACCATCAGGCGGAAGCGGTCGCGAACTTCCTTGTGGAGCGTCCGCGAGGTCGACAGCTCCCCGTCGAGGGTGATGTAGAAGTACCACTGTTTGCGCCGGAGTTCCCCGGCGACGGGATGATCGGCCGGAAAGCCTTTCGGGATGCGGGTGAGCTGATTTCCCTGCAGATCGCCCACCGCCTTCCTTAGCGACTTCGGGGCGATCAATGTATCCAACTCCTTGTGGTGCTCCGCGATGTGGGATCGGACGGCGAGCAGTTCTTCCGGTCCCGGCATGTAAAGACCGCCGGCTACTTCTATCTCATCGGGCGCCACGCTGAAATAGAACCCGGCGCCGGCGTGCTTTGCCAGCACACGGTGCGGGAACACGGCGGCAATGTGGGTCTTGTACGGAGTTTTGTCGGCGCTGAAGCGGGTGTCGCGGTAGATCCGGTAGATGGCCTTCGCCGGGTCGTTGATGTGATCTGGCGCAAAGCCTGCCAAGTCGTTGTTGAGCAAACTCACCAGTTCGGCCATCGGTGACTTCACTTTGTCATCGAAGACGGACTTGCGCGGCTGGAACCACTCGCGGCTGTTGTTCTTTTTCAATTGGCGAAGGAAATCCAGCCCTTCCTTTGGGAAGCCGGAGAACGTATTGGTCATCTTGGGGAGATCTCCACTGCTTCGTTATAATAGGCTTTCCCGGTGCCCCGCGGGGGCCGGCGTGTCTTCCTTTCGATGTCCAATCCTTCCCCGGAGTTTCAGGATCGCCTTGCGCAAGTCAAGCAGCGGATCTCTCAGTTGAGCGACGTGTCGGTTCATGAGAACGAACCACTCGCCCGGCATACGCGGTTCGGAATCGGCGGTCCGGCATCGCTGTTTGTCGATTGCACCGCGCAGGACAGCTTCGTCGAGGCTTGGCGAGCGGTGCACGACGCCCGGTTGCCACTGGAAGTCCTCGGCGGCGGTTCCAATCTGGTGGTGAGCGATTCCGGCTACCCGGGCGTTGTACTCCGCTATCGCGGGCAACGGCTCGAACAGAACGACTCCCAGGTCCTTGTCGACGCAGGCGTCGAACTCCAGACGCTTGTCGACTTCACCATCGACCGCGGGTTGAAGGGATTGGAAACCATGACGGGGATCCCCGGCTGGGTGGGGGCCGCCATCTACGGGAATGCGGGAGCGTATGGCCATTCGATTTCAGAACGGGTGCGAACCGTTCGCTACTACGATGGCGTCCGCATCGCCAGTCTCGATCGCGATGGCTGCCGCTTCCGGTATCGCGATAGCGTGTTCAAGGACCGGAAGGAGTGGATCATCTTGTCCGCCGAACTCGATATGGAGCCGGGAGACCCGGAGGAACTGCGCCGCGTGGCATCCGGCATCCGGATCATCCGCGACAAGAAGTACCCTCCGAGCATGCGCTGCGCGGGCAGTATCTTCAAGAATCTGCTGTACGCGGAACTGCCCGCTAGCGTCGCGGCCGCCGTACCGCCGAACATCGTGATCGAGGGCAAGACGCCAGCGGCGTGGTTTCTGGAGCAGGTGGGCGCCAAGGGGTTGCGGCAGGGCGATATCCAGGTGGCGTCGTACCACGCGAACTTGATTTACAACGACGGCGCCGGGTCGGCGGCGGACCTGCGCGCGGTAATCGTCGAACTGAAGGAGCGAGTCCGCGGCCGCTTCGGGCTCGAACTGGAAGAGGAGGTTCAGTTCGTCGGTTTCGGCTCCGTCTGAGGGGGGCGCCGACCCGAACGGTCCACCCAGTGCCGGAACATCCCGGCGAAGTCGAGCGCGGTCTGCTCCCAAAGTTCTTCGACACTGAAGCGCATTTTGCGCCGCCAGTTGGGATATTCGGCCGTCGTCCCAGGCAGGTTCTGCTGCTCGGTCTCCTTCGTGAGGTCCTCCTGGTTTAGGGTCATAAGCATGGCGGGCGTGGAGACGAGAAAGCCAGTGATGGCGTTGTGGACTTCGCCGGTTAGCTCGGGAATTTCAGCCACCCTCCGGGGATAGTCCGGCGGCAACAGGCCTGTCTCGAACAGGACATCGATCATGCGCTGCTTGTCGCGGTTCCGTTCCCCCCACTGCTGGCGGTGGGATGCCTCGTCGGATGTCCCGCATTGGCGGCGGGCTTCGATGTCCCGGCCGGTCCAGAAACCAGCCAGCGTCGCAAGATCGTGGGTGGTCGACGAGACCAGCGCCTGCGCCGGATACTCCTCGGGCCGGTGAAAGCTGCCGTCGCGATGCTTCTCGAAGTAGAACAGGCGGTAGCTGAGAATTCCAAAGCGGGCGAGCATCTCGCGCACCTCGGGTTCCACGGTTCCCAGGTCTTCACCGACCACCAGAAACCGCCCGCGCTGACTTTCGAGCGCCAGGACACGCAGCAGGTCCTCGGCATGGTCGCGCATGTAGACGCCCTGGGTGGCGTCGCACCCTTCGGGAATCCAGTAGAGGCGGAACAGCCGCATGACGTGGTCGATCCGCAGGGCGCCGCCGTGCCGCGCCGATTTGCGGATGGTCTCGGCGAACAATTGGTAGCCGTTTTGCCTGTGGCGATCCGCGTTGGGCGGCGGAAAGGACCAGTCCTGGCCCTGCGGCGAGAAGTCGTCCGGCGGCGCGCCGACGCGGCAGCCCTGGGTGTAGAAATCGCGGTGCGCCCACAGGTCGGACCCGCAGCGGTCGGTCGCCAGTGGCATGTCGTGGAACAGGCCGATTTCGAGGCCCTTGCGGCGGGCGTAGTCCTGCGTCAGCGCGAGTTGCTCGTCTATCTGCCACTGGACGTATTTGTAGAACAGGACGGCGTTCGGATGATTGCGGGCGAATTCGCGGCAGGCATCTGAGTTGGGGTCGCGGAAAGGTTCGGGCCAGTCGGGCCAGACCCACAGATCCGGATTGCGGCGGTGCAGCCACTCGTCGAGCGCGGAGTACAGGGCAAAGCGGTCGAGAAGATCGCCTTCGCGTTCGGCATAGGCGGCGAAGTTCTGGGCCCGCGGGGTT
Organism: uncultured Solibacteraceae bacterium; assembly: GCA_964413655.1. Taxonomy (GTDB): domain Bacteria; phylum Acidobacteriota; class Terriglobia; order Bryobacterales; family Bryobacteraceae; genus CAYPUQ01. The sequence continues at coordinate 29,195 of CAYPUQ010000002.1, read as the reverse complement.
CGCGATCGAATCTCCGTCGCGAGAAAGCAGCGGAACAGGATCTTCAGGAAGCGCAACTTCAGGGCGGCCACCCGTTCGTATTCGACGAACTCGGACCGGTTCGACTCGCCAATTTCGCGAACGGTTTCGGAACGCTCAAGCAGTTGGCTGGCCGCGCGGCTGCGCGTCATCTCCGGAATAGCCTGAATGTCCAGGTAGATGAAGTTGCGGTAGAAGACGCTGTTCGGCAGGTAGGGGCTGGTGTTGTACGGCTGGCGGTTGTGGATGCTGTGCAGCGGGTTGAGAGCAATGTAGCTGCCGTGCAGGAACTCCGCCACCCAGTCGATGAGACCACGCAACGCGGTGAAATCGCCGCAGCCCCACGTGTGGTGGCTGTGTACGCCATAGAGGCTGACGGCGAGCCCGGCGCGGCGTTGACCCTGGTCGAGGGAGTCCGGGAGCCAGGCGCGATCGGGTCCCACGATGATACGGCTCTCGCAGGCGCGGCCGTCGCCGAGCGCAGCGCGGCAGCGGTGGTAGCCGACCGGAAGATTGCCCGTCCAGGAGACAGCGTAGCGGCGGAAGAGACGGCCGCCAATCTCGATCTCGGCCAGGACCGGAGCGCCGGCGAGGGGGACGGTCCGCTCGTGCTCGTCGCCCTGTTCGCCGGTGAGTTGCAGGTGCAGGGCTTCGGGGGGCTCGCCGGCGAGATGTAGGGGAAATTGCGGGTTGTGGGGCGAGACGACGAGAACTTCGGGGAGCATGTGTTCCCACTCGCGGCGGAGGCGGTGTTCGATCGCCTGCCGAAGGCCGGCTTCAGAGTCCGCCGGGACGCCCAGCGAACGCAGCACGGCTTTCTGCGCCGGCGGCGTGGCATCGTGCCACTGGCCCCAGATGTCGTGATAGCCGGGCGCCATGCCCCACAAGTCGGCAGCGCGGCGGAGAAGCTCTTCGTGGGTGGGTGAGGGCGAGTGGTTCATGTCGGAATTGGGCGGCCTTTTTCGATTCTATCGGGTCATGGGATAATCGGAAGAAAGAAAGCCGATGATGCAGCCGCGAGAATACCGTCCCCCGTTGGAGCCAGTCGAGGGCTTGTTCGACCGGATTGACAATCCGGAGGCGTCGCAACTGGAGGAGTCCATTGTATTCACGAAGGTGGACTGGGCCATCAACTGGGCGCGCAAGAACTCGATCTGGCCGATGACGTTCGGGCTGGCCTGCTGCGCTATTGAAATGATGGCGATGAGCGCGTCCCGGTTCGATATTTCGCGCTTCGGCGCCGAGGTGTTCCGTGGCTCGCCGCGGCAGAGCGATCTGATGATCATTGCCGGGCGCGTATCGAACAAGATGGCGCCGGTGGTCCGGCAGCTTTACCAGCAAATGCCCGAACCGCGCTGGGTAATCTCGATGGGGGCCTGCGCCACCTCCACCGGAGTTTTCAGCAATTACGCGCTGATTCCGGTGAACCAGATCATTCCGGTGGACGTGTATGTACCGGGGTGCCCACCCCGGCCGGAACAGTTGATTTACTCGATCATGTTGCTGCAGAAGAAGATCGAGAAGGAATCCGGCACGCTGAAGCGGGTCCTGAACCTGGCCTGATCCGTCTTCTTTCTCTCTCAAACCCGGCCGCTGGCCGCCGATAAGATCCTCAGGAGGCAATAGCCCCCGAGGAGGCGCCAGGATGGAAATTAATTCGCTTGGGCCGGATTGGAGAATCCATGAGGCCGCGACCGGACGAACGGACCCCCAGAATCATGCCGAAGCGCGGCACCTGATCCGGGCCGTACACAGGCTAAACAAGGCGGAGCGATTCGGTCCCGAGCGCGAACTCGTGTTCCAGATCGATCAGGAAACACGGCGGGTGCTGATGCGGGTGGTAGATCGCGAGACTGGCGAAGTTGTACAGCAGCTCCCGCCAGAGTACGTACTCCGGGTGTCGCAGGAGCTATTCGGCGACTCCTAGGCCATTGCCCTCAAGGAAAAGGAGACACACACTTTGGGACCCGACGTGTATCAACAGTACCAGTATTCGCGCGTGCTCGACGCCGATCCGGTTGAATTGATCGGCATGCTGTACCGGGGCGCCCGGGAAGCGGTCGGCAAAGCGCGGCAGCATCTGCGGGATGGCGACGTGTTCGCCCGCGGCCGCCAGATCAGCCGGGCACAGGAAATCGTCGCCGAGCTCGGCGGCGCTCTCCAATTGGAGCAGGGAGAGCTGGCGTCGAACCTGGCGCGCCTCTACGATTACATGCATCGCCGCTTGCAGGAGGCCCACGCCACGTCTTCATCGGAGGCCTTGGCGGAGGTGGAGATCCTGATCGAAACCTTGATCGATGCGTGGGATCAGGTCCAGATGGCGGCTCAAACCGGCGGTTCGCGGAACGAGGAAGCGGCGGAGCATTTCAGTCTGGCGGTTTGACGGCAGTCTTGGATGTTGAAGGTTCGAATGAGCCCGCCACCAGCCGGCCGAGTCCCAGACCGCCCCGCGCCGCGATCAGTTGTCCGAGTTGCTGCTCGGCGAATCCCATCATTGCACTCAAACTTTCGCCGCCTTCACCGAGTCCGGCGCCGCCAGTTTCCCGGGCGTGCCGGAGCATCTCGGAAATCAGCAAGGCTTCGAATTGAGCCGCGACCTCCTCGATGTTCTTCGGCGCGGCCGAGTCGCTTTCGCCGCCCGGCTGCCAGCCGGTTACTCCGTTGACTGTCATCGCTAGATCACCTCGATCTCGGCTTCGATCGCGCCCGCCGCGCGCAGGTTCTGCAGAATGGCGATCACGTCGCGCGGCGTCGCGCCGATGGCTTGCAGCGCTTGAATCAAATCCTCCACCGTCGCGCCCTCCTTTAGGTTGATGTTGCGGGCTTTCTCTTCCTTGATGCCCACACCGACCTGAGGAACGACCGTCGTTTGGCCTTCCGAAAAGGGCGCCGGCTGAGAGACGGCAAACGTGGTCTCGATCTCGACGGTCAGCGTGCCGTGCAGGATGGACGCGGGCCGGATCAACACGTCCTTCCCCAGCACGATCGTTCCGGTGCGTTCGTTAATCACGATCCTTTCGACGCGGTCTGTCGTGATGGCCAAGCTCTCGATCCGGGCAATGAAATCGACCACGCGGCCTTCGTAGTCCGGCGGCACGGTCACCGACACCACCCCGGCATTCTCGGCGTGTGCAATGGGCGTCGCGGCCGGAGCCAGCCGCTGGTTCACGGCCTCGGCAATGCGCGACGCGTTGGTGAAGTCCGAGCGGCGGAGTTGGAGGCGCAGCAGACGGGAATCGATCACCGACGGGGGAGGCCTCTCGACAATGGCGCCGGCGGGAATGCGGCCAGTCGTCGGGTGGTTGACCGTCTGCTGGGTCCCCGCCGCGCCCGCCGCGAAACCACCGGTCACCACCGGACCTTGGGCCGCCGCGAAGATTTCCCCGGTGGCGGCGCGTAAGGGAGTGAGTACGAGTAGTCCGCCCTGGAGGTTCTGCGCGTCGCCCATCGCGGCGACTGTGATGTCGATGCGCGTCCCCGGCTGAGCGAACGGCGGAAGAGTGGCCGTCACCATCACGGCGGCAGTGTTGCGGACTTGCAGCGCCAGGGGGGAAACGGAGACACCCATTCGATCGAGCAGATTGCTGAGGGTTTGGGCGGAGAACATGGTCTGGCGGCGGTCGCCGGTGCCGGCGAGACCGACCACGAGCCCGTAGCCGAAAAGCTGGTTGTCGCGCACGCCCTCGAGCGCGATCATCTCCTTAAGACGTGTCGTTCGTTCGGGTGGACCGGTCTCCGCGCCGGGAGCGGCGCCGGCAATGGCCACGGCCAATAGAAGTACCCAAGACATCCGGTGACTCCTCCTAGAACGGTAGTATGCCCATCAAGAGACGGTAGAGAAAGTTGGGCCGCCGGATCGCGTCGCCAACTACTCCCTTCCCTTGCACGTGTACTTCGAGATTGGCGAGCCGGTCCGAACCGATCCGGTTAACCGAGTTAAGATCGTTCCAGCGAATGACGCCCCGCACTGTCACCAGTTGGCGTTCGGAATTGACCAGGATTTCCTTCGTTCCTTCGACCACGAGGTTCCCGTTCGGCAGCACATTGGTAACTCGCGCTGACAAAGTGGTGCTCAACGCAGACTCCCGGCTGGTCTCACCCTGTCCCTGGAGCTGCTGATCGCCCTTGACGCCCGCCAGCGGCGAGAGCGCCCCGCCGGGGTTGATCGGACCGGCCAGCGCCGTCACCGAGGTATTCAAGCTGGAGCGGCGCTGCGAGTTCGTCGTCCCGCGTGCCAGCGCCGATGCCTTGTCCATGACGACGATCGTCACGACGTCGTCCACTTCAACGGCCCGCAGATCGCGGCCCAGGTCGCCATAGCGGCCGCCGGAGACAAACAAGGATCCCGGCGTGGCGCTCGACGAGCCGCCGCGCGCGAGCGCCTCCCGGACGTACTCCTCCAATGGCGAGAGCCGTTCCTTCTCGGCCGCCCCGAGTATGGCCGTCAGGACGAGACTACAAAGCGTAATCGTTCGCATTCCGTGTTTCCTCTTAGTTCCGAATCTCAACCGAGCCTCTGCCGACGACCACCGCATCGAGCCGCTTCCCACTCAGCGGGCTTTTCACAACGACCCGGTCGCCGCGTCGCCCCCGGCCCTCGACCGTGGCGTCGAACTGCAGCACCGCCAACCCGCGAATCACGCGAACCGCGACCGTATCGCCGCGCTCCACAACCCACTCCGGTTCCACATCGGCGGCCAGAATCCGGTCGCGGGCGGCTATAGCCCGTCGCGCGCGACCGCCCACGACCAGGTCGAGATTCTCCAGTGGTGGATCGGCCCACGGGTAAACCTCGCAGGTCGCCGGTTCAATCTGCAACCTCGCGATCACCTCTCGCGCTTGGATGCCCTGCCGCGCAACCAGGCAAGCCCGGCTCGAAAAGACGGCGGCCTTCACCCAAACCGGAACGGTCCGGCGCCCTGTGGAGGTGACTCGCCCGCGCAACAACACGGATCCATCCAGAGCGTCCGGCCGGGCGGTGGAAAGATGGCTGGCGGAAAACTCCAGTTTTCCCTCGGGAACCGGGTGGCGGCTCCAGTCGAGAATCTCGATCCTGACTTCCAGCGCTCGGTCCGAAGCCTCGCGAAGTGCGTTCTCGAAATCTTCCGGCCTCAGTTCCCTGGCTGCCACCGTGAAGCACGCCTCGCCCGGCGCACCCTCCAGTTCGTACCGGCGGAAGAGGCGAATCACGTCAAACCGCGAGAAGTGCCGCTCGACACCCGGTGATGGCGCCAGGGCGATCTCCGTCTCGCCGGGCAGTTCACCGAACGCCGCGACGGCGCGGGCAAAATCGGCCGCCGTGATCCGGTCGCCGCGCACGGCCACACAGGGCCCGGCCGAGGCGGTGAACGATAGTGCCAGTAGCAGCAGTGGCGACAGCATCGAATTATCGCGTCAGGTTATTGACCTGTTGGTACATTTCGTCGGCGGCGCGGACCACCTTGGTATTGGCCTCGTAGGTTCGCTGGCTGACGATCAGGTTGATGAACTCCTCCACCACACTGACATTCGAAGCCTCCACGTAGCCCTGCTGAATGGTGCCCAGCCCTTCCTGGCCGCCTGGATTCCCGAGCGTCGGTTCGCCGGATGCATCCGTCGGCATGAAAAGGTTGCGGCCGATACTGTTGAGTCCGGCCGGGTTGGTGAAGTTCGCCAGTTGAACCTGCCCGGCCAGTTGCGCGGCAGCCTGACCCGGCAACATGTAGCTCACCGTTCCGTCCTGGGCGATGGAAACCGATTGGGCTTCGGGCGGGAGGGTGATCTGTGGCTCGATGGGGTCGCCGTCCGGTGTCACGATGTTACCTTCGCGATCGAGGTGAAAGTTGCCGGCGCGCGTGTAAGCGAGTTCCCCGGTCGGCCGGCGGACCTGGAAAAATCCCCGGCCCTGGATCACCATGTCGAGCGGGTTGGTCGTCATTTGGAAGTTACCTTGGGTGAAGATGACCTCGTTGCTTGACGGGCGCGCGCCCAATCCGATTTGGAGCCCGGTCGGCACGACCGTTTGCGACCCGGCGGCGGCGCCGGGCTGCACCATCGTCTGATAGAGCAGGTCCTGGAAATGCGTCCGGCGTTGTTTGAACCCCACCGTATTGGCGTTCGCCAGATTATGAGCGATGTTGTCGACGTTGATCTGCTGGGCCGCGAGTCCGCTGCCCGCACTGAAAAGAGCACGAAGCATATTGGGTGTCTTTCTCCATTCGCCTGACTAGGAGCCGGGACGCGCGACGTCCTCCAGACGCCGGCCCATCTCGCTTCCGATCTGAATTGCTTTCTGCATGGTTTCGAACTGCCGCATGATCTGGATCAGGCGGACCGCCGTCTCGGCGGGCGAAAAATTGGCCGCTTCCAGCCGGCCCTGGTGCACCTCGAGCGCGGGCGCTGGGCGCACCTCACCCGCCAGCCCGTTCCATTGAAAATAGGTGCCTTCCCTTTTGGCGAGGTTGGCTGGATCGGCGAAGGTCGCCAGGCGAAGGTGATTGACCGCTTCGCCGCCTTGGCGAATCTCACCGGACCGGGAAACTTCAAACGGAATCGCCGGATCGAGGACGATCGGGCGGTTCTCCCGATCAACCAGCGGATACCCTTCGCGGGTCTCGAGCCGACCCTCCTCCGATAGGCGCAAGTGACCATTGCGGGTGTAGAGCTGCCCTGCGGGTCCCTGGACGACGAGGAACCCTTGACCACTGAGCGCCAGGTCCAGCGCGTTGCCGGTTTCCACGAAGCTGCCCTGGGAGAAGTCCGTATAATGGCGCTCGATCACCGGCGCCAGAAGTTGGTTCCCGCCGGCTCCAGCCATCGCCTCCGGCGCTATATAAAGGCTGTAGAACTCACGATCCGCCTTGAAACCGGGACTGGTTTGATTGGCCAGATTATTCGCGAGCATTTCGAGCGATTCCATTCTCGCCCGCATGGCGCTGGCGGCGGCGACGGTGAGTGCGTCCATTAAGTGCTCCGGAACGAAATGAGCAATCGAGGGACCAAAACATTTTTTCTCAAGAACCCCGTGAACGGGCCGAAAAGGCCATTAGAGGAGGTGCGTTCGCGACAAAAGCTTGCCACTCCAGCCGGAAGTGTCAGGATCTCGCCGCGAGAACACCCCACAAGTCCTTTAGAACCGCATCCGCCATCCTGGCCCCCCGCATGCACCGTCAGCCGGCGTGGATCTCGCTCTCTCCCACCCACTTCCCGCGGACGCTCTGGTTCCGGCCCTGCCGCACCCCCCGGGCCAACCGGCGGGCGTCGCGGACCCCGGCCGCTTCGAACTCCTGATCGATTGGCCGGCGCTGGCCCAGTGGGCCGGCGAATCGCCAGACGATCCTGAAGCGCCCGGCTCCGCGCCGGATGCGGAGACGGTGCCCCTTGCGCTGCCGGCTCCGCTGCTTCCCGCACTCGAAGCCGCCCGCTTTTTCGGCTTCGATGCGGTCCCTTGCTGCGCGACGCCAACGTCCACGGACCAAGGCGCGACGGCGGGCCAGAAGGCGCCGCCACCCGAGACCGCTGCCCTGCCCGGTCAAGCCTTGCCGGCGTCTGAGAACCGAACGCCGGGCGAGGAAGTCTTCGCGCTGCGCATCGAGCCTATCGAAGCCCTGGGCCAGGAGAAAGTGGCCCCAACGCCGCCAACGAATCCCGAAATGGAACCTCATCCGGGACCGGCGGGCCCGGAATTGAAACAGAAACCGGCGCCCATCCCACCGGTAGAACACGTCCGCGCCAAGAATGCGGAGAATCCCGAAGCATTGGAAAATCCACGTCCGGCGGAGCCGGACACCGCTCCGGAAGCTAATGCCGGCGAGCAGTCCGGCAGGGATGGCCCTCGGTCTGCTCCCACGCCCCGGCATGAAGAGCAGCCGCGCCCAAGGGAGCCCGTCCCAGTGAATCGTACGCCGCTCCCAGTGCCCAGACCGGAGGCTTCCCCTCTCCCTGCCGCCGGAAACGCGAGCCGTCCGGAAAACCCTGGCCAAGTCTCGAACTGGCGCTGGAACGAAGTCGATTCCCTCCGAGACCGCCCGGCGGCGTCTTCCAGTCAACCGCTGCGGAATCTCGCGATTCAGGCGGGTGACGGCATGGGCGGGCGAGTTCGCGTTCAACTCGCCGAGCATGATGGCGGCATCCATCTTTCGGTGCGAGGAACCGACCCGGCGCTCAATCATGGCTTGCGGCAGAATCTCGACATGTTGATGCTGCGCCTTCATGACACCGGCTTCCGGGCTCAGGAAGTCCCGGAGGTCCGGCACGCCGATGCCGGTGACCGCGCCAGTTCCGATCCAGGCCGCCACGGGTCTTCCTCACAACAACAGGATTCCGCCGGCCGGCAAAGCAATGGAGAATCGGCGGAACAGCATCGCGCCGGCGGCAAGGCGGGCGCGACACTGTCGGCCAGCCGGCTGATCTCGTTTGCCGAACAACTCAAGCGTCTCGACCCTCTTCCGGAGGCGCCGGGACTTCCGGGAGGAGCATCATGATCACAAATAACGTTCCATCCGCCCAGTCGTTGCCGTCTGCCGAAGTCGGCGGGGTATCCAAGGACCTGACAAACGCCCAGGAGTCGAAGGAGATGTTTCTGCAGATCCTGGTGGCTCAGCTCAGGAATCAGAATCCGCTCGACCCTTCCGACCCGATGCAGTTCATCTCACAACTCGCCCAGTTCAGTTCGCTGGAACAAACGATTCTTATGCGGCAGGATCTGACGGCGATTCGCGATGCGCTGGCACAGCCGGACCAGCAGGATCTGGCCGCCGGGGTCCCGGCTGAATAGGACAGGAATAACGAAAGAGGAGTCTATGTTTACTTCATTCTCAACGGCGCTATCGGCATTGAGCGCGCATACCACGGCCATCGACGTCGTCGGTAACAATCTCGCCAACCTCAACACCCAGGGCTTTAAGACGAGCGTGGTTTCCTTCTACGACCTAGTCACCCAATCGCTGGGAGCGGGGCTGGGTGAAACACAGGTTGGTTTCGGTGTCGCCCGGCCGAACACGCTCCGCCAGTTCTCCCAGGGCGCGATCAAGACCAGCACCGGAGTGCTAGACGCGGCGATTCAAGGGGATGGGTTCCTCGTCGTGAAGCAGCCGACTAGCGACGCCGTGGTGTACACGCGCGGTGGCAATCTGCAAGTGGACAAGGACGGCAACCTGCTGACATCGACTGGACAGAGAGTGCAGGGATGGATGTCGGTGAACGGTGTGCTGTCCACTACCGGTCCTGTAGGAGACATCATCGTCCCGGTGGGCTCGCTGAAACCTCCGCTCCCAACAACCAACTTTTCTCTCGACCTCAATCTCAACGCCGCCGCCTCCGCCGGCCCACCGCCGGATGTGTTCTCGACGGCGCTCGAAATATTCGATTCGCTGGGCGCCTCGCACGTTGTCACTGTGACTCTCACTAAGTCGGCGACGGCCGGCGAATGGGATTATGCGCTTTCGATTCCCGATGCCGACCTGACGGCGCCGCTTACACCAGTCGCGGGCACCTTGACGTTCGACTCGGATGGCCGGTTAACCAGCCCAGCCGCCGGAGACCCCGCGCCTGAGCTGGCAATTACGGGATTTGCCAATGGCGCGTCGGACATGACCATCGCGTGGCAACTTTACAGCGGCCAAGAGCCGCGAGTGACTCAATACGCGCAGCCGTCCGCCATCTCCGCCAACGCCCAGAACGGTTCGCCGGCCGCGCAGTTAATCCGCGTCGGGATTGGCAACGGCGGTGTCGTACTCGCGCAGTACTCAAGCGGTGAGCAGGTGATCGTGGGACAGCTCGCCATGGCGGCTATTCGGAATCCGGAATCGATGATCGCGATCGGCGATAACTCGTATGCCCTCAGTGCGCGATCCGCGCTGCCCGCGATCGGCGTGCCCGGGACCGGCGGCCGGGGCACGATCATCGGCGGCGCGGTCGAGAACTCGACTGTGGACATTGCCCGGGAGTTCACCAACCTGATCGTCTACCAGCGCGGCTACCAGGCCAACGCCAGGGTGGTCACCACGGTCGACGAAATCAGCCAGGAGACCATCAATCTGAAGCGCTAAGCGCTGACTGGGGCCAGCCATGAATCCGTCCGAAGAGATCCAATTTCTGGCCGGTGTTCCACTCACGGTGGACGTGGAGTTGGAACGGAAAACCATGCTGGTCCGCGAGATTCTCGCGCTGCGCCCCGGCAGCGTACTCAGGATGCGGAAGTCGGCGGGCGAGAACATCGACATCCGGATCGGCGACGCCCTCGTCGGATTCGGCGAGATCGTGATCCTGGAAGAAAACATCGGAGTCCGCATCACGGACTTTCACGAGGAAGACTGAGGTACAACCGCCATGGGAGGTGAAATCGTCCGCCAAGCCATCGGTTTGGCCGTCGTATTCGGACTGCTGGGCCTCGTGGTGTGGCAGAGCCGGAAGAGGCAAGGCGGCGGCATCCGCAGTTGGCTTCCGTCGCGCGAGGCGGGCGGCAGGCTGGTGTTGCGGCAGGTCGCCCACCTTCGTCTGTCGCCGGGTCACTCGCTGCATTTCGTGGAAGCGGACGGCCACCGGATGCTACTGGGCTGCTCTCCGTCCGGCATGACGATCCTGCCGGCGGTCGAATCCGGCGGGAAACCGGCCGGGGCGGTGAGATCATGAGAACCTTCGCCGGACCGCTGGCAACGCTGCTGGTATTGGCGGCCCCGGCCGGGGCCGCCGGCCTGCCGGACGTGTTGGGCCAGAACGGGATGGGCGTGCCGATGCAGGTCGTGTTGCTGCTGACCGCGCTCACGCTGCTGCCCGCGCTGATCATGGCGGTGACGCCGTTTCTCCGCATCACCCTGGTGCTTCACTTCCTGCGCCAAGCCATGGGAACCCAGAGTGCTCCGTCGAACCAGGTGCTGCTCGGCTTGGCGCTCTTTCTCACCATCCTGCTCATGCGCCCGGTGATCTCGGAAGTTCACCAAACGGCCTGGATCCCGCTCGAAAAAGGAGAGATCACTTCCAGTCAAGCGTTCGACCGCGCCAGTCCCCACTTGAAGCAATATCTGGCTCGATTTGTTCGGGAGAAGGATGTGGCCCTGGTGCTACAAATCGCCAAGCAAACGGCGCCGGCCTCGCCACAGGAACTGGATCTCGGCGTGCTCGTACCGGCCTACGTTCTATCCGAACTCAAAACCGGCTTTCAGATCGGCGCGGTGCTGTTTCTGCCGTTCCTTATCATCGATCTCGTTGTCGCTTCGGTCACGTTGTCGATTGGAATGGTGCAGTTGCCACCGGTCATGGTTTCCGCCCCATTCAAGATTCTCCTCTTCGTGCTGGTGGACGGCTGGAACCTGGTAGTGGGGTCGCTGATGAAAAGTTTTCAGACGTGAGGATACGCAAAGGAACCACGTATGACGGCCGATAGCATCGTCGAAATCATCCGCCAGGCACTCATGACCGCCTTTTGGCTGAGCCTGCCGCTGCTGCTGACCGGGTTTGTCGTCAGCATCATTGTGAGTCTGGTCCAGATTCTTACTTCTATCCAGGACCCCACTTTTTCGAGCATTCCCCGGCTGGGCGTATTTTTGCTGGCCTTTCTGATCTCACTGCCATGGATGCTCGGCCGGCTGGCCTCGTACGCCGGTGGGATCTTTGGAGATCTGGCGCGCTATGCCCACTGATTGGCAGTTGCCAGTCCCGGTCCTCTTGAGCTTTCTGCTGGTGCTGACCCGAATTGGCGGAGCGATCGTGTTCGTACCGTTGCCAGGATTCCGCGCGGCGCCGCCGGCTCCGAAGGTGGTCTTTGTGCTCGCGCTCGCGGTCGTCATGCTTCCACAGTGGCCCGAGGTCGACATGGCCGTTATCGGGAACGGCTCCTCGGCCCTACTCCACCTGATTGCTCTGACGGTCATGGAAGCCTGCCTTGGCGTTGTCCTCGGTCTCGGCGTCGCCTTTCTCAACGAGACATTCGTGCTCGCCATGCAGTTTCTCGGCTTCCAGGCGGGCTACTCCTATGCCTCGACAATCGATCCCAATACCCAGGCCGACAGCAGCATCCTGCAAATCATCGCGCAATTGTTTGCCGGGCTGATGTTTCTCGCGGCCGGCCTCGACCGCGTGGTGATCTCGGCATTCGCGCGGAGCTTTGACGTGCTGCCGCCGGGCAGCGGGCTCCCGGAGGGCGCCTTGGGGGCGGTCGCCGTGCATCTCGGGGCGCAGATGTTCGTGATTGCGTTGCGATTGGCGCTGCCGGTTATCGCGCTCCTCCTCATGGTGGACCTCACGCTCGCGCTGCTGGGCCGGCTCGACAACCATCTCCAACTGCTGACCGCCGCCTTCCCGATCAAAATGCTGGCGGCGATGCTGGTGCTGGCCGGCATTGCACCCCTGTTCCCGGGCGTATATAGCCGGGCCGCCGAACAGATGCTCCGCGGCCTGATGCAGTGGGTGGGACCGCAAGGCTAGGCGGAGACCGCAATGGCGGACCAGGGGCAGCGAACCGAACAGCCGACGCAGCGGCGCATCGAAAAGGCGCGCCGGGAAGGCCAGTTCATCCACAGCCGCGAGTTCGTGGCGGGCCTGCAGTTCATGATCTTCGTCGTGCTGCTGTTTCAGTACGGCGCGGCGGCGGGCGAGAGTCTGAAGGCGGCCATGCGGATACTGTTTCAGATGGCGTTCACGGTTCAAATCTCCCCGCAATCGTTCGAAAACCTCGTCTGGCGTCTGGCCGGGCCGATCGGCCTCCCGCTCGGCGTGCTGGGTGGCTCGCTGGTGGCGGCGAGCCTCGGCGTCAGCCTGCTTCTCACGAAAGGCGGCCTGGCCGGCAAGCGTCTCGCGCCGGACTTCAAACGATTCAATCCGATCTCCAAGCTGAAGCAGCTCTTGCCGAAAAACCTCCAGCAGGCGGCGTATGCACTGATCCTGTTGCCCTTCTTCGGCCTCGTGTTGTATGGGGTACTGGCGGAAAACTACGATGCCTTTCTGCGCCTGCCGGCGCTCACACTGGCGGCGGCCTTTTCGAAGGTGATCGACTCCTTTCACGGTCTGATGTGGAAGGCGGCCGCGGTGCTGTTCCTCGTCGGCCTGATCGACCTCGCGCGCCAGAAGCGAAAGTACACAAAGGACCTTCGCATGACGAAACAGGAGGTTCGCGACGAGTGGAAAGAGATGGAGGGTGATCCGCAAGTGAAAATGCGGATCCGGCGGATCCGGCGCGACCTGTTGCGCCGGCAGATGATGCGGGACGTCGCCACGGCTACCGCCGTCGTCGTCAATCCGACCCACTACGCGGTTGCGATCCGTTACCGGCCGGAGGAGACCGCGGCGCCGAAAGTAGTGGCCAAGGGGAAGAATTACCTAGCCCTCCGCATCCGCCATCGCGCGAAGGAACACCAAATACCGATCATCGAGAACCCGCCGCTGGCGCGCGCCTTGTATGGGTCCGCCGAAGTGGGCCAGGAAATTCCACCGCAGTTCTATAAGGCCGTCGCCGAGGTACTGGCCTACATCTACCGGCTGATGAACGGCCGGCTACCAGGCAGGTAAGGAATGGCAACACAGAGCACGCCGGTCCCGACGATTGGAACCAATCTTCCCGCGCCCGACCGAACCACCACCAAGCCGGCGCCTCGCCGCGGCGCCACGCGCGTGAGCGGATCGCGATCCTTCGCCCAGGGCGTTTCGCGGATCTCATGGTCGGAGTTCGGCGTTCCCATCGGCGTCCTGTGCGTCGTTCTGGCAATGATCACGCCGCTGCCGCCATTCCTCCTCGACGCGCTGATCGCGCTGAACATTACACTCTCGCTCGTGGTCCTGCTGGTGGGACTCTACGTCGGCAAACCATCCGAGTTCAGCCTCTTCCCCACAACGCTGCTCCTGATGACGCTCTTCCGGCTGGCGCTCAACGTCTCCAGTTCCCGGCTGATTCTGCTCAACGGAAACACCGGGACCTCCGCCGCCGGGCACATCATTGAAGCCTTTGGCCAGTTCGTTGTCGGCGGCAATTACATCGTCGGCACCGTGATCTTTCTCGTGCTGATCGCCATTCAGTACGTGGTTATCAATCACGGCGCGGTCCGCATCTCCGAGGTCACGGCGCGGTTCACCCTCGATGCCATGCCCGGCAAACAGATGTCGATCGATTCGGACCTGAACGCCGGCCTCATCGACGAGAACGAAGCGCGCACCCGCCGCCGGCAACTGTCCGCCGAGGCGTCGTTCTACGGCGCGATGGATGGCGCATCGCGGTTCACCCAGCGCGACGCGGTGGCCAGCATCATTATCACGGCCATCAACATCATCGCCGGTTTTCTGATCGGCGTTCTCGACCACGGCATGGATCTCCGCCGCGCTCTCGAAACCTACATGGTCCTCACCATCGGCGACGGTCTGGTGACGGTGATTCCAGCGCTGATGATCTCCATTTCGGGCGGCTTGATCGTCACCCGGGCGACATCGGATTCCGCGCTAAGCACCGACGTGAAGCAACAGGTGCTCACCCATCCTCAGCCGCTGCTGCTGGCTGGCGCCGTGATGGTGGCGCTGGCGTTCTTTCCGGGTCTGCCGGCGCCCATCTTTCTAGCCCTGGGAGGCGGGATCGGCTATCTCGGGTGGCGCCGGCACCAGGCCCTCGCGCACGAGCCCGTGGACGGCACGGCCGCACACGCCCCGGCGGCGCAGGAAAAGGAAAACCTGGAGGCCCTGCTGCGCGTCGACCCACTGGCGGTTGAGATCGGGCTCGGCCTCGTCAAAATGGTCGAGGGCGGCGCCTCCTCGCCCCTCTTGAAGAGAATCAGCGGAATCCGCCGACAGCTCGCATCGGACCTGGGGTATTTGCTGCCGTCGGTCCGCGTCACGGACAACCTGTCGCTGAAGGTCGGCGAGTACACGATTCGTATCAAGGGCGCCGAAATCGCGCGGTTCGAGATGCCTCCGGGCTGCGATCTCGTGATCTCGTCGGCGCCCGGTGAGAAGGCGCCGGGCCACGGTACCCCCACAAAGGAGCCGGCCTTCGGGTTGCCCGCCTGGTGGATTCCGTCCACCCAGGCGGACGCGGTTCGTAAGGAAGGCTTGACGGTCGTCGATCCGGTCAGCGTCCTCACTACGCATCTCTCGGAGATCATCCGCCGCCACGCCCACGAATTGTTCACCCGGCAGGACGCAAAGAAACTGCTCGACCGGGTTGGCGAGGAGAGCCAGCGAGTTGTCGAAGATTTGGTCCCGAAGTTGCTCCCCGTGTCGCTGGTGCAGAAGGTTTTACAGAATTTGTTGCGGGAACGGGTTTCAATCCGGGATGGCGTTTCCATTTTGGAAGCCTTAAGTGAAGCTGGACAGATCACGAAAAATCCGGTCCTGCTCACCGAGTATGTCCGCCAGTCCTTGCGGCGAGTCGTGGCGCAGCCCTACGTCGACGCGTCCGGCCAGCTTCCGGTTTTCTTTCTCGATCCCGCGCTGGAGAATTCGATCGAGTCCGCCGTCGAGCATGGCGAGCATTCCTCTCACTTGAATCTTGCCCCGCAGCGCGTCCGCGACATCGTGGACCGCCTGGTTCGCTCGCTGGCCGCGGCAAGCCCGGCCGCGGTGATTCTGACCAGTTCCGGCGCGCGGCACTTCGTCCACCAACTCACCGAAGCCTCGCTGCCGCAGGTGGCGGTGGTGTCGCACGGGGAGATCCCGCCGGGAGTCAACGTGCTGTCGCTGGGAGTCATTCAATAGACCAGTGCTTCTGAACCAGGAGGTAGAAAACCCATGAGACTGAAATCCTACTTTACCGCCAGCGTGGAATCGGCCCTCCAAACGGCAAGCCGCGAACTGGGCGAGGACGCGATGCTGGTTTACTCGCGCGAATCCTCCCCGGAGGCCCGCCATCTGGGCCGTTATGAGGTTGTCTTCGCGCTCCCGGAATCGGCCAGGTCCGCGGCGTCGGCCGCCGCGCGTCCGGAGCCCGCGAGCGAAAGCAGCCCTTCGCCCCGGTTCGACGCCGTGTTTCTCGATCAGATCGGCCAGGAAATGAAGCGGCTGCGGAAAGCGCTGGAGACCGCGCGCCCGCGGATTGCGGAGAACGTAGTCCCCCGCTCGATACAGGATCTCGACCTCCCGCCCGCGGATGTCGAATACCTGCTGGGCGAACTCGACGAGCGGCTGGGTGACATCCGCCGCGCGAGCGACGCAGTTATCCAACGGCATCTGCGATCCGTGCTGCGGGCCGCCATCCGCACGGACAGCCGGATCGGCTTGACCGAAGGCTCGCGGCAAGTCGTTGTTCTGGCCGGGCCGCCGGGAGCCGGCAAGACGACGGCCATCGCCAAACTGGCCGCGCAGCATGCCCTGTTCAAGAAGCGGCCGGTCCACATCGTCTCGATGGACGGCCTGCGCATCGGCGGCTGCGAGCAACTGGCTACTTTGGCGGCGATCCTCGGCGTCGGATTCACTGCGGTGGACACATCGGCCGGGCTCGAGCGAACCGTACGCGAGCATTCGGGAAAAGACCTGATTCTTGTGGACACGGCCGGCGTCGGACCCAAGGAGTGGCCGGCCGTGGAAGACCTCGCGGCGAGCCTTCGCGCGAACGAGCGGGTGGAGACCCACCTGACCCTATCGGCATCGGCAAAAACCGCCGATCTATTGAGTGCAGTGCAGCGCTTTGAAGCCTTCGGTCCGGCCCGCCTGCTGTTCAGCAGACTCGATGAAACGTTGTCCTGCGCTGGCGTATGGAGCGTAGCCCGGCAGACCGGCCTGCCTCTTTCGTTCGTGAGCGACGGCCAGCAGATCCCGGAGAACTTCCATCCGGCGACCGGCTCCGGGATCATCGACGGAGTGGTTGGCGCCGGCGAGAACGACGAAGGGGCAGAGGATTCCGTGGAACAGCCAGGAGTGTTAGCGCGGACCTGAAGTTCCGGGTTGGATGAGCGTTGGGACCTGTCATGCAGACCTACCGGGAAACCGTGGTGGACGAAGCGGAGGAGAGAGAGAGGCTGATTCTCGAACATCTCCCTCAGGTGCGACTCATTGCGCGCCGCCTTCACGAACGCCTCCCGGAGAGCGTCAATCTGGAAGATCTCGTCTCGGCCGGCGTCCTGGGCTTGATCGCGGCCATCGACAATTTCAATCCGGCGCTGAATGTCAAGCTGAAAACCTACGCCGAGTACAAGATTCGCGGGTCGATGCTCGACAGCCTCCGCGGGCTGGACTGGGCGCCACGCCAGCAGAGAAAGAAGTCCAAACAAATCGAAGCGGCCATCGTCGCCGTCGAGAAGCGGCTGCATCGAACGGCAACCGAAGACGAGGTTGCCGCCCAGTTGGGGGTGAGTCTCGAGGAGTACCACGAGTGGCTGGTGGACACTCGAGGTGTCAACCTCGGCAGTCTGGAACTGGCCCAACCGGGCGAAGAGGGCGGCGATCTGTTGCGATTCCTCCCCGACAGCGACGAAAATTGGCCGTCGAATCTGCTGGAACGCGCCGAGTTGGAGCGGTTGCTCAGACAGGCAATTCAGCGCATGCCATCCATGGAGAAGACAGTCTTGTCCTTGTACTTCCACGAGGAATTGACGCTGCGCGAGATCGCACAGGTGGTGAACCTGCACGAGAGCCGGGTTTCCCAGATCAAGACTCAGGCGATCCTCCGCCTGCGCAGCTTTTTCAGCAAGGTCTGGCCGGGGCCCCTGACGGAAGCCAGGCAGAGCTAACAAGGAGCGCCATCGATGGAGACCAACCAAAGTCTGCTGACAGAACCCGCGGCGTGGCTGGCCGAGGTATTCTGTGTCCAGTTCCGTGAGGCGCTGGAGCAGTTCACCGGCCTCGAATGCCGCGTCGAAAGCGGCACCGCCGGGGATGTTCCTCCAGGCGTCTCCTGGTGGCGGCAGCCGTTCAGCTTGAATCCGGCCGCCGGTTTCTTTGCGGGCGCTGCGGATGCGGACTGGAAGAGGATCGGTCAAGCGGCCCTAGCCGTCGCCGGCATCGACGGGGCGGACCAGGATGCCCTGCGCGACACGTATCTGGAACTGGTCCGCCAAGCCGTGTCCGGCACAGCCGATCAAGTCGGCGCCGCGGTTGGAATGCCAGTGTCCGCGCTCGACGGTGCGCCCACAGAGAAGGCTCCCGGCTCCGCTGCTGCCATCCGCATCACTCTCGGTTTGGACGCAACCGCGATCGTGGTCCTCGCAGTCGAGGAAGAGTTATTGGAAAGCCTGCGCGATGCAGCCTTGGCGGCCATCGAGAACCCCGGGCAAAGCCGGCTCCCAGCGACAATACCCCCAGCGGCGTCGCTCGAACCTGCCTCGTTCGATCTCCTGGCCGAAGTCGAACTGCCGGTCAGCGTATCCTTCGGCCGCACTTACCTGCTGCTGAAGGAGGCTTTGAAACTCACTTCCGGTTCGATCATCGAGTTGAACCGTAACGTGAGCGAACCGGTTGAACTGATCGTGAACAACTGCGTGATCGCGCGTGGCGAGGTCGTTGTCATCGAGGGCAACTATGGCGTCCGAATTCAGGAAATCGTGAGTCCTAACGAACGCCTGCGGACACTGCACTAAAACTGGAGAATCCACCTTGGAAGCCTTAATCCCCGTCTGGTTCCCCTACGCACTGCACGCGCTGGTGCTGATCGCCGCGCTGGCCGCGTTCTTCCTGCTTAAAGCCGAGAACCAACAACTCCGCCGGGAACTCGCCTCTCGTCTGGACGAGATCGAGCGGACGAAGCCCGATCTCACTAGTCTCGAGAAGCGGCTGGATCAACTCGCCTCGGCGCCGGCCAAGAGCCCGCCGCTGAATTTCCAATGCCGTACCCAGGTACTCCGGCTTGCCAAAAGGGGAGAGCGGCCGGAACAAATCTCGGCCACCCTGAATCTGCCGCGCAACGAAGTAGACCTGATTCTCAAGATCCAGAACTATCTGTTAGCGAATTGACCTTCAAACGGATCAAAACTCGAAATCCTGCTCGTCGCGCCGGGTGACGGCACGGCCCCGCGGACCCTCATTGCTGGAACTGTCGTCCTCCAAGGCCACGGTGAGTGAGATCTCCCTCCGTTCCCGCACTACTCCCAGATTTACGTTCTTCTGACCGCGGTGGGAGCGGAGCGCGCTCGTCAACTGGCGCGGCGATGACACCGCCTCCTTCTCCACCCGCACGATCACGTCGCCGGCCTTCAGGCCCGCCTTCGCGGCTACCGACTCCTTCGTCACCGACCGCACCAAAACCCCTTCCTTCACGCCGAAGAAATCCGCGAACTGGCCCTCCAGCCCCTCGGCCTCGATGCCGAGCACCGAACTGCGCCAGCTCGTGAATGCCTTCGGTACGTCCGGAATCCAAACCTGTGGGAACGTCATGCGCGGCGGCGTGAAGGAGCCCCATTCCGTCTTCGCCCGGTCCTTCCGCGACCCGATGACGGCGGAAACGGACCGTGTTGCCCCGTCCCGGCTCACAGTCATTCGCGCGGTGCGCCCCACCGGCGTCTCCTGAACGAGGCGCACAAATTGCTGGGTCCCTTCGACGCGCTGGCCATTGTATTCGACCACAACGTCGCCCACCTGCAATCCGGCCTTCGAGGCCGGGCTATCCTCTTCCACCTTGGTGACCTCAACGCCCCGTTCCTCGCCGAGTTTCAGTTCCTTGGCCCGGCCGGAATCGATCTCGGTCACGCCGACCCCGAGAAAGCTCCCGCTGCCGGAAAGGTTAAGAATCGCCATTTCGGGCGGCGCGGGAGGAACGGGCGGCGTCTGCGCGGGCGACGGCACGGCCACCACCCAGCAAAAGGCGGCGAGCATGATCAGCTTCGCTCCGTGCGCCCGCCGCTCGGCATTTGCCTTCACATGATTCATTGCCAAACTCCTTACTTCAGCCGCCGCAGGAAGATCGTGCCTTCCGCGGCGGCGATGCGCAGCATCGGGCCGCCCCCATTCAGGACGCCCTCGGCGACCGTCAACGCGCCCGCGGTTCGCGACTGCACGCGGATCTCGGGGAAATCGGAAATGATTCTCCCAAACTGGCCGGGCGATACGTTCTGCGCTCTCACTGTCACCGCCATGTTGGACGGAATGAAAACCGTAACGTCACCCGAACCGGTATTCAGGAACGAATCGAGCAAGGGCAGGCTGGCGAGCAGTTCCGCTTGGATACTGCCGACGGATGTGGAAATGTTCAGCGGGCCCGAGACGCTGCGTAACCGGATGCCACCCGCGGCGGACTGGCAACGCACGCCGCGTGCCGCGCCGATTTGAATCGCGCCGCCGGCGCTGTCAACCTGAACCATGCCCGCCGCTTCCTGTATCCGGATCATCCCGCCGCCCGTCCTCGCCCCTACCGTGCCGGCCACCCGGTGGATCTCGATATCGCCCCCGCCGGTCGTTGCCTGAACCGGCCCGCCGGCGTCGCCAACCTCAATCTTGCCGCCACCCGTCTCGAACCAGGCATCGCCGCCGCAGCGGGTGACCGTGATGTTTCCGCCCCCCGTCAAGCAGCGTAGCGTTCCGTCCACCGACCCGATGTCGATCGCTCCACCGCCCGTCCGGGCGACCAGCGACCCGCCGATCCGGTCCGCCGCAATCGGTCCACCAGCCGACTCGGCCTGCACATCTCCGGCAAGACCGCGAACGTTGACCCGTCCACCCAGCGTCTCGACGTGCGCGTGCGTCAGCGACCGCGGAACGCGCACGGCCAAGTCATGAGGAAGAAGGCCCGGCCCGCCGTCGCCGACTAAGAGTTGCACCAGCGGCCCACGTCGGGTCGCCCGCTGCTCCACCTCGCCCAACCGCCTTGCCGCTTCCGCGGCGCTGGGCGCCTGGACCCGCAGATTCAGAACATACTCGACGTCGCCGCGATCCTCACCATCCACGGAGACGACGCCGCGCGAACCCACCCGCAAACGCGACACCCCGGCCGCCGGCACACTTCCGCGTATCGTGCGAACCCAGAACGAACCCTCGCGCCGGACGTCGGCCGTGCCCTGCGCCGCTAGTGAGGGCGCCAAAATCGCCGCCGCCAGCCAACCGAACAGTGTCAAACCGCGGACTTTCGGCACCCGATACTCCTCGTACCTCAAAACGTTTCGACGGATGCGTTCATCTCGTGCAGCAGCCGCTGCGTGCGCGACCGGATGTAGTCGTTCTCTTCCCGCAGCATCAACTCTTGCAGCGCGCCCACCACATCACGCTGCTTGTTCTGCACCAGCACGTCGATCGCCTGGGCGCGCAGCCCCGGATTCTCGTCGCGCAACAGAACATGCGCTATCACCCTCCGAACGCGCGGGTCGCCGCCTAAGGGCTTCAATCCCTCCATCGCCTTCAAGCGGACGCCAGGATTGGGATCGTGTTCCAGAACATGCAGCAGCGCCGACCGTACGTCGGCGGTGTCGCACTCGTTCTTCAGCAAATCGACCGATTCCACGCGCAGCCCCGGATCAGTCGGATCCTGCGCGGCGGCGAGCAACAGGTTCCGAATCCGGTCCTCGCCTCTACTTCCGGTCACGGTGCGCCGGTGCGTTTCTTCCACCACAATCTTCACCCGCCCGGAAGGATCCGGTTCGACATAACGGACTCGCGTGCCGACGACGCCCGCCTCATCCAACGGCGAAATACCCCCTGGCGATTGCGCCAACCGCGCCCCGAAGAACCCGATCGCCACCAGCGCCAGCGCACCCACGGGCTTGACAAGCACCTGCGGCCACCCGCGACCGGCTCCTGCCAGTGAAGGAAACAAAAAGGTCAGCTTCTGCCAAAAGCCCACCGGGCGGAGGGGCACCCGGCCCATCGCCAACGAAGCGGCCCGCAGGTCCCGCCGGCATTCCAACAACAGCTCCGGCGCCGGTTCCAACTCCGCTTGGTCCAGGGCCGCGTGCATCGCCTTCACGACATCCAGTTCCCGGCGGCAGTCCGCGCAACCGTCCAAATGCTCTTCCAGCAGAGCTTCCCGTTCGTTCGACAACTCTCCGTACAGGAACAAGGACAAGTCTTTTTGGGCCGATTCGCAATTCACACAAAATCTCCTAACGCATGGCGCATTTTCTGCGTGGCGCGAAACAGGCAGTTCTTCGCCGCTTCTTCGCTGGTGCCCAGCACATCTCCGATCGCCCGCAGCCGCATGCCCTCGTGATGCCGCATCTCGAACACTGCCCGCTCACGGGGTGTCAGTTCCTGCAACACCGACTCGATGCGCTCCCGCAGGCGCTCGCTGTACAACCTCCGTTGCGGATCGCCGAGAATCCCGGTCTCTGGCACCAGGCTCAATCGGTCGCGAACGCCGTCTTCGGTTTCGACCACCGCGGTCTCCTCGCGCCGGACCTTCCGTTTGCGGAGGGAATCCAGGCACAGGTTGGTGACGATCCGGTAGATCCATGTGTGAAATGAACAGTCGAAGCGGAACGATTGCAAGTTCTTGTAAACGCGAAGGAAAGCTTCCTGGTAGATGTCGCGCGCATCCTCCTGTGAGCGAAGAAGGTTGTATGCCAAACGGAGAACGTTTTGGTCGTAGCGGCGCACCAACTGCTCAAAGGCATCCGCATCGCCTTGCTGCGCCGCTCGAATGAGTGCGAATTCGTCGGGCACGGAGCCCTGCCTCAGAACTCCGGCTGCTGTCACGTCCGGATCTCCGTTCAACACCGTTAGACGACAGTGCCCGCCAAACGTAACGCCGGACCAAGACCGGAATCAGCCGGCCAGTTCGACCTCGATCTGCCTCTTCTCCGGCTCGATCCCCACAATCCGGAACTCGTGAATCTGGCCGACCTTGAATCCCGGGCCGCTTCCACCGGAGGCGGCAGCTCCACCTTCCTTCCACTTGGCGGACAGCATCGCCGAGAGCGCGGAAATGTCCGCGGCGCGCGGAACGTTGGTGCTTTCTTCCGCCTTCCGCTGCTCCGGCTGCAGCCGGCAAACGGCGGTGACACCTTCGCCCAGTTCGACGCGGGCGGAACTGCCGGCAACGGAGGCAACGCGCCCCGACACTCTGTCGCCAACCTGGTGCTCCGCGATGAAATGATCCGCGCTCGTGGGCTCCAGTTGCTTCATGCCCAGCCGAATCCGCTTCCGCTCCGTGTCGAGTTCCAACACTTGCGCACGGACCTTCTGTCCCATCGACAACATCTCGCGGGGATGATTCAGACGCTTTTCACGCGTCATGTCGCCAATGTGGATCATTCCTTCCAGGCCTTCTTCGAGCACCACGAAGACTCCGAAGTTGGTCAGGCTGACGATCTCGCGCTCCACCACCGAACCCACCGGATACTTCTTGGGCGCGTCTTCCCAGGGGTCGCCCATCGCCTGCTTCAAACCGAGGCCAATTCGCTGTTTGGCGGTGTCGACGCTGAGCACCACCGTCTCCACCACCTCGCCCACCTTCACCACATCGGACGGCTTCCGGCTCTTCTTCGACCACGACATCTCCGACTGGTGAATCAGCCCCTCCACGCCAGGCATCAATTCGACGAACGCACCGAAATCGGCCAGCCGCACCACCTTGCCTTGCACGCGCTGACCGGGCTGGAAGGTTTCGCCGGCCATGGTCCACGGATCCGGCTGAAGCTGCTTCATGCCGAGCGAAATCCGGCGGCTCTCACGGTTCACTTTGAGGACCTTTACCTGGACCGTGTCGTTCACCTTGAGTACGTCCTCGGGTTTGCCGATGCGATGCCAGGAGATGTCGCCGACGTGCAGCAAACCGTCCACGCCGCCAAGATCGACAAAAGCGCCGAAATCGGTCAGCGTCCGGACCCGGCCCTGCACAATCTGGCCTTCGACGATGGCGCCGAATGCCTCGTCCCGCGCCTGTAGTTCGCGCTCTTCGAGCACCGCGCGGCGGTCCACCACTACGTCTTCCTTCTCCGTATCGAGCTTCGTGATGCGGCACTCGATCTGCTGGCCGACCAACTTCTCCAGATCGGCCATCTCGCGCGCGCCGCTGCGGGAAGCCGGCAGAAAAGCGCGTACGCCGATATCGACGCGCAGACCGCCCTTCACCGCCTCCACCACCTGTCCGCCGATCACCAGCTTTTCGTCAAAGGCCTTCTGCAGGCCGCTCCAGTCCTTCGGCACTTCGACTTTGATCGTCGACAGGACATAGACGCCGTTCTCGTCGCGGCCGGTCACGGTGACCGTCAGTTCGTCGCCGGGTTTCAGGGCATCCACGCCGGCGGCCCGCAGCGAGTCGAGGCCAAGAACGCCCTCTTGCTTGCGGCCAATATCGACGTAAACATTCTCACCCTGAACGGCGATCACGCGGCCGGTGCATGTCTGGCCGGACTCCGCGGCGGCGGCCCGATGCTCCTTTTCGTGCTCGGCGAGGATATCGGCGAAAGAGGTTTCTTCGTTCTGAGAACCCGATTCCAGGACGGAAGGGTCCGTCGAATTGGATGGCATCATGGGAAGTAAAACGGCTGCAAACATTGTGTCATATTCGACGATGGGAACGCAGGGTGAACGCAACGGCTGACGGGCTGGCAAACTGGCGGGAATGGGTGCGTTTGCGCGACCTCGGCTGGCTGCTGCTATTCACGGCTTTGGCCGTCGTCAGCCCCACCCGCAACGACGCGGAAGTCGAGTTGCTGATCTGTCTGGCGATCCTGCAGGTGATCGAAACGCGGATCGGCTTCTTCGCCACGTCGCGCGGAGTGGTGCTGTTGATTGTGCTGAAGTTGGTGCTCGGATTCCTGCTGCTTGGCGTGACCGGCGGCATTACCAGCAGCTACTATCTCATCCTCATCCTGCCGGTCATCACCGCGGCGACTGGCTTTGGTCTGCTTGGCACCGTCATCGTTGGCGCGCTGGCGGCGGGCTGCTATTTCTCGTTCCTGTTGTTCATCGATCCGGCACGCTACGTGATACCGGCCGATCAGATGCGCGAACTCTGGCTGCGCGTCATTCTGCTGCTCGGGGTGGTCGGCTTCGCGACCCACCAGTTGGTGGAAGCCCGCCGGGTTCAGGCGCGGCGATACCGGCAGGTGGCCGAGCAACTCGCCGAGGCGAACCGGAGTTTGAGCGCCGCCGAGGCGGAGGTCCGCCGTTCAGAACGTCTCGCCGCGCTGGGGCAATTGATGGCCGGGCTCGCCCATGAACTGCGGAATCCCTTGGGAACGATGAAGGCGTCGGCGGAACTGCTGGCAAAACAGATACCCGACGGCAATGCGATCGCCACGGAGTTATCCGGCTACATCGCCGCGGAAGTCGACCGCACGAATTCGCTGATTACGCGATTCCTCGAGTTCGCCCGGCCCGTTCAGCTCAAGCGCCAGCCGGTCGATCTCAACGCGCTGATCGACGAGGCGATCAAGCAGTTGCGGCGCCACCAGCCGCGCCTTGCCGTGGCGATTCATCGCAACTACTCCCCGGACGTACCGCCGGTTCCGTTGGACGCCGAATTGATGGAGCGCGTGGTATTCAATCTGCTGCTCAACGCGGCCGAGGCCAGTCCGTCTGGCGCAACCGTGACCGTCAAGACCCGCCGCATCGACGGATCGGCCGAAGTGGCCGTGATCGACCGCGGCGCCGGCATCCGGCCTGAACACCGCGAGAGCATCTTCAACCCGTTCTTCACTACGAAACCGGACGGCGTCGGCATGGGGCTGGCGATCGTTTCGCGGATCGTCAGCGAGCATGGAGGTACAATGGCGGTCGAAAGCGAACCCGGCCAAGGCAGCGTCTTCCGGGTGGTCCTGCCCGCTAATCGGCCTGCATGAAACCTCTCATCCTGGTTGTTGAGGACGAAGACAATCTCCGCCGCGTCATCGAACTGCAGTTGCGCTCGGCGAACTTCGACGTGGAGCAGGCGCGGACTGCGGAGGAGGCGTTGGAAGTCGCGCCGAGGGCCCATCTGATTCTGACCGACGTCCGGCTGCCCGGTATGGACGGACTGCAGTTCATGCAGCGCCTGCGGGACCAGAACTCGCAAACGCCGGTCATCGTGATGACGGCCTATGGCACCGTGGAAACCGCCGTCGAAGCGATGAAGGCCGGCGCGCTGGACTTCCTCCCGAAGCCGTTCTCGATGGACCACATGATGGCCGTTGTGAACAAGGCCGTCGAGGTGCGCTCACTCCGCGAGGAAAACCGGAAGCTTCGGCAACAACTCGGCGTCCGGTACGACCTCGACAGCATCGTCGGCCGCAGCCCTGCGATGAAGGAAGTGCTGACCACTGTGGAGCGAATCGCACCGACGCGCTCCACCATCCTGCTTCAGGGTGAAAGCGGCGTCGGCAAGGACCTCATCGCCCGCGCCATCCACTATCATTCCACGCGGCGCGACCGCCCGTTCATCAAGATCAACTGCACGGCGATTCCCGAGAACCTGATGGAAAGCGAACTGTTCGGTTACGAGAAGGGCGCTTTCACGGGTGCCGCCACCAGTAAGCCCGGTAAGTTCGAACAGGCCGACACCGGCACGGTGTTTCTCGACGAGATCGGCGACGTGCCGGCGAACATTCAGGTGAAACTGCTCCGGATTCTTCAGGAGCGCGAGTTTGAACGTCTGGGCAGTAATAAGACGCGGCAGGTGGATGTCCGCGTGATTGCGGCGACGAACGCCAACCTCCGGGCGGGCATAGCCAGCGGCGCGTTCCGCGAGGATCTCTACTACCGGCTGAACGTAGTGCCCATTACGATTCTCCCGCTACGCGAACGCCGCGAAGACATTCCCTTGTTGGTCGGCCTGTTCCTCGAAAAGTTCGCCGACGAACTGGGCACGGCCGTCGATTCCATTTCGGATGAGGCGATGGAAGCCCTGGTGAACTACTACTGGCCGGGCAACGTGCGGCAGCTTGAGAATGTCATCGAGCGGAGCCTACTCCTGTGCAGCGGAACCCGGCTGGAAGCCTCCGACATCCGCCTGGACGACGCGCCCCAGTCCGCGCCCGGCAACGGCCCGGCGTTTCTGCCGCCCGGGATGACGCTCGACCAGTTCGAGCAGGAGATCATTCGCGAAGCGCTGCGCCGCGCGAACGGCAACAAGAGCCAAGCCGCGCGTCTGCTCGGCCTCACCCGCAACGCCCTACGCTACCGCCTCGCGCAGATGGGCCTCGAGGCCTGAGCGTTCAGAGGTAGCGGCGTGGCGCCTGCCATCTTTCGGCCGGTAGTCGGTCGGAAGCAGGGCAGCCCCGTGGGCTGCGGCGGCCTCGCAGGCCGCCCGAAACGACCGCACCATCACAACACATTCGTCCGCACAACCTCCTCCGTCACCCAGTCCGTCCATCGCGCCGTCTCGATGCTGGAAAGCAGTTCGCCATGGCCGTTTACGGCGTCCACGAAATTCTCGATACAAGGGTAGTGGAGATTCGAATGGTTGGGGATCTCCTCCTCGCCGCCTGGCCATGAGAACGCTGTGCCGTTC
Organism: uncultured Solibacteraceae bacterium; assembly: GCA_964413655.1. Lineage (GTDB taxonomy): Bacteria > Acidobacteriota > Terriglobia > Bryobacterales > Bryobacteraceae > CAYPUQ01. Next base: position 1,933 of record CAYPUQ010000002.1, on the reverse strand, counting down.
AGCGGAGTCAGACAAATAGCCCCGCCGGTACCGGTAATGCGGAACTCGTCGCGCTCAACCCGGGAATGCCAGCGGACATCGACTATGCCGCGCACGCCGCTATCGTAGTCGATCAGCACCGTGGCGCAGTCCTCCACCTCGCGGCGATGGACGGCCTTGGACAAGTGCCCGGAGACGCGGACCGGCCGCCCGAACAGGTAGTTCAACAGGTCGATCCGGTGCGACGCGATGTCGTACAGCGGACCGCCGCCCGACATCGCCGGACGCAGCAGCCATCCGCGCGGGCCGTCGATGTCGTCGAACCACATGTGGCAATTGATCTCGGCAAGCACCGGCCGCCCGATGGCGCCCTCCGTCATTAACTGCCGCGCGCGCTGCACCTTCGGATACGTGCGCCGGTAGTAGGCGACGCCAAGGAGCCGCCCGGATTCCCGGGCGACGGCCTCCATGGCGGACGCCTCTGCGTAGTTCAGCCCCACCGGCTTCTCGCACAACACGTGTTTCCCGGCGCGAAGCGCAGCAATACTCTGCGGCGCGTGCAGCGACACCGGCGTCGCAATGTAGACCGAGTCGGCTTCGGGTTCGGCCAGCGCTTGCTCCAACGCTGTCCACGCCCGAACGCCGTAGCGACCGGCCTTGGCTGGGGTGCGCGTTACCACGCCGAGCAACTCGCTGCGCGGCTCCGCCTGAATCGCCGGAATCACGCGGCGGGTGGCAATATCACCAACCCCAACGACAACCCACCGGAGCTGACGGCCGGTCATTGCGTGGTGACGATCCGGAAGTTAAGGAACATCATGAGGAAGGCGACTACTGTGATGAGTATGGCCAGCGCCGCGCAAACCTTCCACAGCTTCTCACGCCAGTCATCCCACATCAGGCGCGGCGTCCCGGCGGCCAGCGCAATCAGGAATCCGCCCAGCGCGCCGCCGAGGTGCGCCGCGTTATCGATCCGCAGTCCGGGCATCAAGCCGATCACCATGATGTAGATGATCGCGCGCGTTCCGTACGCTTTCAGACCCTGCGCCTCCACCGACTTGCTGACATAGCCGACGGCGATCATCGCGCCCACCAGCCCGCAGATTCCGGCCGACGCGCCGATCGACAACGCGCTCGACCAAAGCGTGCTGGTCACGAAACCAAGGAGTGTCGCGGCAAAGTAAATGACGATGAACCGGTACGTGCCGAAGACTTGTTCGATCACGGGCGCCAGATTGAGAAGAGCGAACGTGTTGAGGATGAAATGAAAGAGTCCTCCGTGAAGGAACCCGGCGGTGATTAGGCGCCACCACTGCCCGTTCCAGATGTCCGGCGCAAACTTCGCTCCAAAGTAGTAGAGCGTGTACCCATCAATGTCGGTAAGGTAACTTTGGTGGCCGCTCTTCATGCTGTAAAGCATCGTGGCGGCGTAAAGCCCGCTGTTCACCATCATCAGGATGAAGGTGGTGAAACGGTCGGCGGCGATGAGACCGCCCAACGCGCCGGCGGGCGCGCGCATTTCGATGGCTCGCGGGCCTACCTTGGCGTCGCAATACGGACAGATTTTGTCGTCGGTCGTGATGAACGCCCGGCAGTTCGGGCACATTCGGCGTTTGTCGGCCACGTGTCTTCCATTGTAGAGCGTCAGTTGTCGAGCGCCGCGCTCAATTGCGCGAGCAGCCCGATCGCGTGCCGAGAAATCACACGATAGCCGCTCCGCTGGAGTTCTTCGCCGCCCTTGTTATTCTGGGCCTTATTGGCCAGGTATCCGTCCGGTGTCAACTCGCCGGTCAACGCCTGCCACGCCTTGCGCGCCGGCGCGAGCATCGAACGGGGCAAAGACCGGCCTTCACGCCACCCGCCACGCGGCGCTACCTGGAAGCCTGGAAGCGCGGGCTTACCTTCGTCGTGGAATGTGTGGGAAAGGATCGACGAAGCGGCCTGGCCGGCCACA
>CAYPUQ010000001.1:35859-50445 GCA_964413655.1 uncultured Solibacteraceae bacterium | reverse complement strand
GCGTGGCTCCACACGGCGTTGGCCAGAACGATGAGTGCGATTCCGGCCCAACCGGCGGCGCGGATCGTCCACGCCGCGATGGGTTGCTCGATCCGCCAGACACTCTCGGGCATCGCTTCCCAATACCGGAACATCACTCCGAGCACAATTGCCGTGGCGAGCAGATAAGTGCTCCGTTCAAGGTGTTCCGGAACGATCTTCGTCCAGTAGCGCTTGAAACCGGAACGCGCCATGCCGCTGTGCTGAGCGGCGAACAGCACGAGCAGCAGTAGGTTCGTGCGCAGCGCCTCGGCGAACGGGACGCTCAGACCGCTGTCGATGCTGCTCGGCGTGTACCGGTTGGCGACGAAGCCGACGAGGTACAGCAGTGAGATCGCGAACAGGAAATACGCGAAGGTGGTGTAGGCGGCCGAGAGGAGCTTCGCGATGAAACGCAGCACGCCTTCCATTGTGCCTTCTAATGTGGGGTGAAAATTCCGAAGAACGTTTCGGGCTCCAAGCCGCCGCTGTCGAGATATTGACAATCCAATTCCCAGATCCAAGTCAGAATTGCCTGGTCCAGCGGACGGCTCAAGTCGTAGTTCGGGCCATACATCGAGTCGAAGAATCGTCGGCAAAGGGAGAAGTACGGAACGAACTCCCTCTCCACGAAGTTCGCGCGCAGCAGCGGCAGAATCTCCTCGCTTCGCTGGCACTCCATGCCCGTCATCGCCGCCGGCGGCGAGTAAAGCGACTTGTCCGTCATCTTGACCGCGTATGCAGTATGGTTTACCCGGTACCGCGGCGGCAGAGTAGCGAAGATCGAACTGGCGACTGCCTTCGTCTTCGGAAACATTCGATAGCCGTTCCTGGAAACGATGTCAATCACGATTAGTTGCCCCGACTCTCCGAGACACCGCCTGATCTCGCCGAACACGTGTTCCAGCGCGATGAGATGATGGAGCGCGGCGTGGCAGAGCACAACGGAGAATGTCCCCAAGGGCAGACGGGCGGTGTTCAGGTCGGCGTGCAGGAATGACATCCGAAGACCTTCGACGCGGGCCCGCTCTTCCGCCATGCGAAGGAGAACCGGATTGACATCGACGCAGTGTATTTCGGCATCTGGCGATTGCCGCGCGATCGCCATCTCGACGCCGGCCGCTCCGCATCCCAGCGACAGCAAACGGGGCGGTGGATCCCCCCTTTGATTCAACCGATACGCAATGTGGCCGAGCAAATCGGCGCCAGTTCTATCCTTCACTCGTTCGGCGGCCCGATCCAGCGCGGCGTTCCAGATTTCGGGCGCCGGCTCGACGAAAGTATCCGAACCCTCATGGAGTGCGCTGTAGTGCTCTAACTCCTCCTCGAGTTGCCGGCTGTATGCCCGGCTCCCGGCCACTGGAGCCGGGCGGAGGCTCCGCAGCCACATGCGGACGCTATGAGCCTTGTGAAGAAGTCTCCAACCGAGTTGTCCACCGGTCGCGCCGAAACGCAGCACGCCTCCTATTGTGCCCCACCAGCGGCCAGTTCCTGCTCGAACGGTGACTGCGCCTTCGCGCGCGAGCCGGGGTCGTTGATGGACCAGTCGTAGGAGAAGAAGCGGACGCGCGGGCTCTTCATCGTGTCGAGGCGGCGGCGCGCGGCTTCGGGCGCGAGGGTCTTCACGTAGTCGAGCACGGTGCGGCCATCCGTCTCGAAGTCCTTGCCGTACCAGTCGAGGAGTTTGCTCAGCCACACTTCATTCTTCGCGGCGTCGATATACAGGTTGCGGCGTTCGGCGAAGAATTCGCGGGTGAGCCGGTCGAGGTGGGCGTCGAGAGTCTCGGCGCGGAAGGCCTCGCGGTCCAGGCGCGGGCAACTCAGCGACGCGCAGACGATGGCGAAGTGGATGCGCGGGTCCTGGTAGTGCGGGCGGATCACGTCGTGTTCGATGTAGTTCAGGCTGACGGTCTGGCCGCCGACGGAGAACTGGTTCTTGCGGAAAAACCCCCATAGCAGCCCCAGGTCGCGGACGCTCTTGACCGGCCAACCGTCGACGACGCCCTTGGTGGTGAGGGCGTTGTAGGCATTCATCCAGTAGGCCAGTTCGTGGCGCCGGTTGGAAAATAACCGCGGCTGGCTCTTGGGGCTGGCTTCGGCGAGCCGGGCGGTGTAATGGTCGAGATCCGCGCGGTCCTTCGCGATCGCGGCGTAGTCCACTTCGCCGATGGCGTTGACGCGCTTCTTCAGCAAACGATCCCATGCCGAATGGTCGAAGCCCGGCTCCGCTGCCCAGCCGAACGCGGCGAGCGCCACGAACGCGCTAAGCAGCCGGCTTGAAATACAGCACCAGGCTGGCGCCGGCGATCGCAAGGATGAAGCCCACATATAACATTGGATGGGGCGCCTTCTTTGGCGGATGCATCCACATCGAAACCATTACATTCACTAACGGCGCGCCGGCAAAAACGAGCGGCATCACGTAGACCGGCAGCCCTCCGTAACGGAACGCCATGATGATGAACACCGCGCCGAGCGCCCCAAGCGTGCCGGCTGCCGTCGCCATCTTCACGCCGGCGCTGTTGAAACCGTACAACTGGCGTTGGGCACGCAATGCCGCGACGGGGATCAGCACACCGCAGAGAAAGTACGCCGCGCCGACGCACAGCAGCGCCCGCATTGGGTTCCCCAGGTCGATCTGGCCGATATGAAGCGTGGGGCCGTACATCCCCCAAGACACCGCCGCCCCTATGACGAACATGAGCCAAGTCATTCGCGTGATTCCACGTCAGGCGGGTTTATAGCGAAGAACCAGCCCCGCGCCGGCGGCGGCCATGACAAACCCGGCGAACAGCATCAGGCTGGGCATCTCCTTCGGCGGATGTAGCCACATGGAGACCAGCACGTTGACCACGGGAGCGCCGCCGAACACCAGCGGCATGACGTACGTGGGAAGACCGCCATGCTTGAACGAGAAGATGATGCAAACGGCTCCGAGCGCGCCAAGTACGCCGGCCAGGGTCGCCATGCCGACGCCGGCGGCCGGGAACGTATGCAGTTCGCCTTGCGCGCCAAGGAACGCGAGCGGCACGAGCACGCCAACGAGGAAGTAGGCCACGCCAACACAAACCAGCGCACGCAGCGGATTGCCGAGTTTCACCTGTCCCTTATGCAATGTGGGACCATACATGCCCCAGGCGAGAACGGTGCCCAGAACGAAGAAGAGCCAAGTCATCTCTTCAGTGTAGTGCGAGGGATCAAAAGGCGATGCGGAGGCTCAACTGGATCTGGCGCGAACTAGTAACGGTGGATCGAATGATGCCGAGCGAGGCCAGCGGCTGTTCGTTGTCGGCTTGGCCGGCGAATGCGGCTAGCGTCGGGATACCGAAGTTGGCGCGGTTCAGGATGTTGAAGGCCTCGGCGCGAAACTGGATCCTTCCGGTTTCCCCGAGTTGCTTCATCGGAAAATTCTTCTGTAGGGCCAGGTCCAGCGAGCGGAGGTTAGGCCCGATCAGGGCGCCGCGGCCCAGGTTGCCGAGCGTTCCGGCCTCTTGCAGAACGAACGCCGAAGGATCGAACCATTGGTCAGAATGGCCGCTGATCGCGTCCTGATGGGTACGGCTGGGGGCCATGCTCGGACGGTCGAAGCCGAGCCCGGGACCGAGCGAAGGGCCCCACAGCGAGCGCGACCGGTTCTGCTGCACGAATAGCGTCAGCGGGCTGCCGCTGCGAACGTTTGCAATGCCGGCAATCTGCCAGCCGCGGAGGACCCGTTGCTTGACCGGCAACTCCCAGGCGAAGTTCGTCACCCAATTGTGCTTCGCGTGGTAATCGGCGAGGCCCTTGTTGTAGCTGAAGCCGGGGTATTCGGGCATCGCGGAAGTGGTGCCGTTGGTGGCGTCCGAGAAAAATGTCGACGCCTGCGTGGTGTCGATGTTGCGCGACCATGTATAGGACGTCTGAAAGTTGAAGCCGCGGCTCCAGCGTCTGCGGACCTCGAAGATCATCGCGTTGTACCAGGAGTTGCCGTCGCTGCTTTTGAGCTCGATGGTGGAGAAGTTTGAGTTCGGGCGCGGGAGGCCAGGCGCCCAATAGAGCGTCCCGTCGGGACGCCGCTCGGGTTCGGGAATGTTCACGTCGCGGCTGCGCAGCAGATGCACACCGCGGGAACCGGCGTAGCCAAGGGTAACGACGAATTCGGCTGACAGCGTCTGCTGAACGTTGAGGTTCCAGACATGGACGTTGGGGTTTCTGAGGTTCCACTCCACCGGCCGCATGGAGTTGCCGATGCCGCGCTCGAACGGCGGCACGGGAAACGCGGAACCGGCGGGGATGATCAGGCGCGGCGTGGCCGGTGGATTGGTGACGGTGACGATGAGGTTCTGCTGGTTGTTCGTGTTGAAGAACCAGCCGTAGCCGCCGCGTAGCGACGTGCGGCCGTTGTGGAACGGATCCCAGGCGAAGCCGAAGCGTGGTGAGAGATTCCGCTTTGTGGGGTTTAGGTAGAGTTGGCCGGACGTGGGGGCAGGGTCGGTGTAAAGATTAATCAGCGCGGAGTCACGGCCATAAAGGTCCACCGGCATGGTGGTGAACTCGTAGCGCAGGCCGAGGTTTAGGGTGAGCCCGGGCCGCAGGTGGATGTCGTCCTGGAGGTAGAACCCAAAGAGAGTGAACCGCCAGTAGCGGTCCAGCGCACCGTCGGGACCGAGGCCGAGAAAGCGCAGCGGCTGATTCTGCAGAAACGTGCGGAGGTTGGCGAAGGTGTGGATACCTAGCGAGAACGTGGGGTTTACCATGTTGTCCTGATACCGCTCGATCAGGCCGCCGAAACGTAGCATGTGCGGTCCCCGAACGTGGGTAAAGTTATCCTCAATGCCGTAGATGTTTTGCGTGAGACGGACGTCAACGGAAGTCTGCGGACCGAATCGCGAGACGCCCCCGATGTCGATGTTGCCGACCAGAGTGCGCCCGGGGACGAATGGCGTCAGCGGCTGTGTCGTGTTCGATTCGACGCCCTGGGCAATGCGGGTGCGGGAGAAGCCGGCGCGAATCGTGTTAAGGCTGCCCGGAGACACAGTCTGGGTGTATTCCGCCGTGATGAACTGGTTCCGCGAAAGGAATGAACGCGGGAACTGAGGCAAGTCGACGGGCAGAAACTGCTCGGCGTCGTCGACGGTGTAGCGGACGAACATCTGGCCGCCGGGGGCGAGGTTCCCGTCGTAACGGATCTGCCCGAAGTCCTGCCGGAGTCGCTGGCCGAAGCCCCAGATGTGACGGCCGAGACCTCCGCCGACAGCGGGTCCGTTGGGCAGCGGGTACTCATCGAGGTAGGGCTTGACGGTGGGGTGGACACCGACATCGAGCAGACTGCCAGGGTTTGCGGGATCGGGGATCAGGCCGAGGCGGGCGTTGGCGTCGGGCACGATGGCGCTAATCGTACGGCCGAGGCGTTCGCGGAGCCCCTCGTAGCCGGCGAACAGGAACGCCTTTTCCCGTTTCAGCGGTCCGCCGAGCGAAGCGCCGTATTGATTTCGCTTGAACTCCGGACGGCGCTCGGGGTCGAAGAAGTTGCGCGCGTCCATATTGTCGTTGCGGTGGAAATAGTAGAGGCTGCCGTGGATCTCGTTCGTGCCGGATTTCGTCAGTGCCAGAATCTGGCCGCCGGAATTGCGGCCGAACTGGGCGCTGTAGGCATTGCTTTCCACCCGGAACTCGCGAATGCTCTCCATGCCGAGCGCGGTGCCCGCCGCGCTGCCAGCCGGGCCGTTGGTGAAGTCGTTCTGCGGCGTGCCGTCGAGCAGGTAGACGTTCGAACGGGGATCCTGGCCGTTGATGCTCATTCCGAGGCCGTGGGCGACCACGGAGCCGCCGTCGCGGTGAGGAAAGGCGATAACCCCCGGTTGGAGCAGAGCAAGGTCGGTATAGTTGCGCCCGTTCAGCGGAAGTTGTTCGATGGACTGCTCGCTGACAAGATAGCTGAGCTCGGAGGTTTGCGTGTTGACGAGCGGCGTACGGCCTTCGACGGTGAGTTGCTGTTCGAGGGCGCCGAGTTCCAGGACGAGGTCCATGTTGACGGCTTCGGCGACGGTGAGTCGAATGCCGGTTTGGACGAGTCGCTGGAAGTTCTGGGCTTCGGCGCGGAGTTCGTAGTTGCCGGGCGGCAGGGAGGGGAGAACGTACCGCCCGGCGGCGTCGCTGACGGCCCTGCGAACGAGACCGGTGTCCAACTGCTGGGCGGTGACAGCGACGCGGGGGATGGCGGTCTGTTGGACATCCAGGACGCGGCCGGAGATAGAACTATTTGTCTGCGCAAACAGGACGAAAGAGTACAGGGAAAGTAGTGCGGCAAACTTCAACATGACCCGGCCAACTTACGACGACGCTCTCACACAGGGCGGTCCGGGCGGCGTCTATGAGATACTACGTCGTGGCCCGACTGCTGGTTACCGCCGCCGTTTTGTTGCTTTACGCGCTCCACCAGGACTTCTGGTTCTGGCGGGAGGCGCGCCCGCTGGTGTTCGGTTTCCTGCCGATCGGATTGTTCTACCATGCCGCCTACACGGTGGCCGCGGCGCTCCTCATGTGGCTGCTCGTGAAACTGGCCTGGCCAGGACACTTGGAACCGCACGAGGATCGCGAACATTGATCCCCGCTCTCTTCGTTTTCCTGTACCTGGGCCTGGTCATTTACATCGGGATCTTTGCGTTCCGTGGCAAGCGCGGCGACAGGGGCGCCGAAGGATACTTTCTCGCCGGACGTTCAATCGGGCCGTTCGTCTTTCTGTTTTCGCTGTTCGGCACGCACATGACGGCGTTCGCCATTCTCGGGTCGTCGGGACACGCGTTCCGGAACGGTATTGTGACCTATGGCCTGATGGCCTCGTCGTCAGCGCTGATCGTTCCGTTGTGCCTGTTCTTTGTCGGTACTCGCATGTGGGCGTTGGGCCGGAAGTACCACTTCTTCACGCCGGTGCAGTTCTTCCGCGACCGGTGGGAGTGCGGGCACATCGGCACGGTGATCTTCGTGGTGCAGGCGGCGCTCCTGGTGCCCTACGTCATCATCGGCGTGATGGGCGGGGGCACGGCGCTGCGGGCGATCAGCGGCGGGTTGATTCCGTATTGGTTCGGCGGCGCCCTGGTGGCGATGGTGGTGATGTCGTACGTGTTCTTCGGCGGGATGCGCGGGACGGCGTGGGTGAACGCGTTTCAGACGCTACTGTTTCTGTCGTTCGGCACGATCGCGGTGCTGGTGATCGGCGTGGGGATGGGTGGATTCCCGGCGGCAGCGGAAAACCTTCTCGCCAACCCGGACACGGCCCACCTGCTCACACGCGAGCACATTTCGGAGCGGTACTTCTTTAGCTATACGTTCATGCCGCTGTCGGCCATCGCGTTTCCGCACATCATCATCTTCTGCCTGACCGCGAAGAAGATGGCGCAGTTCAAGAAGACGGTGATCTTCTATCCGCTTTGCCTCATCGCGATTTGGCTGCCATGCGTGTACCTCGGCGTTTTGGCCAACGCGGTGGACGGCATTCCGCCGGGCAGCCGCGACGACGTGTTACTCCTGCTTCTTGCCGAATACGCCCCGCAGTGGATGGCCGGACTTCTCGGCGCGGGTATCATGGCGGCGGTGATGGCGAGCGATTCGCAGATTCTGGCGCTGTCGACGATGTTTACCGAAGACGTGTTCGCCTACTACGGCCACAAGGAGCGGTTCGGCGAGGCGGCACAAGTGCACATCGGGCGAGTCTTCGTGGTGCTGCTGACGGCAGTGGCCTACTTCGTGGCGCTGCAGGCGCCGGCGAACATCTTCGAGTTAGCCTCGCAGTACGCCTTTGCGGGGTTCTCCGCGCTGTCGCCGCTCTTCGTGGCGGCGTTGTTCTGGCGGGGCAGTACGAAGTGGGGGGCGCTAGCAGTGACCCTCTGGGTGGCGGCAGCGGTGCTGACGACGGCGGTGTTTCAGGCCGCGGTGACCGAGCCGGGCGTCGTGTGGCGGGTAAACGAGACGGACGTGATCGCGCGCACTTCCACCGGGACGACCGTGTTCGGGTTCCTGCCGGTGGTGCCGATGACGTTGATTTCGGCGCTGTTGGTTTGGGCGGTGTCGCTTGTGACGCCGAAGCCGGGAGCGGAGACGGTGAAGCGGTACTTTGAATAAGCGCGTGAATTAGCATTAGCGCTGGCGGCGATCCTGAAACAGCGCGATGAAATCGTGTCTTCCGATGAGAATCATCCGCTCCCTGACAGGCTACTGCGCAAGTACCCGGATGATGGGTGGTGTGCCCAATCAGTCTTTACGCGCTCGCCGTCGACTCGGCGTCGCGCGGCCGGAGGAAGAAATCCAGCGCCTCTTCCGGTGTCGCGTCCGCCGGCACAGCGCCCGCTTCGGGGTGCGTGTCCCGAAACCGCTGTAATAGCAGGTCGCGCAGGCGAGCTGACGTCTCCGGTTCCTTGGCGGCGATGTCGGTGAACTCGCCTGGATCGTTGTTCAGGTCGTACATCCGCACGTATCGGCCGGGCGTCGGGTTATCCGTCTTGTAGCCGTCGGTGCGCTCGCGCTTCCCCGAGCAGTAGATGAATTTGTGGCGGTCCGTCCGAATGAACCCCTCTTCGTTCTCGAGGTACTGGCTGAAAATGTGATCGCGCGGTTGTGCGGGACGGCCGCCCTCCAGGTAAGCCCGCAGACTCCGGCCATGCTGTACCGGCAACGGGTCGGCCCCGAGCACATCGAGCACCGTCGGCGCCACGTCCACCGACTCGGTGAAGTCCTGAACCACACCACCCGCGCGAACGCGCCCAGGCAGCCGCACGATCAGTGGAACGCGCAACGCCGGATCGTAGCCGCAATGTTTCTCGAACCGCCCATGCTGGCCCAGTGAATACCCGTGATCGGGCAGGTATACCACCAGCGTGTCGTCCTCCAGCTTCAACTCCCGCAATTTGTCGAGCACCGTGCCGACGTTGCGATCCAGGAAAGCTGTCGACGTGTAGTAGGCCGCGATGATGCCCTGCCGCTGCTCCGGGCTGAGCTCGCGGAAGATCAGCGGGACCTGCCAAGCGTCGTCCGGACCAACCTCCGGCACCGGGAACTGGGCCGGGTCGAAGCGCGGACGGTACTCCACCGGGAAATCGAACGGCGAATGCGGTTCATGGAAACTCACCCACAGCGCGAACGGGCCGTCGCGATGCTCCTGCAAATGTTCGCACGCCTTCCGCGCCAGGAACGTGCCCGGCATGTCGTCGTCGTAGCGCGGATAGGGGCGCTTCTCAGCGTTCAACCAAACGCTCGCCGGATCGCGAAACGGCCGCCACGGCGGTTGAACCGCAATGTCCTCCGGCACTGGCTTCGGCTGCACTTCGGAGTTATAGGCCTGCCGCCACTCGCGCTCGGTCAGCAGACTGTCGAAGCCGTACAGACCAGGCCGCGCCGGGTTGTTGAAGTGCATCTTGCCAATCACGGCGGTGTGGTAGCCCGCGCCCTTGAGCTGCTTGGCGAGCGTGGGCTTGTCCTCGGACATCCGGCCGCGCAGCACGGTAACGCCGGCCGAGGAGGGCATCTGGCCGCTCAGGAACGATTGCCGCGACGGCGAGCAGACCGGCGAGTTACAGTAGTGGCGCGCGAAACGCGTCCCTTCGGCGGCGAGACGGTCGAGGTTCGGCGTCTCGGCCATCCGGTTGCCGTCTGCCCCAAGCACATAGCCGGCGTGGTCGTCGGCGATCAGAAATAGGAAATTCGCTTTGCGGCTGCCGCGCGAGCCGCATGCCGGCAGCACGCCGCTGAGCGCCGCCAGCGCCTGCCTTCGTGTCGGCTTCAATCCGAAGTCTCTCCCTTGGCAAAGCAATACAGCGCCGCATGCGTGCGGACGTAGATCTTGCCGTCGACGATGGCGGGCGTGGCGTGGACGCTCTCGTTGAAATCGTTGACGCCGATGATCTCCCAATCGGCCCCGGCGCGCATCACGGCGAGTTTGCCTTCCTCGCTGACCGTATAGATCTTGCCGTCGCCCGCGACCGGCGATGCAAAGTACGCTCCCGGCGCGCCGGTTACCCGCGATTGTTTCAATACCTCGCCGGTCCGGGAATGCAACGCCGTGAGGATGCCGCCCTCCTTGAGCAGGTACAACACCCCTTCATAAAGCAGCGGCGACGGCACGTTCGGCAGCGACCGCTCGTACTTCCACAGGAAGTTCCGGTCCGTCATGTCGCCTTCGCCGCCGAGCTTGAAGGCGCGGACGCCGTTCACGACGGCGCGCTTCGACTGGTACATCTTCCAGTCCCGCTCGCCGAGGAACCCGTCGCGATCGAGATCGAGGTCGGGCCATTTCTTCGTTATCTGATCGTCCGTCACCTCGTCCTTGGACAGTTTGCCGTCCTTGTCCGTGTCCCACTTCGCCAGGACCTCCGAAAACTCGGGCACCTGCTCTTGCTGGCCGGGGTCGGCTTCGCCGGCCCAACCCAGCACGTAGATATGCTCGGCATCCATGACGGGAGTGGGTTTCAGCTGCCAAGTAAGCCCGCGCACCCACCAGACTTCCTTGCCGGTCTCCACCTCGTATGCTGTGAGCTGATAAGATCCGGCCACCAGTACCTGAAGACGCCCGGCCGGCGGGCGGTACAGCACGGGGGTGGAAAACCCGCGAGTGAACTGGGGCCGCTCCACCCGCCACTTCAATACACCGGTGTCCTTGTCGACCGCCACGAAGAACGAGCCCTCCTCCTGGTCGCAGATCTGGAGCAGCGTGCCGCCGGTCAGCACCGGCGATGCCGCCTGGCCCATCGGATTGTTGAACGGACCGAGCGGCAGCCGCCAGCGCTCGTTCCCGTCCGGGCCGTAAGAGATGAGGCCGAAATCGGTGAAGAACACGTATGCGTTCTGTCCATCGCTCGCCACCGTTGGTGAGGCCGGACTGTTGGACTTGTGCAACACTTCTTTGCGCGGCCGGGGCGCCTCGCGCCGCCACTTCACGCGGCCGGTCGCGCGGTCCAGCGAGAAAACATACAGCTTCTCCTCGTCATATCCGGTGAGGAAGATCGAGTCGCCTGCGATGGACGGCGAGGAGTGGCCGGGCGGCAGTTCCGTCCGCCAAAGCATGCTCTTGCCGGGGCCGAACTCCACCGGGAGGTTCTCGTCGTTCGAGACGCCGGCGGCGTTTGGACCGCGGAACATCGGCCAGTCGGCAGCGGCCGCGACACCGGCGAGCAGCGACACGATTACGTAGAGGGAAATGGTGCGTATCATAGTTTGTCCAGTTTCCCTGCATGATATAACGATTCAGCCGGATAGCTCCGTCGCGGGTAGCGGTTCAGTTCCCGCCAAGCTTCGCTTCGATTTCCCGCGAGACATCCGCCGGCGGGCGCGACCCGTCGATTCGAATCAGTCCGCGAGTCGCATAGTGATCGAGGATGGCGCCGACTTCCGCATGATACTCGGCGAGGCGGCGCTGTATCAGGGTGGGGGTGTCGTCAGCGCGACGGCGGCCGCTCATGCGCCGCATCGCTTCGGCGTCGCTCACGTCCAGACTGATCACCCGCGCGGCGGGAAACCCGCGTTGTCCGAGCATCTGATCCAGGAACTCCGCCTGCGCAACCGTGCGCGGGTAGCCGTCGAGAATGAATCCGTTACGCGCGTCCGGTTTGAGCAGCCGATCGGCCACTAACTCGTTGGTCTGTTCGTCGCTGACCAGGCTCCCGCTGGCGATGCCGGCTTCGAGGGCGCGGCCCTCCGCCGTCTTCCGGCCGATCGTTTTTCTTAAAATGTCGGGGACACTTATGTCCGGGACTGCGTATCGCCGCTTAAGGAACTTCGCCTGCGTCGTTTTGCCACCGCCGGGTGGGCCGATCAGAACGATCACCATCTTGGGGCGCGCCTGGGCCTGGACGCCGCTGGCGAGAAGCGCCAGAATTGTGCGGCGCGAGACGGTTCCGGAGAACATCAGCTTTCAGTGTAACTGGAGGGATCTATGTCTGGACAACGGATTTTCGGGGTGTTGGCACTGGCAGCGGCGATAGCCGCCTGCACAAACCAATCGACGCTCAGCGAACCGGAAGGGCCCCCCGTGGCCCCGGTGCTGACGGGCCTCGGGGACTGGAAACATCCTGTCACGGCCCGGTCGGCCCGGGCCCAGCAATTCTTCGATCAGGGCCTCGCGCTGATTTACGGATTCAACCATGAGGAAGCGGCGCGGGCGTTTCGCGAGGCGCAGCGGCTCGACCAGGATTGCGCGATGGCGTATTGGGGCGAAGCGCTGGCGCTGGCGCCGAACATCAACGATCCGCTGCCAGACGAGGAGCGGGAGCAGCAGGCATTCGACGCTATCCACAAGGCGAAGGAGCGCGCCGGACGAGCGAGCGCCGCGGAGCGCGATTACATCGATGCTCTCGCCCAGCGGTTCTCCGATGCGAAAGGCAAGGACCGGCTGGACTTGAACCGGAAGTACGCGGCGGCGATGAAGGAGGTAGCCGGAAGATACCCCCGCGATGCCGACGCGCAGATTCTGTGGGTGGATGCCGTCATGAACACGACACCGTGGAACTACTGGTACGGCGATGGCGGTCCGAAAGAGGGAATTCCGGAGATCATCGCGACGGTCGAGCGCGTCATCCGTGACTTCCCGAATCACGCCGGCGCGCACCATCTCTACATCCACCTCGTGGAAGCCTCGGATAGCCCGGACCGGGCGCTGCCCAGCGCGCGTGTGCTCGGCGATCTGACGCCGAGCGCGGGCCACCTGGTTCACATGCCGGCGCACATCTTCATCCGGACCGGTCTATACGGCGACGCGGCCGAGAGCAACGTGAAGGCGATCGCGGCCGACGACGACTACATTACGCAATGCCGTTCGCAAGGCCTGTATCCGGCGGCCTATCATCCGCATAACTGGCATTTCCTGTGGGCGTCGGCGACGATGGAGGGCCGGGGCGCGGAGGCGCTGCGGGCGGCGCGGGAGCTGGTGAACCGGCTTCACGTTCACAAGCTGCGCGAACCGGGCTGGTCGACGCTGCAGTATTACAAAGCGACGCCGTGGTTTGCACTGGTGCGGTTCGGGAAGTGGGACGAGATTCTGGCCGAGCCGGCGCCGGAGGCGGACCTGGTGTTCGAGACAGGCGTCCGCCACTACGCGCGAGGGATCGCCTTTATGTCCAAGGGCCAAGCCGCCCAGTCGGAAGGCGAGTTGCGTGAACTGCGGAAGGTGGCGGCGAATCCCGAGATGGCCGATCTCTCGATCTGGGGGATGAACTCGCTCAAGCACCTGCTCGACATCGCCGTGGAAGTGCTGGCAGGAGAGTTGGCGGCAAAGCGAAACGATTTCGACCGCGCCTTGATGCACCTGGAGCGCGCCGTCCGGTTGGAGGACGGGCTGATGTACAACGAGCCGCCCGACTGGCACTATCCGGTGCGGCAGTCGCTCGGCGCGGTGCTTCTCGAAGCCGGCCGGCCGGGTGAAGCGGCCACGGTCTACTGGGAAGATCTGCGGCGGAACCGGGAGAACGGTTGGTCTCTGTTCGGTCTCGCGCAAGCGCTCCGCGCGGCCGGCAAGCCGGATGAGGCGGCCGAGGTCGAGCAGCGGTTCCAGAAGGCGTGGGCGCGCGCCGACGTGAAGCTGCCGGCGTCGCGGATGTGAAAGCTGCCCGAACCCGATTGGCGCCGGCTAGCGCCCGCCGTCACTTGATACCCACCACCATCGAATCCGGTCCCTCCAAGGGCTCGACGCGAATCGCCGAAAAGCCGGCTTCTCTCATCCAGGCGGAGCAGTCGGCGCCCGTATAGTCGAAACCGCCGGGGGTCTCAATCAGCATGTTGAGGCTCATCATGAGACCAAAGGCGTTTTGGGACCGGTCATCGTCGATGATCGCCTCGTAGACTACGAGCGATCCGCCCGGCGGCAAGGCATCGAACGCCTTGCCGATCAGCGTTTTCTTGGTGGGGAGGTCCCAGTCGTGGAGGATGTGCCCCATGAGAACCACGTCGGCCTTGGGGAGATCGTCCTCGAAAAAGTTGCCGGCTGAGAAGGTTACCCGGTCTGCGACGCCGGCGGAAGCGATGTAGTCTTCAAAAATCGGCGCCACTTCCGCCAAGTCGAACCCGAGACCGCGCAGATGCGGATTCTTCAAGGCTACTTGAGTGGCCAGATCGCCCTGGGCGGTGCCGACGTCGACGAATGTGGAATAGTCGCTCCAGGGAAAATTTCGCGCGATAGCAATGTTGGAACCCCGGCTGAAACCGCTCATGGCGGAGAGAAACTCGCGCAGGCGCGCCGGGTCCGCGTACAGCGTCTCGAAGAGTCCGGGGCCGCCGGCCTTGAGTTCGTTCTGGGGCAGACCAGTGCGCAGGGCCTCCGTCAGGTGGCTCCAGAAGGGATAGAGCCGATGATTGGCCATCTCGAGAATGCCGCCGAGATAGGACGGCTTCTTGCTGTCGAGGTACAAATCTGTCTCCGGCGAGTTAGCATAGCAATCGCCGGTGCGGGTGAGCAGGCCGAGTGCGACGAGCGCGTCGAGGAAGTCGCGGGCCGAGCGGCCGTGCAGGCCGAGCCGTCCACTCAGACTTTCGTAGCTCTCCGGGCCGCGGGCGAGTTCAGTGAATACGCCCATTTCGACGGCACTTAACAGCGTCTTGGCGGGCCAG
>CAYPUQ010000001.1:23534-35759 GCA_964413655.1 uncultured Solibacteraceae bacterium | reverse complement strand
GCCGGCGGTCAATCAGCGGCCAGCGGCTTGCCCCGTTCTTTTCTCTATCCCCCCACATAACGCGCATACAAACTGCGAGCCAGACCGATGTCGGTGGTGCCCTTGATAATTGCGCGGCCGTCGGGGAAGATCGTCATCTCGTAGGGATCGAGGAAGAACCGGAGGGCGAATTCGTTGGCCTTGACCGTGCCGAGCGGCTGGAGTTGCTCGCGCAGCGCGGCGAGGTCGAGCGGGCGGGCGCGCTCGTGAATCTGTACGGCGTTGCGGCCGCAGAGGCTGATCGGAACGTGGCGGCGTCCTTCGAGATGAACGAAATCGCGCAAGCCACAGGCGGAGCAGCCGGGTTGCGGGTCAGGCTGCGCGATCTGCCGGACTTCGCCCGTCCAGACGTCGAGCATGGTAAGCCGGGGTTTCAGATCCGCGGTGCTGCCGGTGACGATGCGCAAAGCAAGGCTGATCTGCCAGGACGCCACCATGGCCGGAGCCGTATTCAGCACACCAGCGGTTTCGCAGGTCGGCTGAATGCCGGCGGGCGGACTCGGATAGAGACACTTCAGACAGCAGGTGCGGCCGGGCAGGATCGGCATCACAACGCCATAGCTGCCAACCGCGCCGCCATAGATCCAAGGCACACCCTCACGCACGGCATAGTCGTTGATCAGGTAGCGGGTCTCGAAGTTGTCGGTTCCGTCGAGAATCAGGTGGCAGTCTTCGAGAAGGTCGTCGATCGTGGCCGGCGTCAGGTCGGCGACCTGGGCGTCGATGGTGATGGTCGAGTTAACAGTTGCGAGATGGCGGGAGGCCGCGACCGCTTTCGGGAGTCCCTCGGCGGCGTCCGCTTCGTCGAAGAGCCATTGGCGCTGGAGGTTGTTCCATTCGACATAGTCGCGGTCGATGATGCGCAAGAAGCCGGCCCCGGCGCGGGCCAGCGCGGCTGCATGAAACGTTCCCAGCGCGCCGCAGCCCACTAGCGCGACGCGGGCCTCGCCCAACTTTGTTTGCCCTCCTTCGCCAAAAGGTTGAAAGCGAATCTGGCGGGAATAACGGTCGAAGGCGGGGGGAGGCATCCAGCACCTTTATCGTAGCGCGGTGCGGCCACTTGCTATCATTGCAGCAATGGTGCGCGGCAGCGCAGCCGTGAGTCTGTGGGCGCTTCTCCTTTTCTTTGGCCTGTCACTCGGCTCGGCTGAAACTCCACGGGATTCAACGTATGGAAAGACGATCCGATCCGTTTCGTTCGTTCCGGCCTCTCAGCCCGTTCCGGAAGAGGAATTGCGCCGGCTGATCGCGATCCGGCCCGGCGATCCGCTGGACCCCCTCCAGGTTCGCAATGCGATCGAAACGGTATACGCGACTGGCCGCTACAGCGACATCGTAGTGGAGGCGCGAGAGGACGGCGGCGCGGTGGACCTGGAGTTTCACACCAAGGGGCGATGGTTCGTCGGCCGCGTACGCGTCGACGGAGTGCCGGAGCCGCCGAACCAGGGACAATTGGCCGGAAGCACCAAGTTGTCGTTGGGGCGCGAGTTTGAACAGGACGACGTAGGCGCCGCCGTGACCAACCTCCGCCAACGGCTCACCGCCAACGGTCTTTACGAGGCGCGGATCGACCCCCAGGTGGAATACGATGAGCGCACGCAGCAGGCGTTCGTCAACTTCGAGGTCAGCGGGACCGAGCGCGCCAGCTATAGGCGGCCGCGAATCATCGGTGTGACCGGACTGCAGGCGGAACTGGCGGTGAACGCCACCGGTTGGAAACGCCTGTTCGGCCTGTTCGGGTGGCGCGAGGTGACCGAGTCGCGGACGTCGCAGGGGATTGATCGGATCCGCCGGCGCTTCAGCAAGCGCGATTACCTGCTGAGCACGGTTGTGCTGGACGACCTGGCGCATCTCAGCGAGTACAACGAGGTCCGGCCCGAGATCACGATTGAGACCGGCCCGAAGGTCCGGGTACGGGTGGAGGGATTCAAAATCTCCAACGGCAAGCTGCGCGAACTGGTGCCCGTTTTTGTGGAGGGTTCGGTGGACCGGGATCTGCTGATGGAAGGAGCGCGGAACATCACGTCGTATCTCGGCGTGCAAGGCTATTTTCGCGCGCGGGTGAGCTTCGACACGAACCAGGACGCCGACGGCGCGACGGCGATCGTCTACCGGGCCGCCGCCGGCCCGCGATACAAGCTGGTCCGGCTGGAGATCTCCGGCGTGAACTATTTCGGTCTGGGGACGATTCGCGAACGGATGGCAATCACGCCGGCGACGATGCTGCGCTACCGGCAGGGGCAATTCAGCGAGGATCTATTGGAGTCCGACGTGGAGAATATCAAGGATCTTTATCGGTCCAACGGATTCCGCGAGGTGGAGGTCCAGACGAGGATCGAAGAGGACCTGGACGGCAAGCCGAACGAACTCGGGGTTTTCCTGGAGGTGCGGGAAGGTCCGCAGTGGCTGGTTTCCCATCTCACCGTCGAAGGAGTTTCCGAAGAGCGGCGGACGATTCTGGAGAACATGCTGGCGTCGGTGGACGGCCAGCCTTACAGCGAGTCCAACGTCTTCCTCGATCGGGACGCGGTTCTGAACTACTACTTCAACCTCGGTTACCTCAACGCCAGCTTCGATTGGCGCGTCGAGCCGGCGGCCGAGCCGCACCGGATGGACGTGGTGATGGAGATCCGGGAGGGACCGCGGCGGTTTCTGCGCGAAGTGCTGATCAGCGGTCTCGAAACGAGCGATCCGGAGATGGTCGAGCGCCGCATTCAGATCCGGCCGGGTGAGAGCTTGTCCCAGGCCAGGATCATCGACAGCCAGCGGCGGCTGTACGATCTGGGCGTATTCGCGAGGGTTGGATTGGCGATTCAGAATCCGGAAGGAGAGGAGGAGAGCAAGTACCTGCTGTTCCAACTGGAGGAAGCGCGGCGCTATTCGTTCAACCTGGGCTTGGGCGCGGAGATCGCGCGCATTGGCGGCGGCGTCGCGAACTTCGACGCACCCGCCGGCGCGCCGGGATTCAGCCCGCGGGCGACGTTCGGCATCAGCCGGTCCAATATGTTCGGAGTCGGACATACGGGCAGCTTTCAGGGACGCGTGTCGAATATCCAGCAGCGTGGGATTCTCACGTACCTGGCGCCGCATTTCAAGGGCCGCGAAAGCCTTTCGCTTACTCTCAACGGCTTCTACGATCTGTCGAAGGACATCCGGACGTTCTCAAGCCGGCGGCAGGAAGGCGCCGTTCAATTCAGCCAGCGGCTTGGCCTTTCCGACACCGCTCAGGTGCGCTTCGCCTACCGCCGCAACTCGATCTCGGACCTGAAGATCGATCCGGCGATCATCCCGATTTTCTCGGTGCCGTCACGCATCGGCATGACGTCGGGAACCTTCCTTCGCGACCGGCGCGACAATCCGGTCGACTCGACGCGCGGCTACTTTCTGAACGTGGACTTCGGCGCCGCCAGCGGTGTGTTCGGCTCGCAGGCGGACTTCCTGCGGTTGCTGGCGCGCCACAGCTCCTACCATCGCCTGTCGAACGAGATCATTCTGGCGCGGTCGTTCATGTTCGGTTTGCAGCGCAACACCGCCGCCGGCCAGCGCGAATCCGACATCCCGCTTCCGGAGCGATTCTATGCCGGCGGCTCCAGCACGCACCGCGGGTTTCCCGACAACCAGGCCGGGCCGCGCGACTTGTCGACGGGATTCCCCCTGGGCGGCTCGGCCCTGCTGATGCACAACCTTGAACTGCGCTTCCCGCTGCTTGGCGACAGTTTGGGCGGCGTACTCTTCCACGATCTGGGCAACGTCTACGCTCGCGTGCAGGACATCTCGTTCCGCTTTCGCCAGCGCGACCGGGACGACTTCAGCTACGCGGTACACGCTATCGGCTTCGGCCTCCGCTACCGGACGCCCGTGGGACCCGTCCGGTTGGACTTGGCTTTCGCGCCCAACTCGCCGAAGTTCTTCGGGTTCGACGGCTCGCTCGAGGACCTGGTCGCCGGAAGGGGCAGCCAGGTGAACCAGCGCATTAACAGATTACAGTTCCACTTCTCGCTGGGGCAGACATTCTGATGGCACGCGCGATGATCATGCACGTTCTGCTGTCGTTGCTGATCCAGCCCGGAGAGGGTGAGGTGATCGATCGTATTGCGGTACGGGTGGGGCGGACGGTGATCACGCAGAGCCAGATCGAAGAACAGATCCGCGTGACTGCGTTCCTCAATGGCGAGGAGCCCAGTTTCAGTCCGTCATCGCGCCGCCGGTTCGCCGCGGGGCTGGTGGACGTCGTGCTGATTGGCCAGGAGATGGAGATCAGCCGTCATCCCAAACCCGAGATCGCTGAAGTGACGCCGATGTGGGGACGAATGCTTTCGATGATTCGCGAGTCCGGCCGGAAACTGGAGGATGAGCTGGAGCGTTACGGAGTGAGCGAAGAGATGGTGCGCCGCAACCTTCTTTTGCAACTGACGACACTGCGCTTCATCACCTACCGGTTCCGGCCGGGCGTGGCCATCGGTGAGGACGAGGTGGAAGAATACTATCGGGACGTGTTCGTGGCGGACTGGCGAAGAAAATCCGATGAGGAGCCGCCGGATATCGACGAAGTGCGGGAGGAGATTGAGACCATTCTGACCGAGCGGAAGCTGGACGACGAGATCGATCGCTGGCTGGTGGAGGCCCGTTCGCAGATCCGGGTGCAATACATCGACGAGGCGTTCCAATGAAGCGGCGTACCAAGTGGCTACTCGGCGCCAGCGGCGCGCTGGCGGTGATAACCGGGCTGTTGGTGGTGACTGGCCTGCTGGTGCTGCGGTCGGATTGGTTCGCGGAAAAGGTGCGCGAGCGGATTATCGCGGAACTGGAGAAGGCCACCGGTGGAGACGTAACGGTCGAGACGTTCCACTTCGACCGCGGTGCGCTGCGCGCCGAGGTGCGCGGGCTGACCATCCGCGGCCTCGAAGAAGATAGCGAGCCCGCGCTGTTCCAGGCTGAAAGCGTCGCGGTGGGCTTGAAGATCGTATCGATCTTGCGGCGCAAAGTGGACCTCGCACTGCTTGAGGTGGAGTCGCCCCGGGTGAATATTCTGGTTGACGCGCAGGGCCGTACGAATATCCCCTCTCGTCCGGACCGCCCGCGCGACAAGGCGCCGGTCGAGACGTTTCTCGATCTGGCCGTTAGCGAGTACGCCATCCGCGGCGGCGAGTTCCGGTATGCCGACCGGCGGACGCCGCTCGACATCGAGGGCCGCGACCTGGAGTTGTCGATGGCATTCGACAGGATGGCGCACGCCTACGACGGCCGCTTCGAAACGGCGCAACTGCGCGTCGCTCAGCCACTCGCGATTCCCATCCAGACGAGCGTGGCGGCGCATTTCCGGCTCGATGCGGCTGGCGTGACGGTGAACGAGGGCCGGCTGATCCTCGGACAGTCGCGGATCGACTGGACCGGCAGCCTGCGCGACTTCGACCAGCCGCTGGTTCAGGGACGGTTCGATGGCCGAGTTCGCCTTGCCGACGTCGTGCGCCCGCTGCGGCTGCCCGTCGAACCCGCGGGGGAGGTGGCGGTAGCGGGCACGGCCCGGTTTGCCGTGGGTGAGCCATGGGAGTTCTCGGGATCCAGCCGGCTGACCGGCGTCGAGGTGCGCCAGGACGGCTTCCAACTGGCGGCGATTCGCGGCATCGCGGACTGGCGCGTCGGTCCGGATGGGCTGCATGTTTCCTCGGCACAGATAACCGCCGGCGGCGGGCGATTCGTTGGGGAAGTGTCGCTGACCCGCTGGCGGGATCTCCGCGCCGAAGGACGCGTCGCGGGATTCTCGCTGGCCGCGCTGGCCGCGTTGTTCGGACGGGAAGCACCCGTCTGGAGCGCGACCGTGTCCGGCCCGATTCAAGTTACGGCAACCATTCAGGGTGGCCGCTTGCGCGGTCTCCGCGCCGGCGGAACGCTGGACTTGCAGGCCGGCGAGGATGGCATTCCGTTGAACGGCCGGCTGGAGACCGAGTATGACATGGCGGCGGCCGCCATTAATTTTGCCAACTCGCACCTCGAACTGCCTCACAGCCGCATTAACTTCGAAGGATCGACGGCGGCGGAGCTGCGGGTGGGCCTGGTGTCGCGCGATCTCGACGACTTTCTACCGGCCCTCGGCCTCGCCACCGATGACGCGCCCGATCGCCTCCCCGTGCGTTTGCAGCAGGGCATGCTGCAGTGGAATGGAACAGTGACCGGCGCACTGACCGCCCTGTGCCTGCGCGGTGACCTGGACGCGGGCCCGCTACTGGTAGAAGGGCGCCGGATAGAGCGGGTTCGCGCGCAATTGACAGTCAGCCCCGAGGAACTGAGCGTCGGCCGCCTGACCGCTGAGGGTGGCGGAATGAGGCTGCAGGGCAGTGGAAGTCTTCTCCTGTCGAACTGGCGCGTCCAGGACAGCAGCCGGATCGATGCGCGCCTGGAACTGGTTAATGCGAGCACTGCCCAAATCCTGGCGGAGGCCGGCTCGAACCTGCCGGTAACCGGAACGGTCGCGGGCAGCGCCAGGCTGCGTGGCACTATGGGCGCGCCGGATGTTCACGCCAACTTACAAGCCGGTCCGTTGACCGCGTGGGGCGAGAAAATCGACCGGATCACCGCTGAAGTAACGGCGAGCCGGGATGAATTGCGCATTGTCGCGTTTGAAGCATCGGCCGGCCAAGCCATGGCGCGCGGCTCCGGCCGGTATCGGCCGCTGGAGTCGGACTGGGAGAAGGGGACGATGGAGATTGAGGCCGAGGCGCAACGGATACGGTTGGGAGACTGGGAGGCGGTTCGAAAGTTCCGGCCCGGTCTCGGCGGTATCGCCGCCGCGAAGTTCACGGCGGCGCTCAGCCGGCCCGAGGGACAATTCACTCTGGCGGCGCTAAACGGCGAGGCGTCGATCCGCGATCTGAGCGACGAGGAAGTGGTTCTGGGAGATGCCGAACTCAGCGCCTCGACGCGGGGCAACATCATGGCTGTGGCATTGCAGTCGCGTCTCGGCGAAGGGGTGGTGACCGGCAACGCGGAATGGAGCTTGACGGGTGCTTCGTTCGGCCTCGGCCAGGTGGAGGCCCGGCGTATCAATTTCGAGTTACTGCACGATGTCGGCATCATCGGCGGGGTGGATTCCGAATTGCCATTTCAAGGCTCCTTCGACGCGGACTTCGGGTTCTCGGGTCCGGTCCTGAACCCGGCAAACTGGACGGCGGCGCTGAAGATTTCGCGGCTTGAGATCGCGCCCAGGGTGGAGCGCGATGGCAAGGCGATCGGACGCGAGTTCGCCCTGCGCAACGACGAGCCGATGTTGGCGTATCTGGATGGGCGCGGGCTCCGTGTGCAGTCGGCGAGGGTTTCCGGAGACGGCACGCAGATCGAGGCGACGGGTACGATTTCGTTCCAGTCGCGCTACCCGTGGAACCTGCAGTTGCGCGGCGCGCTCAGCCTACCGGTGCTCGGGTTGTTCGAGCCGGATCTGGTCGCCGAGGGAATGTCGACTCTGGATGCCGCGATCCGCGGGTCGCTCGATCGTCCGCAGATCACCGGCACGATGGAAGTCAAGGATGCGGCGTTTTATCTGAAGGATCTGCCGAACGGGATGGAGAATGTGAACGGGTTGATCCGGTTCGACCGGAACCGCGCCGCGATCGAGAAGCTGACGGCGCAAACCGGTGGCGGCAGCCTCAATATCACCGGCTTTGTTGGCTTCGGAACCGGCGAGTTGGTCTACCGTTTGCAGGCGCAAGCCCAGCGGGTGCGCGTACGCTACCCGGCCAGCGTCAGCACGACGGCGGATGCCGCGTTGAGCCTCTCCGGCACGGCCGAAAGTAGCCTCCTAAGCGGCGTAGTCACGATCAACCGCATCGGGCTGACGCCGCGCACCGACATCGGCGACCTGCTGGCCGGTAGTTCGTCGCCAACACCCGCCGCGGGGACGCAGAGCACGTTCCTTCGCGGCATGCAGATGGATATCCGGGTGGAGACGGCCGACAACGCGGAACTGGTCACTGCCTTGACGCGCGACGTGCAGCCCGAAGCCAACCTGACCGTACGCGGCACGGTGCCGCGGCCGATCGTCTTGGGGACTGTGACAGCCAGCGAGGGCGAAATCCAGTTCTTCGGCGGCCAGTACCGGATCACGCGCGGCGAAGTTTCGTTCTTCAACCCGGTAAAGATCGAGCCAGTGCTGGACCTCGATCTGGAAACGCGCGTCCGCGGCATCACAGTGACGATTAACGTCGCGGGGCCCGTGAACCAGCTGAACATGTCGTACCGCTCCGATCCGCCGCTCCAGCCCAACGAGATCATCGCGCTGCTGACCGTCGGGCGCGCGCCCGGCACGGTGAGCGGCGTGGCGACCCCGGTCGCCCGGCAACAGGGTGGTTTGAACAGCAGCGGCAACTCCCTGCTCGGCTCCGCGCTGGCGACTCCGCTGTCCGGCCGGCTCCAGCGTTTCTTCGGCGTGAGCCGCCTGAAGATCGACCCGGAGCTGACCGGCGTCTCCAACACGCCGGTGGCGCGGCTGACCGTCGAGCAGCAGTTGACGCGCGACACCACAGTCACCTACATCACCAACCTGAACCGGACGCAGTATCAAATTGTACGCATGCAATGGGACTTCAGCCGGAATTTTTCGGTGCTGGCGATCCGCGAAGAGAACGGCATCTTCAGCCTGGGCTTTCAATATCAGCGAAGATTCAAGTAGAGGACTTTATGTGGGCCCGCCGGGAACCGCTCGACTTCCGCGCCGCACGCCAGCAGATGGTGCTGGACCAGTTGGAGCGTCGTGGCATCGCCGACCCGGACGTGCTCGAGGCGCTCACAAAGATTCCGCGCGAGAAGTTCGTCCCGGACGAGTCGCGGCGGAAAGCCTATTCCGACGAACCGCTCCAGATCGGCTACGGCCAGACCATTTCCCAGCCCTATATGACGGCGCTCATGACCCAGGCCCTCGATCTGCATGAGGGCGAGAGAGTGCTGGAGGTCGGCACCGGCAGTGGTTATCACGCGGCTGTTTTGGCGGAACTCGGAGCCCACGTCATTAGCGTCGAGCGAATCGCGGGACTGGTGGACCTGGCGCGGGTGAACCTCGATCGGGCCGGTTACACGAACCGGGTGACTGTCGTCCATGGCGACGGCTCGCTCGGTTGGCCGGCCGAGAGTCCGTACGACGCCATTTCGGTGGCGGCGTCAGCGCCTCACGTGCCGCAAGCGCTGCTGGATCAACTCGTCGATGGCGGACGGCTCGTAATCCCGGTGGGGACTCTCGATGAACACGACCTGCTGCTTTATGCCCGTCACGGCGATCAGTGGGTCGTGCGCACGGTGACGCACTGCCGTTTCGTGCCGCTGCTCGGCGAGCAGGGGTGGAAGCTGCAATGAAGCTCCGCGCGGCGAAGGGCAAACTGAAGATCGAGCACAGCATCGTCGACGGCTTGCGGCCGCTTTTGGAGCGGCTGCTCGAACGGAATCCGGAGATCCGGGCCATCATTCCGGGCGTCATTAAACCGGTTCGAGACGCGAAGGGCGCCGTCCGGATCCGCGTCACGGTGCCGACCACGAACGGGTGGAAGGCCATCGCCCTGAGTGCCGGAGCGCGCCAGGAGTTGTTCTTTTCGACCGCGATGGGCAAGGCGGAACTGGAGTCGGCCATTGAAGCCGCGGCCCGCGGCCGTTGCTGAGTGCGCTCAGGCCCGCGTGTTGAGACCCGATCGCACGCGCTGCACGTAGGCGGCGGCCGACTCCCGAATCGCGCCGCCATCGCGAAAGAGCCAAAGTTGCGTCGCGTACACATCGATCCTGAATTCACGTGTCGCGCCGATAGCGCCCTTGGGACGGCTCTCGAAAATATCGTGGAGAAACACGTGCAACAACTCGTGCACGCACGTGTTCACGGAGAGAAACGGCAGCCGGTGTCCATGCGCGAATTCCAAGGCGATCATGCAGAGGTGATACCCGTGATAGACCGTCGTCAGCCCGCGCAAGTTCCGGCCGCCGTCCCATTCCATCGGAATGCGGCTGGTAATGACAAAGTTGATAACACCATAGTCGAGGCCAGTGAATAAGGGAGCCCCGCTCGGCGACCGCCGGATTTCGCCCGTTTTGAACTTGGTCTGGAGCCGGATGCCGCAGTATCCAAAATCCCGGACTGCTTCCGGCCAGATGTCGGACCGGAACCGGTGAAGCTGCCCGGGCCTGAGCTTCGCGCGTGAGTCCAGCACTTGATTCAGCGCGATTGTGAGCGGCGCCGCCGATTTCGAGGCCGCCACAAACGCCGCCGGCGCCATTGAGACGAACTTTCGCCGGGTCATGCTCATGGAACGCCTCTCACTCGTGGC
This sequence comes from uncultured Solibacteraceae bacterium, assembly GCA_964413655.1. Classification (GTDB taxonomy): domain Bacteria; phylum Acidobacteriota; class Terriglobia; order Bryobacterales; family Bryobacteraceae; genus CAYPUQ01. The sequence continues at coordinate 25,425 of CAYPUQ010000001.1, read as the reverse complement.
GAAGAGCTTCGACCGGATCGACGCGAGCGGCACGCCGCGCCGGCAAATAGGCAGCCGGCAGCGCTACGCCGATTGTTAAGATCGCTGCCAAACCAAGCGGAAAGAGGCTTTCCCGCGGCAGACCCTCGATCACGTGGGAAGCGATGTTCTTTCCCCAGACAGCGGCGGGCAGGCCGAGCACAAGTCCCGCAACCGTCATTCTTAGCGCCGCGCCGATCACCATTCCGCTCAGGTCGCTTCGCTTCGCGCCCAGCGCCATACGGATGCCAATCTCATTGGTGCGGCGCGCCACGGTATAGGCCAAAAGCCCGTAGAGGCCAAGGGCTGCGAGTATCGCCCCGAGAGCGCCGAACGTCCCGGACAACAGGGCGGCGAGTCGCTCCGGAACAAGAGCCGCGTCCACTTGGGCGGCCATCGTCGTGATGCGCTTCACCGGGACGCCTTTCGCCGTTTCGTGCACCGCACGGCGCACGGCGGAAGCCACGTCTGACGGATCCATGCTGGTCCGCAGCGCAAAGTGCGACTGCACGCGATCCTCCTGGAACGCATTGAAATAAAGAGTGCGAAACGGCGGCTCGCCAGGGCTGTGATATTTCGCGTCTCCCGCCACTCCCACGATCTCGTACGGCTGGTCGCTGCCATACCAACCTCCGGTTCGGGGATCTCGATCGATCGCGATGTGCCTTCCGATCGGGTTGTCCGCGCCGAAATAGTAGCGAGCCATCGCCTGGTTGACGATCGCCACGCGGGAACGGCTCTGATCCTGAAAAGTGAAATCGCGCCCGGCGAGAAGAGGAATTTCAAAAGTCTGGAAATACTTCGGAGCCACCCAGGCTAACGAGACATAGCGGCGATCCTCGGGTCTCTCCTGATGTCCTTCCACAGCGACGAACCGCGAGGCTCCTGCGCCCGAAATCGGAGTGGGCGCACAGAGCGTGGCCGAACGCACGCCCGGAATCGCTTCCAACCGCTCCAGCAATTCCCGGTACCGCCCGGTCAACTGCCGGCGGCTCACCCCGCTCCCTGCCGGATCGAGCGTCACCAGCAGCAGGCGGTCGCGCTCGAATCCAAGGCTGTTTCGAAGCTGTGACAAACGCTGGATAAACAGGCCGGCCGAGCTCAAAAGCACCAGCGACAAAGCCACCTGCGCCACCACCAGCCCCGATCCGAAACGCCGGCCGCGCCTGGATTCACTGGACCTCCCACCAGCCCACAAGGAGGAGGCGGGCGCTGCCGCCATCGCCCGTAACGCGGGAACCAGCCCGAATAACAGGCCGGTGAACACGGCGGCGCAGACGGTGAAAAGCAGAACATTCATATCCGGCCGGATCGCGATTTTAAGGTTCTCCGGCAACCCGGGAATCTGCCGCCCCGACATCGCCACTCGCACCAGCGCCCCCGCGCCGAACCAGGCGATGATTACGCCGGCCATCGTTCCCGCCGCCGATAGGACCAGCGACTCGGTGAGCGTTTGCCGCGCCAACCGCCACCGGCCGGCCCCCAGCGAAATGCGCAGCGCCATCTCGCGCTCCCGCGCCGCCCCGCGCGCCAACAACATGCCGGCCACATTCGCGCAGGCCAGCAGCAACAGCAGTCCCACCGTTGCCATCAGCGCGACAAGCGGCCCGGCGAACCGGTCGTACAAAACCGGAAGCGCCATCCCGGCGCCGCCCGGCCGGAGCTCAAGCTTCTTCGCATCCCAGAGCGGATCGCCCTCCAGCCGCTGGGCGCCGCGGTACAGCACCGCCACTTGCGCCTCGGCCCGTTCGATACTGACGCCGTTCCGCAAACGCCCCATGAGGGCTCCGCCGTCGCCGCCGCTCAGCCAGATCTGCGGCCGGAGCCAGACCCGCACGCCGGAGAACTCCCGCGGCGCGACTCCGATAATCGT
>CAYPUQ010000001.1:0-23434 GCA_964413655.1 uncultured Solibacteraceae bacterium | reverse complement strand
TAAACACGTCATTGTGGTCGCGAATATACCGGTAGACTTCGGGTGAGAAGATGTTCAGGCGCGGGTCGCCCGGATATTGTTGCCGGAATTCCACCAGCCGCCCCGCCTCCCGCACCGGAAGCTGGCGCAGCATCAGGACATTCAGAAGGCTGAAAATTGCCGTGTTGGCGCCTATGCCGAGGGCAAGCGAGATCACCACAACTGCCGTGAAACCGGGCGCTCGCCGCATTGTGCGCAGGGCATAGTGGACGTCCTGCCACGTCTGTTCCAGCCGGCTCCATCCCCACATCTGACGAGTAACTTCCTGTATGAGGGTCCGGTTGCCGAACTCGCGCCGGGCAGCCAGTTCGGCCTCTCGTGGATCCTCTCCCCGCTCGACCCGGTCGCGCGCCGCCATCGCCAGATGTGCCCGCAACTCCTCGTCCAGTTCCCGATCCTTTTGCTTGCGCGAGAACCAGCGCCACGTCACTGTGCCTGCCCCTCGCTCCCACGCGGATTCATCAGGCTGGCAATTGCCTCCACGATCCGGTTCCAGCGGTTGTGTTCGGCACGGAGTTGCTTTCTGCCCGCCGCCGTGAGCTGGTAGTACTTGGCGCGCTGGTTGTTCTCCGTCATCCGCCATTCGGACCGGATCCAGCCTTGCCTTTCGAGCCGGTGGAGCGCCGGGTAGAGCGAGCCCGTTTCTACTTGGAGGATCTCCCCAGATCCGCCGCGGATCGCCTGGCCGATGCCATAGCCGTGTTGCGCCCCCCACCGCAGCGTCTGAAGAATCAACATGTCCAACGTGCCCTGGAGCAGTTCGATCCGGTTCTGATAGCACTCGTGTTTTGCCATGACTGTAGGCATTCTACATCCATGCCCGTAGAGTGTCTACTTGTTGGACCGTGCTCTCACAATCACCGCAACTCCGCCACAAACAGATTCCCTTTCGTCCCGGCAAACTCGTAAACGATCTGGTCCCCCTTCGGCGACCACTCCGGATAGCGCACGTAAGTCCGGAACAGCTTGTGGTCCGTCAGTGGCTGCTCCCGGCGAGTCGAACGCGATACCCAGTACAGGTTCCACACTCCATCGCGCAGCGCCGCATACGCGATCTTGTCGTCATCGGGCGACCAGCTATTGCACCAGTTCTCCAATGGCGCGTCCACCAGCGGGGTGAACTCTCCACCCCCCGCCGGCATCACGCCCAACACCGTGCCCGGATGGGTGTGCTCGATTCCGGCGCCTCCGATGTCGTTCTGTTTCGGACCCATGACAGCACGCTGGGTGCCTGGGCCGCCAGTCTGGCCACAGCCAACGGGACCCGGCGGGTGCGGGCGAATCGCCGCCTGCCGTGGCTCCTCGCCGGTCGCCGAACTTTCCGTGACCTCCCGGCGGTTTAGCTCCCATCCCCGGAACGCACTGAGGACGGACTCCTGCCCCTCCGGCTATTTCGGTCCGTTTACTTCAACCATACGGGCCGATACTTGGTCCTCGATCCAAAACTGGCGCCCACCCCGTGACCAGCCCTTATGTTTCCCGGGCCCCCTGCCGATAGCAGGGTGGAGGGACCAAAGGGTGAAGAGACCAATAGGTCCAAAGGGATACTAAGCGTGCCGGTCACGGAATCGGGAAGAAGAATACCCAGCCGGTTGTCGTCGGTCCCGGCCTTCCCTCCGATAGCCACCCGCCTGCTGGCGGCGTTGTCGGATGCGAATGTCGAGGTGCCGGCGGTGGTCGAAATCATCGCCGGCGACCCGATTTTTTCCGGGTCGATCCTCCAGTTCGCCAATTCGGTCGAATTCGGACTAAAGGTTCCCATCACCAGCATCCGGCAGGCCGTCATGATGCTGGGACTGGACCGTACGCGGCAGATTGTCGCTGGCGTGGCCACCTCGGTTTATATCCGGGCGGCGCTCCACAAGGAGGAACTGCGGCGATGTTGGCGCCACACGGTCGCCTGCGCGATTCTCGCCGAGCAGATTGCCGAGGCGTCGGGCCGGCACTCCGGGCAGGCCTACACGGCAGGCATCCTCCACGACATCGGCCGTCTGGGGCTGTTGGTGGCGTATCCGAAGAAATACGAAAAGATTGTGCGGGATGCCGCGCACCAGTCGCTCGACATCCTGGACTTCGAGCGCGAGCATTTCGGCGTGGACCATGCCGAGGCCGGCCGCTGGCTTGTAGAGAAATGGCGGCTGCCGGAGGACTTTGCGCTGGTGGCTGGGCGCCACCACGACCGGCCGGAGGAAGGACAGTACGATCTGCACACGATGATCCATGTTGCCTGCCGGCTCGCCGATTACCTTGGCTACGAGGTCACGTCGCCGTTACTGCCGCTGGAGGCCGACGAAATCCTGGCCGACCTGCCTCCCCTGGCGCGCGAACGGATCGCCGCTGCCCTGCCCGAAATCGGCGAGAAGATCGAAACCCGGCTGTTGCTGTTCGAGAAAGACAGCGGGATGATCCGCAGCAATCTGCCGGTTCTATTAAAGGAGGAAGTGGAAGAGCCGTCACCGCTGCCCGAACCGGTGGCGGAGGACGAGGAGCCCGAGCGTTCCGGCACCGCAATTCTCGTGGCGGTGGCCGCGTTGTGCTTCCTGCTCTTTCTGACACTCTGGGTCAACCGCTAACCGCAGCCGGCGCCATCGGCGTGCCCGGAATCTACCGCATAATCGAGAGCAGGACTCCAATGCTCATCGTATTCGCCGGTCTTCCCGGCTCCGGAAAGACGGTGATCGCGCGCGAACTGGCGCGGCAACTGGGCGCAGTTTATGTGCGCATCGACTCCATCGAGCAAGCGATTCGGACTTCGGGATCGGCTGGCGAATCTCTCAACGACACGGGGTATCGCGTTGGGCATGCCGTTGCCGAAGACAACCTCCGTCTCGGCCGGGTCGTGGTCGCGGACTCAGTCAATCCGCTAACGCTCACGCGAGATGCTTGGATCGAGGTCGCGAATCGCGCGCGGGTGAGAGCGGTCGAGATCGAGGTCAGGTGCTCCAATGCCGACGAACACCGGCGCCGTGTGGAGACTCGAGTGAGCGACCTTTCCGGCTTGAAGCCGCCGGCGTGGGATGAAGTCACCGCGCGAGAGTACCACCCCTGGAATCGGGAACACATTGTGATCGATACTGCGGACCGGAGCGCCGAGCGCAGCGTCGAGATGATTCGCGAGTCGCTCCCAGTGCCTTAGAATAGTACCTTCAGTCCGATCTGAAACTCCCGCGGCCCATTCGGTGCCCCCTGCGCCCCAGTCACCTTGCCAAAGTTCGGACTCGTGATGTCGCCGTTCGGGTTGTTGAACTTCGGCGTATTCGTGAAGTTGAAACTCTCCACCCGCAGTTCCGCGGCGAACCGCTCGGTGATCGTGAACTTCCGGAATATCGATGCGTCGAGGTTGAACATCCCAGGACCGCTGAACGTGTTTCGGCCGACGCTACCGAACGTCCCGGCCGCCGGCTGGGCGAATGCGCTGGGATCGAACCACGTGGTGTGGGTCCCCACGCCCTTCGGCGTGTTGTACGCGCCGACAAGATTCGGGTCGTTGGAGTTGCCGGGAGCGTTGATGATCCCCCCGGGGACGCTCAGGTTGAACGGCGTGCCCGTCTGCACCGTCAGGATTCCATTCACCTGCCAGCCGCCGGCGATCCAGGCCATCGGCCCGGAGGCGAGGTAGGGCTTCCCTTTCCCAAACGGTAGCTCGTAAATGTAGCTCTGAACGAACACCTGGCGGACCTCGCCATCGGCGCGTGCGCGCGTGCGCTCCGGATTGATGTAGTAGCGGAAACCGCCGTTGTCGGCCCCGGTGGAGTCGATCGTCTTGCCCCAGGTATAAGCGGTGGTGAGCGCGAAGCCGTTCGAATAGCGCCGGTCCAGTTTCACCTGCATCGAGTGGTAGCTCGAATTGGTGCCGAAGTAGATGTTGTTGATGGCATCGCGGCGGCCGAACAGGAGATTGAACGGCTGCCCATTCGCGCCGGCACCAATCTCGAGGCCGGCGTTCATATTGTAGACGCCCGTGATGCCGGTGCCCTTGTTGCCGACATAAGCCACTTCCAGAGCGAACTGGCCCGGAAGTTGCCTCTGAATCGCCGCGTTCCAACTCTGCACGTATGCTTCACGGACGTCTTGCCGGACGTGGTTAAACACCGATGCCGGCGCCGGGCTGATGATGCCGTTCGGCGGAACCGGGAAGGGCTGAAAGGCCGGGAAGCCCTGCCGCATGGAACCAGCTGCTACGAACGCGCTGGCCGCCTGGAACGAATTGTTCTCACGCACTGGGAAGTTGAACGCATAGCCGTTGTCCGCCAGCGGCACCCAACTGATACCATACCCGGCGCGAAACACCGTCTTCTCGTTCATCCGGTACGCCGTTCCGAAGCGCGGAGCGAAGCCCGTGTAATACGTCTTGCGCCCGAGGTTCATCGGGATATCGCCAACCCCGGCCACCTCAAGCGAGTTGGTAAACGGGTCGAAATTGGAAAACCCGCCAACCGAGCGCGGCACCGGCGGCGGCCACAGTTCGTGGCGCAAGCCCAGGTCCAGGGTTAATCGCGAGGTCACCTGCCACTTGTCCTGGACATAGCTGAAGAACGGGCGCTGGAGGAAGGTTGGGAAGATCAGCGGCAAGTCCCGGCCCAGCGAGTTCGGCGTGTCCAGCAGGAAACTGGCGAACGAGTTCGCGAAGCTTTGCGCGGAACCCGTCGTCAACGCTCCGGCGGCGTTGCGAACCGCCAGCACGGTAGTACCTTCTGTGAAACTAAACAATCCGCGCGGATTGAACGTCTGGTTCTGAAGCAACTCGTCCCGGTTGCGGCGGTAGTCGACGCCGAACTTCACCGTGTGGTTCCCGAGGATCGCCGTGTTGTTCACGATGAAGTTGAGGTTGGTTTCCCCGCGCTCCCACGGCAGGCTGGCCGCGTAGCCCACCGTCGGATTCGTGAATCCGTTGATATTGATCTGCGAGATTCCTCCGGTGAAGTCCGAAACGTTCACGCCGGGAATTCCAAGTTCCTCCGAGGTTCGCAGATTGATGTCCGCGTTCCGGGCATCGTTCCGGTAGTACATGATGCCGGCCCGGACCTCACTAATGAAAGTCGGGCTCCATACCCGCGTGTAGTTAACCGCGCCGTTGGTGGCGCGCTGCACGCCGGTGCCCGCGAACGACCGGAAGCCGCCCCCGCGCACTCCGTACAGCGGCGGATCGAAGATGGTGAAATCCTGCCGCGAGTACCGCACCGATACCCGGTCCTTGTCCGAAATCTGCCAATCCACCTTCGCATCGCCCCCGTCGTTGTCCTTCTGGCGGACCGTGGAAAGCTGGAAATTTTGCAGTTCGCCGCTGGTGGACGGAGCCGGGACCAACTCGAGAATGCGGCTGGCGATCGGGCTGATGCGGTTCGCCGGAATGACGCGGTTCGCGAACGGCGTCCGGCCGGTCCCATCCGGATTGCCGCTGGCCGGATCGTAAATGTCCGTCCCGCGCGACCAGTTCAAATCGCCCTGGCGGAACGGCATCATCGGAATCGTACCCTGGTGGAAGTCGCCGCGCCGGTCGCGGATCCCTTGGTAGTTCACGAAGTAAAACAGCTTGTTCTTGATAACTGGACCGCCCAGCGTGAAACCGAAGTTGTTGATTGTGGTCACCGGTTTCGAGGCGGCAAAGAACGGCCGCGCCGACAGCCGGCTCACTCGGTTGAAGTGGTAAACGCTGCCGTGCAGGTCGTTCGTGCCGGACTTGTAGTTGACGTTTACCACGGCGCCGCCGGCTCGTCCTAACTCGGCCTCGTATGCCGATGTGGTCACGTCGACGGTCTCCAGCGCCTCGATCGGCGGAATCATCGCCGTCAGTAGGCCCGTCCGGTGATTGTTGTCGACGCCTTCCAGTTGCACGTTGTTCGACAAGCGGCTTTGACCGTTCACTCGCGTCGAGAGCGAATCCTGTGGATTGAAGAACTCCGAGTGCGGCCGAAACGAGCGTATTGCGCCTGGCACCAGGTTCACCAAGCTCTGGAAATTGCGGTTGTAAGCCAGCGGCATGTCCGATAGCGTCTTGCTTTCGATCTTCCGGCCAGTGTCGGAACGGTCGGTCTGTAGGACGGCGGCGTCGGCCAACACGGTCACAGACTCGGTCACCTGACCCGGCTCCAGCGTCACGTCCGCGCGCGCCGTTGAGTTCACCAGGACGTCGATATTGTCGCGAATGGCCTTCCGGAAGCCCGGCAATTCCACCTCGACGCGGTACACACCCGGCTGCAAGTTCGGAAATGAATAGTTCCCACTTTGATTTGTCTGGCCCGTTTGGGTGATGCCGGTTCGCGTCGCCGTCAGGGTCACCCTGGCGTTACCAACAACCGCCCCGGAGGAATCGAATACCGTACCGAGCAGAGTTCCATGAACCGCCTGGCCAAAGCTAACGGTCGCGGTAGAAAGCGCAAGCAATACAAGCGCGAGCTTATGCATTTTGACACCCCTTCAACTGATTTCTACGGAAGAGTAGAGACCCCGTATTAGGGGAAGCATACACCAGTCAAACCGGAATTGCTAGGGTGCTGTTTGCCTGCCTCGTACGGCTGGGTCGGGTTCCCGTATCACCACCTGAACATAGAGCCGGGTTAACTGGTAGAGGGTGGTCAGCAGGGAGCGGAAACGGAAGAATTGCGAACGGCCGTGCAACCGGGGGTAGTGATGAACGCCAACCTCCACCGTCCGGCACCGATGCAGTTCCAGCTTGCGCACCAGTTCGACGCAGATCGTCCCGCTGGTCGATACCAGGTGAATCTGGTCCAGCAGATCACGGCGGATCAGGCGGAAGTCGCAGTCCACGTCCCGGAGGCGCACGCCGAACAGGAATCGCGCGAACCGGTTATAGATGTTGCCGATCCAGATGCGGTGCCAGGGATCGTTCCGCTCCAGCTTGTAGCCGTTCACCAGCCCAACACCGGTTTCCATCCGTTCGAGCAGTTTCGGCAACTCGCCGACGTCGTACTGGCCGTCGCCATCGGTATAGAACACCAGTTCCTTCGTCGCCGCGGCGAAACCGCTGCGCAACGCGCCGCCGTAACCGCGGTTCTGCTCGTGCGTCACCAACCGCAACGGCGAACCGAATCGCGCCTGGAGATCGGCCAGCACCTCCGCGGTGTTGTCCCGGCTGCCGTCGTTGACGACGATCACTTCGAAGTCGCTCGCGTGCTCGCGCAGAACGGCGAAAGCCTTCTCGATCAGCGCGGGAAGAGAAGGAGCGTCGTTATAGGCGGGAAAGAACGCAGAGATGCTCTGCTCCCTCTTGGCAGTCATGAGTCCCCGGTTACGAACTCTACATCATCGCACAGGATCGCTTCATGACAAAGCGGCAAGTGCGTGAGCGCAGCCAAGGCCGTCCCCACTGACCGGCTCTGCCCATTTTGGTTCGCAAACGGATCATCCAGTACCAGCGCCCGCGGTGCGCCCGGCGGCGATACCGGGGTCGGCCAGCCAGGCTTCACCGGGAAGCTGGTCCATGGTCATGAGGATCGAGCATTTCTTGCTCCACCATGCGCGACCGGGCTTCATCCAGTGCATTCAGATCGGTCATCTCAATGATCGCGCCGATGCGGCCTCTGGCTTCTTGGGCTGTTTCGGGCTTCAGGACCTGAAGCTTGTGGGCGTGTCTCTCGATCATTGCGCCCAATCGCTGCTTCCTCAGCCATACTCCCGAATGCCGGCTGCCGTTCAGGCCGCGTTTGCCACCAGCAAGGCTCTCCACCATCGAGCACGTTCCAGCATCTCTGGCCTTGCAGCAGGCGCGCTGTGAGCTATTTTCCGGCAGGTTCTGGCCGTAACTTCCGCGACCTCAGTCAGCGGCGTAGCCAGCCGGTTGCAGGCGTACCTTCTTGGGCTGGAGGCCAGAGGAGAGCCGCCCTTGGGGGGATGACGGCTGAAGACGTGCTGCAAGGTCGAAGCGCGCCAGAACGAGAGGCCTCAATCTTCGAACGGCAGTTACCGCCCGGTCTCGCGAAGGCGGATGTTGCGGAACATCACGACGCTGTTCGGGTCGTGAAGTTGCAGGCCGATGGGGCCGGTCTTCGAGCGGGCGGGATCGCCAGGGTGTTCGGCGACGAGTTCTCCGTTCAGCCGCACACGGATCGACTCCGTGCGCGATTCGATTTCGAGCAGGTTCCAGTCGAGCGGCTTGTTGAGATTGCGCGCGGCTGGGGCGAAGAGGTAGATACTGCCGCTTGGATATTTGCCGCCTGTCCCGTTGACGATCTGAATCTCGTAGCCGTTGTTGGCGGGGGTTCGCTTGCTGTCGTGGTCCGGCGGCACGGCGTAGCGCGCCCGCGTGCTGTCGCGGATGGAAACCCCGCTGTTGCCGCCGAGACGGGTCCAGTATTCGAACTGGAGGTCGAACTCGGCGTAGTCGTTCCGCCTGGTATACAGCCACGACTGCTCGCGCGACTCCTTCGGTCTGCGGTCGCCGACGAGCGTACCGTCGCTCATCACGCCCCAAACGCCGTCGCCAATCTGCTCCCAATCTTCCAGCCCGTTCTTTAGCAGGTCCACCCATTCGGCATGCGCCGTGGCCGATAGCAGGATAGCGAAGACGGGTAGCAGCCTGATCATTCCTCGATGCCCATTCGCTCCAGTTTGCGGTAAAGGGTTTTCCGCTCGATGCCGAGAATCCGCGCCGCCCGGCTCTTGTTGCCATTCGTCGCGGCGAGCACGCGCCGGATCTGCTCGGCTTCGGCGTCGGCCAGCGTATCGCTGGCCTGGTCGCGCGGCTGCATCTGCTTCAGGCCATCGCGAATGGCGGCGTCGTCGATGCGGCCGCCCGGCGCCAGGATTACCAGCCGCTCCACGAGATGCTGCAACTGCCGGACATTGCCGGGCCACGTGTAGTTGCGCAGCGCCGCCACGCCGCTCTCAGTCAGCCGCGACTGGAAGCCATAGCGCTCGCTATATTTCTTCACGTAATAGTGCGCGAGTAAGGGCACGTCGCCGGCGCGCTGGCGTAACGGCGGAATCGGCAGGCGCACGACGTTCAGACGGTACCAGAGGTCCTCGCGGAACTTGCCTTCCTCCACCATCTTGGCGACATCCTTGTTGGTCGCCGCCACGATGCGCACGTCCACCGGACGCGGCCGCGAAGCGCCGAGCGGACGCACCTGGCGTTCCTGGAGAAATCGCAGTAGCTTGAGCTGAAAACCGAAGTCGATATCGCCGATTTCGTCGAGAAAGACCGTACCGTTATTGGCGGCTTCAAAGACGCCGGTGCGGTCGCGATCGGCGCCGGTGTAGGCGCCGCGCATCGCGCCGAACAATTCGCTTTCGAGCAGCGACGGCGCGATCGACGCGCAATCGACCGGCTGGAACGGCTGCGTGGCCCGCTTGCTGTTGCGATGAATCATGCGGGCGATCAGTTCTTTGCCCGTCCCGGTCTCGCCTTCGAGGAGGACGGTCGCGTCGGTCGGCGCCACACGCGAGATCGTCTTGTAGATTTCCACCATCGCCGCCGAACTGCCGATGATCTCGGTTTCCGGCAGGTCGTCGATATCGCTATCCTCGTCGCCGCCGTTGCTGCCCGTCAGCGACTGCTCGGCCCGTTTCAGCGTCTCCAGCATGCGGTCGAGCTCGAACGGCTTCGCGATGTAGTCGAACGCGCCGTTCTGCGTCGCGGCCATGACAGTTTCCATCGAGCCGCGGCCGGTCATCAGGATGACGGCGCACTGGGGATTCGCGCGGCGGGCCGCCTGCAACACGTCCAGACCGGTGCGCTCGTCCAGGTAGATGTCCGACACCACGATCGGGTAGGAAGCCGCGTCCAGCTTCTCCAGAGCCTCGCGCGTGGAGCTTACCGCGTCCACCTGATAACCTTCCAACTCGAGGAAGGTCACAATGGTGTTCCGGACCGAATTGTCATCCTCCACCAGCAACAGCGGGTTCATATTCATACGAAGCGATCAACTCGCCGGCAGAGTCGGCGCCCCGACGGCGGCCGGCAAAACGATGGTGAAACACGACCCCTTACCGGGCGCGCTTACAACTTCCATTGTGCCACCGTGGTGAGTGACGATCTGCTGGACGATGGACAATCCGATGCCGGTTCCCTGCTCGCCGCTGGCTTCCGCGGAGCGGGTCCGGTAGAACTTCCGGAAGATGCCTTGCAGTTCGGTCTCGTCCATCCCGTATCCTTCATCGCGGACGGCGATGCGGGCCGACCGCGCCTCCAGCCGGCAACTGACCTCGACGCGGGTTTCCGGCGGCGAGTACTTGATGGCGTTGGTGACCAGGTTGTAGACGGCGTATTCCATCAATTCGCGGTCGCCGGTGAGCGTTGCCTCGTCCAGCGGCCCAAGAAGCAGGTCGATCTTCTTGCGCTCCGCGAGCGGACGGGCGCGTTCGATGCAGGCCCGAACCAGATCGAGCGGATCGTAGGGTTCGCGCTTCATCTCCAACTGGCCCGAGGAGATTCGCTCCACGTCGAGAAACGTCTGGATGAGCTTGCCGAGCCGCTGCGATTCCGCGTTGATGGTTTGGACGATCTGGGCCCGCTTTTCGTCGCTCAGTTTGTAACGGCTCATCAGTTCGCTCGATCCCTGGATGGCCGTCAGCGGGCTACGCATCTCGTGGGCGACGAAATGGATGGCCTCCTGGTAGCCCTTCCGCTCGAACTCGGAGCGGCGAAGCTGGCGGCGAACAGCGAAGTATTGGTATGAGGCCGCGCCGGTCACGCTGAGCCAGGCCGCCGACAACGGCCCCGCATAGGGAACCACGATGTCGTTCTGGAATGCGATCCACGGAACCAGGTGCGCGGTTAGCACCACCCCGCCGCCGGCGACCCAAGCCGGCCAGCCCCAGAGCGACGCAAAGATCGCTCCCGCGGCAAACGTGAGCAGGACGCAGAACAGGACCACGCTCATCTCGGACGCGGGTAGCAGGAAAGCTCCGTTGGCGAGGGTTTCGTAAGCCGTGGCATGAATCTCCACACCGGGCATGGTCACGCCAAACGAGTACGGCGTCATGTGCCGGTCCTGCGCGGCCGACTGGGCGGTGATGCCGATGAACACGATTTTGCCCGCGAGATCGCGGATGCGTTCGGGGCTTTGCCGCAGGTCGTGGAAACTGATTTCAGGCACGGACCGGAGCGAGCCCGGCTCGCGCGGCAGGTAGCGCACCAGGAGGGGACGCGGCAGCCGGTCGTCTCGTGGCGCGGGAATGAATCGCTCGCCGAGCCGGAGCCCGTCCGGCGATTCCACCAATTCGGGGGCATCCAGGGTTTGGCGCAGGGCCTCCAGGCTCAGCGCCCACCGGCGCTCGCGGCCGGAGACCTTTTCGAGCGGAATCTGGCGCACAATGTTATCGAGCGGATCGTGATCCGCGTGGACATGTCCGACGGCCTCCGCCGCGGTCCGGAATTGCGGCAGCGGGTCCTCCCAGCCGCCGCGCGGCAGAATATCGGACGCGAGCACCAGGTTCGGCGTTCGGCGCATCGCCGCTTCCAGCCGCGCGTCCTCCTCTTCGTCGCCGGGATCGGTGAGGATCAAGTCGATGACGACAGCCCTGGTGCCCGCCCCTTCGATGCGCTCCAAACCTTCGGCGAGAATACTGCGAATCCGGCGCAACCCGCCCATCGCGGTGAACGACTCTTCGTCGATGCCCAGGACGACGGACGTGAGCGGCCAGGGTTTCGTGGTATGCAGGCGGAACAGAAAGTCGTAGGCGTCGTTGTCGATCTGCGCGCCGAGCGAGGTCCAGCCCGTTACGATCGCCAGCAACAGACAGCCAGCCAGCAGAGCAACGTAAGGTAACGACACCCGGCGCCGCATGTCAGCGCTTCCGTCTCAGATGGCTCTCAATTTCACCGGCCTCTTTCGGCAGGGCGTTCGAGAGCACTCTGGCGCCGGCCTCCGTGATGAGAACCATATCTTCGATCCGGATACCGGTGTTTTCCTCCGGGATATAAAGACCTGGCTCGATCGTCACGACCATGCCCGGCGCGAGTTCCAGCGCTGGGTCCGTGGCGTCGTGAACCTGGAGACCGACGTGGTGGCCCAGGCCGTGAATGAAGTACTTGCCCAGCGGATCGCCGTTGCGGTCCTTGCCGTGGGCATTGATGTAGTCCTGGGCGATTTGTTCCAGGCTGTTCTCGCCCGAACCGCGCAGCTTCATTCCCGGACGCGCGGCGGCGATGGCCGCTTTTTGGGCGCCGAGCACGATCTCGTATAATTCTTTCTGCCGCGGCGTGAAACGGCCGTTGACCGGAATGGTGCGAGTGAGATCGGCCGTGTAATCGGCGCACTCCGCGCCCACATCCATTAGCAGCAATTCGCCGCGATTCATGCGCCTTTTGTTCTCGTTGTAATGCAGGATGACGGCGGCGGGACCGGAGGCGACGATGGGCGGGTAGGCGTTGCGTTCGCAGCCGCGCTCGAAATAGACGTTGGTCATGGTGGCGGCGATTTGGTACTCGAATAGGCCGGGCGCCGCGCGGCGCCACGCGGCGAGATGCGCCTCGACGCTGGCGCCCGTCGCGGCCTGGATGAGGGCGATCTCGGGCGGGCTTTTGACCATTCGCAGGCGGGCGAGCGGCAGCGAGAGGTCGTGGAAGGAGATATCAGCGATAGCCTTCATTTCGGATTTGAGGCGTTCGTCGTCGAGCGTATAGCTTCTCCTATGGCTGGCCGCGAGTTCGCGGAAGGTCTCTCGCCAACTCTCGGCGGCAAGGGCCTCGGGAAAGCCGGTGGCAGCGCTTATCTCCGGGTCGCCGGGGGCGAGTTTGCGGCCGGTGTAGCGCTCGCGAACGGCGCTCCGCGCCGGCAAGAAGAATAGCTCCCGCTCGGGGGTCAGGATAAGCATGGCGCCGGGTTCCCGCCAGCCTGTCAGGTAGAGGAAGTTCGGCTCCTGCACGAAACTGGAGCGAAGATCGCCCCCTTCGGATTCGGTAGCGCCGGCGAGGACAACCAGGCCACCGGAAAGCTGCTTCCGCAAGGTTTCGCGGCGCTGGGCGTACTCCTCCAGCGTTATCGCCGAAGACTCCACACGCGGCGGCGCGGCGCACAAAGGCAGACTCGCTGCCAGCACTAGAAGCCACACGACGGCATAATGGTGCATTAATCACGAGTATAGTGGAGGTCGCCGCCTGTTCTTTCTTTGGTTTCTCGTTGTCGTTGGGTTTCTTGCCGCGGTTCTTTCGCACCGGGGCGAGAGTAGACGGGTCCAATGGATCCTCACGGAACTGGCTGGCCGACTGGCGGATGAGAACTGCCCGGCGGCAACGGTCATTGTGCCCGTGAAGGGCCCTGACGAGGGGCTCCGTGAAAACTTAGCCGCGCTGGCGGCGGTGGATTACCCGAATTACGAGTTGATCGTGGTGGCACGATCGCCCGGGGACATACCGGCCAACGCTGTACCGGAGAGCGCGCGAGTGGTGCTGGCCGGCCAGGGCGATCCGAATACGGGTGAGAAGATTAACAACCTGCTGGCGGCTGTGGGCGCGGCGCGGGCGGAGTCGGAGATCCTGGCGTTCGCCGATTCGGACGGGCGGGTGATGCGTGGCTGGCTGCGGTCGCTCGCGGCGGCGTTGCAGCGGCCGGGTGTGGGTTTGGCTACCAGCTATCGTTGGCACCTGCCAGAGCGGGTGGATTTCTGGAGCCGGATGCGCAGCGTCTGGAATGCAGCCATCGCCGGCACGTTTCACGAGGGCGGCAACCGGTTCGGCTGGGGCGGTGCGATGGCGGTTCGCCGGGCGGATTTCGTGCGGCTGCATGTCGCGGAGTATTGGCGCGGCACGGTCAGCGACGATTACCGGATTTCGGAAGCGGTCCGCGAGGCGAAGATGACCATCGCCTACGCGCCCGGCGCGACTGTGGCGTGTCTGGATCACACGACGCGGCGGGAGTTCCTCGGTTGGATCGAGCGGCAACTGGTTATCACGAAAGCTTATCAGTCGGGGTTGTGGAAGGCGGGGTTCGCATTTCATGCGGTCTACTGCGGGGCGATGGTAGCGGCGGTGATCTTGGCGGCAACGGGATCCTGGGCCGCTCCGGTCTTAACCGGTTCGCAGCTCGCGCTGGGCATATGGAAGGGTCGTAACCGGGCGCGGTCGGCCGCCGCCGCTCTGCCGCTGCACCGCGAGTGGTTTCAGCGCCACGGTTGGGTTCACACGTGGTGGGTGCCCCTCGGAACTTGGATGTGGTTGTATGCGTTCCTCGCTTCAGCGCGGACGAACGTCATCAGTTGGCGCGGTTACCGGTACCGGCTACGGGGTCCGCGAGCGGAGCGGCTGAGACTGGTGGATTAGATTGCCGCGGCCGCGAGCCGGCAACTGGCTCAGGGGCGATGGGCAGGGCGCCGCTTCTTACGAGCAGTGCCCAGCGATGCAGAGGCGGACGGGGCGTAAGCCCGGAGCTAGGCCTTCAGGCAACCCGGGGTGCGTCCCGCATATAAGGATGGCTTTGGCGGTTAGTTCGAGGCCGCCAATGAAAGCACCGGCCGTCCCGGCAAGCGGGTTCGCGGATTGCGGCGGTTCGCCGTCGTCGAGCGGCTGTGTCGCCGGGCCGAACCCCGTTTCGAAAAGGAGTACGATGTCGCCTGCGCGGGCCGGGGGCGGCGGGCTTGAGGGGTGTGCCGTCCACCAAAACTGCCGCCACCGGACCTTCGCCAGAGGCCGGTGTGAACAGTGAGGGATGAAGACGGCGCAGGCGAACCGGCACCGGGCGGACCGGCGCGCCAGTCCGGCAGTCGTCGCCCGCGGCTCCCGTCCGCACCGCGACGTTACCTCGCCATCGGGGAGACCAGCGGGCACGACGAGTTGATCTGGTTGGGTGAGACGACGTACAGCGGCGCGCAGACGCCATCGATCAGGACGCCCGTGCCACCGCGCATCGCCGAACGGTATGGCAAGGAGCCGGCCCCCATGCCCTTCGATTTCCCCAGGGATTCTCTCTCTGATCGCCCCCCGCGCGATCTTCGTCAACGCCCCCGTCGATGACCACAACTTCGAGGTGACCGGCGTGATCGATGGCGTGTGCGCCGCGCGCCACATTTGAGCCCGTATCTATCGCCGCCCTGACGCGCTGGTTGCGGTCTATCCGTACGACGGTCACGACTGCCCTCCCGGCATGCGCGAGGAGGCTTGGCGATTCCTGGAAAGGATGTTGTCAGGACGGCTGGGCGCCGTCTATAGCTTGTTCGACGCGTTCTCGCGGGCGAGGCGGACCTTCGCTCCCTCGATCTTGCGTTCGATCTGGGCCACCTGATCGGAATCCTGCTCACTGACCGGCGACGCGTTCCAGAGCTGCAAAGCGATCTCCCACTGGGAGATGGCGTCCTTTAAGCGGCCCTGCTTGAAATAGACATCACCGAGGTGATCGTTGATCGCCGGATCTTTTGCTGTGGATGCCAGCGCGCGCTTCAACCACTGCTCAGCCTCCTCCAGACGGCCTAACCGGAAGTAGACCCAACCCAAGCTGTCGAGATAAGCGCCGTTGTTCGGTTCCTGGTCGACGGCCTTCTGAATCATAGCCAGCGCTTCCTGCAGGCGCACATTGCGATCAGCCAACATGTATCCCAGATAATTCAGGGCCGATGCCGACTCCGGATTGATCGCGAGAACCTTTCGAAATTCCACCTCCGACAAGTCGAACTGCTTCATCTTCTCGTACATCGCGCCGCGCATGAAGTGGATGACTTCCTTCTCTTCGCTCGACTCCGACAGCTTCCCAGCCTCGTCGATGGCGCGGCCCATATCGTCGAATCGCTTACCCTTTTCGTACAGTTGGGCCAGCGTCAGCCAGGTTTCACGGTCATTCTGACCATCGAATAGCTTCTTGAGAGCGGCCGCGGCGTCGTCAACCCGGCCCATCTCGGCCAAAACGGTGGCGCGGGTGATCACCACCAACCTTTCGTCAGGGTACTTCTTGATCGCCGCATCGGCCTCGGCCAGCGCTCGATCGAGGACATGGGCCTGCCTCCAGCTATCGACGACCTGCGCCGCCGCTCGCGCGGAGTACTGCTCGTCGAGCCCCGCCAACTCCTGGAAGGCCTTGACCGCCTGTTCGGGCTGGCTCTGGTTGCGGAATAGCAAACCCAGGCGCTCGAGGAAAATGGCGCGATTGGCCTTTTCCGAAGCCGTGTAGGCATTCTTCGACGTCGACTCGAGCAACTCCTGTAACGCTTTGATGGCATCACCGGCTCGGCCCTCTGCCTCGTAGATATTGACGTCGTTATAGATGGCTTCGAGATTGCCCGGATCGAGCTTCTTGGCTTCGTCGTTCGAGCGCCGGGCCATCTCGAACTTGCGCTGCTGGCGATAAATCTGCGATAGCCGCAAGTGAGACTGCGCGTCTCGTGGATCTTCCTTGACCAATTCCTCGTAGACTTTCAGCGCTTCGTCCGGTTGATCCGCCATCAGGTAGTTCTGGGCCATGGCTCGGCGGATCTCGCCGTTCTCCGGTGCAAGCTCCGAAGCCCGGCGGAGGGTCTCGGCGGCGAGTGCATAATCCCGCATTTGCTCATAGGCGGCCGCCAGCGAGGTAAGCGTCCGAAGGTTGGGACTCTTTTCCACCAACTTGGAGAGAAGTTCCGACGCCCGCCGGCCGTCGCCCAAGTCGGCGTAGACCATCGCTAAGCCGGTGAGCGCGTCTTCGTTCTCGGCGTCGATCTCGAGAGCCTTCTTAAATGCCGTCTCCGATTCCACGGAATTCTGCCCGACTTTGTGCAGGCGGCCGAGAATCAGCCACGCATCCAGATCGGCCGGCGCAAGCTCCGTGATCTTCTGATACTGCTCGGTCGCCTTCTTCAGCATGTTCTCGTCGATCCGGCCCTGGCGAGTGTCGCCGATCAGGCGCATGTAAATCCGGCCGAGAATGCGGCGGGCGTTGATATCGTTCGGGTTGTCGCGGATCGCGGCCTCGCTATCCGTGACGGCCTCCCGGAGCCGGCCGGCCTGGATGTACAGGTCTGACAACTCATCGGTGATCAGCGTGGCGTTCGGATCGGCCTTCAAGGCCTCGCGGTAGTTGTCGATGGCCTGGTTCAGGTACTCGCCCCGATTGCCATAGGCGCCCGCCAACTCCCCGTAAAGATGCCCGAGAGCGTAATGGTAGTAAGAATTCGCCTTAGATCCGGAGATCGGGGCCTGCCCTGCCTGTGGCTGCGGTTTCGGAGCCGATCTGCCTCGCTGAGCGGACAACGGCGCGGCGCTAAGCAGCAGCGCCAAACTGAAGGACAATAGTACCGGCAAGCGCATTACTCCATTTTTCCCTGAAGGCTCCCCAGCCTGGAGACGACAGGCCTCTCTACCCATAACAAGTATATCGCCAAAAAAACCGAGCGCCACCAGGGCCTTCCAAGCGCCCCCACGCCCCTGCGACGTTCAAACACGTTTCAATAAAGGAGATGCGGTCCGGACCGGACAAGTTTCCGAACTCTCTCAAGCCGCCTTGGCCGCTGATCGCGGTTCTCGGCCCCACCGGCAGCGGCAAGAGCGACCTCGCCCTGCGGCTGGCCGCGGAAATGGGCGGTGAAATTGTGAACTGCGATTCAGTACAGATTTATCGCCACTTCAATATCGGCGCCGCCAAGCTGTCCGCCGCCGAACGCCGCGGCATCCCTCACCATCTGATCGACATCCGCGAGCCGGATGCCGTCTTCACCGCCGGCGACTATAGCCGTGAGGCGCGGGCCGCCATCGACGAAATCCGCCGTCGGGGCCGGGTTGCGGTCGTCGCCGGCGGTACGGGCTTCTATTTCCGTACGCTGTTCGAGGGTCTCTTCGACGGTCCGCGGCGCGACGAAGGGCTGCGCGCGACCCTCGCCGCCCGTCAGGCGCGGCGGCCGGGTTTTCTTTTCCGCCTACTGCGCCGGCTCGATCCCGCCTCCGCCGCGCGCATTCATCCGAACGACACGAATAAACTGACCCGCGCCGTGGAAGTCTGTCAGCTCGAACGGCGGCCGATGTCGGAACTTCTTGAGCGGAACCGCAGCCCGTTGCTCGGTTACGACATTGTGAAGATCGGTCTCCGGCCGAACCGCGCTGCGCTTTACGAACGGATTGACGCCAGATGCGAACGGATGTTCGCCGCGGGACTAGTCGAGGAAACACGAGAGATTCTCGCCATAGGATACCCGGAGACATGCAAACCGTTCGAATCCCTTGGCTATGCTCAGGCACTGCGTGTCATAAAGGGCGAATGCACGGTCGCGCAAGCATTGGAGGAATCGCAGCGGGAAACACGGCGTTATGCGAAGCGCCAGTGGACCTGGTTTCGCGCCGACGCCTCCATCGATTGGTTCGATGGTTTTGGCGGCGATCTGGCGCTGCAAGATGAAATTCTGAAAAAACTCTCTACGAAAACGGAACGTTTTTTCGCGTAGATCGTATAGACAGGGTGTAAGGGGACACGCCAACCGGCGTGGCACCGAAACGAAATGATCTCCCGTGCCCGGTATTCGTCTGTCCGGACGACGAGGAGGGTCGAACCAATACCAAGGAGCGTTTAGGAGAAAACCATGAAGAAGCTTTTGTTCGCGTTTGCCGTAGCGGCCCTGTCCATCGCCAATGCGGCCAGCTATCGGGTCACTCTCTACCAGGAGTCGATTGTTAACGGAACTACGCTGAAGCCGGGCGACTACAAGCTGGAAGTCGGCGACAACCAGGCCGTCATCAGCAAGGGTAAGCAGAAGGTGGAAGCACCGGTGAAGATCGAAACCGCCGAGAACAAGTTCAGTTCCACGTCGGTACGCTACCAGAACGGCGATGGCAAATACAAGGTGATCGAGATCCGCCTGGGCGGCACCAATCAGAAACTCGTCTTCGACAACTGACACAGATTTTGCACCCCTGCGTCGAGCGAGCGCGGTAAACAAGCGTCCGCCTTGGAGCGGAATGCTAGACTGAGGTTCGGATGCGTCGTTTTACCGCGCTCTTTTTGTTCCTGTTGGTTGCTCTGTCCGCCGCTGCCGCCGATGGTTACTTGGTGGCGCCCTTCTCCAACCGCTCGCAGGATTCCACCCTCGATTGGATCGGCGAAAGCGTGGCCGAAACGTTGCGCCAGAACCTCCAGGCCTACGACGTCGACATGATCCGCCGCGAAGACCGCCAGGAGGCTGCGCGCAAGCTGGGGCTCTACCCATCGACGCAGTTGGCGGTTGCCTCGGTGGTCCGCATCGCGGAGTCGCTCGACGCGGACCGTATCGTTTACGGCTGGTTCGAGGTGGAGGCCCACCCGGTGCCGCCATCCGAAGAGGAAGGTCCGCCTTCGGTGCGGACGCTGCACATTCACGGCCGTATTCTCGATCACCGTAACGGCCGCCGGCTCGGCGAATTCAACGAATCCGGCCCGTTCGACGACCTCGCGAACCTGCAAACCCGGATCGCCTGGGAAGCGTTGGGGGTGATTCGTCCCGCCGTTGCAGTCTCGCGCGAGGAGTTCCTCGCCCGCCATCCAGCGGTCAAGGTGAATGCGCTCGAAAGTTACATTCGCGGGCTGATGGCGACAACCCCCGAACTGCGCCACCGGTATTTCACGCAGGCCGCGCGGCTCGACGAAGAGTTCGCGCAGCCGAATTTCTATCTCGGACGCCTCCAGTGGCAGCGTGAAAACTGGGAGGCGGCCGAAACGTGGCTGGAGAAAGTGCCGGGCGACGAAGAACACTTCCTCGAGGCGCGATTCCTACTCGGGCTGGCGCGTTTCGAGCGCGGCAATTACGAGTCGGCCCGCCAGATATTCGCGGAACTGTTGGGAACGCTCGACACGGCCGAGATCTACAACAACCTCGGCGCCGCTCAGCACCGCCTGAATCTGCCGGCCGCGTTGGAGAACTTCCGCCGCGCGACCGCGAGTGAGCCGGCCGAACCGGACTACCGTTTCAACCTCGGCTACGCGCTGTGGAAGCGCGGCGAATACGCTGCGGCTGCTGGGGAGTTTCGCGCCGTGCTGGATCGCAGCCCCGGCGATCAGGACGCTCTGTTCCTTCTCGGCCGCTGTCTCAAGGAGAGCGGCTCGCGTCCGGGCGAGTGGCGCACCGAGAACCTCGAACGCCTCCGCGAGACTTATGACGAGTCCTCCTACCGGCAGTACAAAGTCGGACGCCGGATCGCTGTAAAATAGGCGCTTGGGAGCCCGATCCGTTGGCCTCGTGCTGGGGCTGGTTCTTGTTCCGGCACTATCCGCCCAAGAGAAATCGACGCCTGTGAAGCGCCGTTCGCCGGTGGGGCAGAGCCGTATGCAAACGGCCGCGCAGCGCAACGAAAACGTCCCCATCTACGCCATCGACAACAACGCCATCAAGGAGGCCAACGTGCGGCTGGGCACGGTCGCAACGCTGGTGAACGAACCGCGCGCCGAATCCAGTTACTTCGCCACCGAGTTCGGCCGCCCGGCCTCGGCCCCCTTGATCGTCGAGCCGCCGCGGCGTCAGCCCTCCTGGCACGCCGAGTTGTACCAGTGGCACCAGAACAGCATCCTCAACGCCCGGGCGTTTTTCCAGGTCGGCGACGTGCAGCCAGCGCGGCGCAACCACTATGGCGGCCGCGCAACGGCAGACCTTGGCAAGGCCGGCTACTGGACAGCGGCATTCTCGCAGCGGAAGATCCGCGGCATGGTGAACGGTAATGTGCTGGTCCCCCTTCCCGAGGAACGGGTCCCACTCGCAACGGATCCGGCGGTCCGTGCGCTCATCCAGCGATTCTTAGATGCGTTCCCGATCGAGCTGCCCAACCGCACGGACTTCGATCCGCGCGCGCTAAACACCAACGCGCCGCAGCGCATCAACGATATCGATGGTACGCTCCGCCTCGACAAGGACGTGACACGGACGAGCCGTTTCGCCGCGTCCTACACGCTTGCGCGCTCCCGAACCGAGGCCTTCCAGCTCGTCGCCGGCCAGAACCCGGACACCGAGATCCATTCGCACCGAGCGAATCTCCAATATCAGCTTGCGGCCAATGCGAATACCGACGCTTCGCTCGGCGCTACCTTCCAGCGCGTCGCTTCTCTTCTTGCGCCGGAACCAAACGCCGTGGGACCGCGTGTGCGCTTCGGCTATCAATGGCGCGAACTCGGTCCCGACAGCGAGTTCCCCGTGGATCGTGCGCAGAACTCGTATCGCTACGGAGGCCAGGTCGCCCATCGCGCCGCCGGCGGACGGCACACCCTGCTGGCTGGCGCGGACCTGGTGCGTTTTCAACTCAACGGCATCGAGACCAACAATCTCCGCGGCCAGATCAGTTTCACGAACAACTTCGGCCGCACCGCGATGGAGAACGCGCTCCTTGGGACACCGTCCTTTTATGAGGTGACTATTGGCGAACTAGCCCGCGGATTCCGCACCTGGACATTCAACGCGTTCCTGGCCGACAACTGGAAGGTCTCGCCAAAACTCCAACTCTACCTCGGGCTCCGCTATAACCTCGCCACCGCCCCAACCGAGGTCAACAACTACAACGAACCGCCCTACGCCTGCGACTGCAACAACGTGGCGCCCCGCGTGGCCCTCGCCTGGTCGCCGGGAGGAAATTGGACGGTCCGCGGTTCCTACGCCATCTCGTTCGCGCCGATTCAGCCCGTCACCTACCAGCAGATCCGCAACAATGCTCCGCACGTGCGGTTCCTCCAGATCCAGAACCCGGACCTCCTCGACCCGCTGAGAGGGTTCGATCTGACCCGGCCCGAGACGCGCACCTCGCCGACCCTCATCTCGAGCGATCTCGTGGCGCCCTACGCGCACCAGTACAACCTCTCGTTCGAGAAGCGCCTGGACGCCGGATCTACCCTGCGGCTCGGCTACGTTGGCAGCCGCACCATCAAGCTGCTGAACGCGTTCATCGAGAATCGCGCCGAACCGATTCCCGGCATTCCTCTCACTCTCGCGACAGTCGACGAGCGGCGCCCAGATCCCCGCTACTTCGAGGTGCGGCGCGTCTTGAACGGTGGCGTCGGCTACTATGACGCGGCCATCGCCAGCTACGACCTCGCGCTACCGCTCGGCGTGCGCGCCGCCGCCACCTACACGTTCAGCAAGGCGATCGACGAAGGGCCGGACTTCACCTCCACCGCCGCCAATGGCGACATGTTGCGCGGACGCAGCCAGTGGCAATACGAGTCCTTTCGCGACAAGAAAGGGCGCAGCAATTTCGACGCGCCGCACGCACTACTTATCGTGGGCACGTGGGACTTGCCGTTTCCGATACACCGGAACGGTTGGATGCGGTGGCTGCTGGATGGCTGGCAAGCGTCTGGCGTTTCCCTCCTTAAGCAGGGCACCCCGTACACGCTGTACGTGGGCTCGGACGCGCCCGGCTTCGGCAACGTCGATGGCGGGCCGAGCGACCGCCCGAGTATCCTCGATCCGTCGATCCTGGGATGGACCATTCCACACCCCGATGTGGCGCCGGAGATCCTCGGCCGCGAACGCTTCGCTTACATTCAGCCGGGCGAGATGCGCGGCTCCATCGGCCGGAACACGTTCCGCAAGGCGCGGATCGCGAACCTGAACGCGGCGCTCAATAAGCGCTGGAACTTCGGCGGGCAACGGGAATGGTTGGCGCTGTTTCGCGTGGAAGCCTATAATCTGACAAATACTCCGCAATTCGATGAGCCCCAACGCAACCTGACGTCGCCTTCCTTTGGTAGGATCACAAATACGCTAAACGACGGTAGAGTCTTCCAAGTCGGACTGCGGCTCGTCCTATGAAGAGCGCCAATTGTACAGAATCCGGAGGTCGCATGCTTGAGGCGTATGCGTTTACGGACCCGGGCTGCGTCCGCAAGAATAACGAAGATTATTACTATATCGACCCGGATCTGGGCCTCTATTTGCTCGCCGATGGCATGGGCGGGGCCGAGGGCGGCGAGCTTGCATCGCGCATTGCTGTCGAAACCGTCGTCGAATACGTGCAAAACTGTTCCGAGCGGACCGTCGATTCCTTGGCGCAGGCCTTTGAAGAGGCCAATCGCCGTGTGCTCGAAACCGCGCAGCAGCATCCCGAACTGCAGGGCATGGGCACCACTCTGGTCGGGGTCATGGAGTGCGAAGGCCAACTGGTTATCGCCAGCGTCGGCGACAGCCGCGCGTATCTCTATGAAGACGGGAACCTTTCAGTCATCACCGAGGACCACACCTGGGCTCATGAGATCGGTAGCCGCCTCGGGCTCGATGCCCAGCGCCTCAAGACCCACCCAATGCGCCACGTGCTCACGATGGCGGTCGGGGTACAGAGTCCGTTGCGGATCAATTCCTATGCCGTCACGCCGGCTCCGGGCGTGGAATTCCTCCTTTGCTCGGACGGCCTCCACGGGGTAGTATCCCTGGAGACTATCTCCGAAGGGCTAAGAAGTGAGCAATCTTTAGCGGCCCAATGCCACTATCTCGTAGAGCAGGCGCGCCAGGCGGGGGGGCCGGATAATATCACGGCCGTCCTTCTCCGCTTGAATCCCTAGGGCCGCCGCACCCCTGGGGAAGGGCTTACCCG